>DASXFW010000325.1:0-56538 GCA_036489395.1 Acetobacteraceae bacterium | reverse complement strand
TTGCTTCGGCCAAGTGGCCTAACAAGAAACTAGGTCCCCCCTCCCCTTGAGGGAGGGGTTGGGGGAGGGGTGCGTACATCCACCGACCGCGGATGTACGCACCCCTCCCCCAACCCCTCCCTCAAGGGGAGGGGGGAACCTTGTTTCTTGCTTCGGCCAAGCGGCCTCGCAATGACAGACGGTCGGCGCGCATCACACCGTCGCGCCCCACGGCCCTTCTGCCGCGTAAGCCTCGTCTCCCCCCGGCCAGGGCGGCATCGTCACGCCGATCGCGCGCAGCGGCTCGGCGGAATCGGACCTGAACTGGAACGACGTGCCGCACGGAATCGCCAGCGACATCCCAGCCTCAAGCACAACGATCTCCTCGCGGTTCGCATCCCGTCGCCACATGCGTCCGTGCCCCGACACGACGAACCAGAGCTCCTCCACCGTCCGATGCGCCACCGCGCGCGACACGCCGTAAGCCGGCAATGCGAAATGCGCCATGCTGCCGCGCGCACTGGCGGCCAGGATACGCACCGTCGAACCATCGGGCGCCGAGACCTCCGTCGCCGTCGCCAGCGCCTGCGTGGCCAACACCGTGGGTTCAGTCGTACGCCAGGCTGAGCGTCTCGGCCACCAGGGCGGGCCGCGTGCTGCCTTCGACTTCCATCGTGCTTTCGAAGGTCATGCGGACGCCGCCATCGATGTCCTCGACATTCTTCAGCGTCTGGCTCAGCCGCACGCGCGATCCCACCGGCACCGGCGACGTGAAGCGCACCTTGTTGGACCCGTAATTGATGCCGCGCGAGCGCTTGCGGATTTCGTAGATCTGATGTGCCAGGCCAGCGAGCAGGGACAGCGTCAGGAAACCGTGGGCGATGGTCTTGCCGCCGGGCATCTCGCGTTTGGCGCGTTCGACATCGACATGGATCCATTGATGGTCGCCGGTGGCGTCGGCGAACTTGTCGATCGTCGCCTGGTCCACCGAGACCCAGTCGCTGACGCCAAGCTTCTGGCCGATATGCGCCTTCATGTCGGCCGGCTTTTCCACTTCCAGCATGGCCGTCTCCTTCCGTCGGGTGCGCCACTATGCGTTGCCAGCCGGCCCTTGTCGCGGCCGGGATTCCCGTCCTACCAATACCGCTCTGGAGGACGTGTCATGGACCAAGCCAGGATGTCGCAGCGGCAGGCAGCCTTCCGCGCCGAATTCCGCACCCGCATCGCGCCGGCCTATTACGGCTGGGTGCATGTGGCGCTGATCTACGCCCTGGGATTCGCCGCCATCTGGTACTGCGCGCGGCAGATCGCGCATCCGGCGTGGTACGAATACCTGATCATCCCGGTCGCGTTCTGCATCTCCAACGTGTTCGAGTGGTGGATCCACCGCTACGTCATGCACCGGCCGGTGAAGGGCTTCATGGGCATCTACAAGCGGCACACGCTGGCGCACCACCAGTTCTTCACCCATATCGAGCCGACCATCGACAACACCCGCGACTTCCGCATCGTGTTCTTCCCGCCCTACGCGTTGGTCGCGTTCATGGCGCTGTCGCTGCCGTTCGCGGGCATTCTTGGCCTGGTTGGCCTGGCAAACGCCGGCTGGCTGCTGCTGATCACCAACGTGGCGCTCTACCTCAACTACGAGCTGTTCCATTACTGCTGCCACGTGAAGGATGACAGCATCGTCCGGCACATCCCGATTGTAAACTCGTTGCGTCGGCACCATATCGCGCATCACAACACGGCATTGATGATGGAGCGCAATTTCAACCTGACCTATCCCGTCGCCGACTGGTTCTTCGGCACGTCCGATCTGGCGTGCGGGCTGCCGCAGCATTTGTTCAACGGCTACAGCACCAAGTTCGTGCGGCGCGATTTGAAGCGCGTGCGCAACACCAGCGACGATGTTCGGGTCGGCCACGTGCGGATGGCAGCGGAATGAGCGGACGCGTCCGCGTCAAGTCGGGCAAGGCGAGCCTGATCGGCGGCATCGCGGTCGGCATCGCGGTCTTCGTGCTGTGGATCGCGGTGGCACACGAACTGGACGCGGGCAACGTTCCGGTGATTGTCGTCGGGCTGCTGGTGGCGGCGGGGATCGGGACGTGGATCAGGGTGGCGGATTTGTAGCCTCGCACGATGCGCACCGGCATTCGCTCCCGCCAAATATGATCTTGCTGTCATATTCCGGCTGTGCCAGGAACAACGGATGGCATGGCGCGTCGAGTTCCACCCAGACTTTGCGCGCGAATTCGACCATTTGGCGCCAGCGGTTCAACGGGAGCTATTGGCCAACGCAACGGTGCTCAGCGTCGCCGGCCCGGCGCTCGGTCGTCCCAGGGTCGATACGCTAAAAAGGGTAGCCGGGTTCCGAATCTGAAGGAGTTGCGCTTCAACGCAGCGGGCGGGGTTTGGCGGGTTGCATTTGCATTCGACGGGCAGCGTATCGCGGTTCTGTTGGTTGCAGGGGACAAACGCGGCGTTGCGCAGGAACGATTCTATCGAAGACTGATCGCGTTGGCGGAGCACCGGTTCGAGACGTGGCAGGAGCAAGCATGAGCAAAGGCATTCCGCTGGCGGAAATGGTCGCGCGGCAATCCGCTGAGGACCAGGCAAGCATTCGCGCGCGCGCCGAGGAGCTGATCGCGGAGGAAATGAGTCTGCGCGATCTGCGCAAGGCGATGGGCCGGACGCAGGTGGCACTGGCGAAGAAGCTGCACGTGAAGCAGGAGACGATTTCCCGGGCAGAACAACGAACCGATATGCTGTTGTCCACGCTCGACCATTATCTGCAAGGGCTTGGTGGGCGCCTGCGTCTGGTCGCGGAGTTCGACGGCCGCGCATCGGTGACGATCGCTGGCTTGTCGGCCATTGCATCCGAACCGGCGCGCGCACGCAAACGCCAGGCTGCGCCGCGGTCCAGCAGAGCGCGGGCGAGACGCGGCGGGTGACTCATTGCCGCATCCGGGCGAGCGGAGGCACGATAGGCGACCACGACCAAGAGAAGAAACGCCATGCCCACTGAGGGGGAAACCTTCGACTTCATCGTCACCGGCGCCGGCAGCGCCGGCTGCGTTATTGCCGCGCGTCTGTCCGAATCCGGCCGTCACCGCGTGCTGCTGCTGGAAGCCGGACCGCCCGACAGCAACGCGTGGATCCACATCCCGCTCGGCTACGCCAAGACCTATGTCGATCCGCAGGTGAACTGGAAATTCGAGACCGCGCCGCAGCCGCAGCTCGGCAATCGTCAGCTCTATCTGCCGCGCGGCAAGACGCTCGGCGGGTCCAGTTCGATCAACGGCATGGTGTACATCCGCGGCAGTCACGGCGATTACGACGAATGGCGGCAACGCGGCTGCGTCGGCTGGGACTGGGACTCCGTCCTGCCGTTCTTCAAGAAAGCCGAGAACCAGACGCATGGTCCCAGCGAATTCCACGGCGTCGGCGGTCCGTTGCACGTATCCGACCAGCCCGGCCATTTCGAACTCGCCGACGCGGTGCTCGATGCGATGGTGCAGGCCGGCATCGCGCGCAATCCCGATTTCAACGGCGCGCAACAGGAAGGCTGCGGCTATTACCAAACGACGACCAGCAAGCGCCGGCGCTGGAGCACGGCGAAAGCCTACCTCGAACCGGCGCGACCGCGTGCCAACCTGGTCGTGGAAACCAACGCGCACGCCACGCGCGTCGTCATCGAGAACGGCCGCGCCACCGGCGTCGAATACCAGACGCCGCAGGGCCGTCGCATCGCACACGCGCGGGGCGAGATCATTGTCTCCGGCGGCGCCTATGGTTCGCCGCAGCTTCTGCTGCTGTCAGGCCTCGGGCCGGCGCAGCATCTGCAGGAGCTGGGTGTGCCCGTCGTTCGCGACATGCCAGCCGTCGGCTCCAACCTGCACGATCATTTCAATTCCTTCGTAAGCTGGCGTTGCAGCAAGTCGATCACGCTGAACGACCTGGAGAACAGCGTGTTGCGCAAGCTGTCGGCGGGGGTGCGGTACGCGTTGTTCCGGTCCGGTCCGATGGCGAGCAACGGCATCCACGCCGGCCTCTTCACCCGCTCCGATCCGCGCCTCGAACGCCCCGACATCCAGATCAACTTGTTCGAGTGGAGCACGATGGAGCGCAACAAGGACCGCGTCATCCCGCATCCGTTCCCCGGCTTCACCATGAGCCCGGTGCACCTGCGTCCGGACGGCCGGGGCACCGTGCGCCTCGCCACGCCCGACCCACTCGCGCCCCCCCAAATCCTGTTCGATTACCTGCGCAGCGAATACGACATGCAGGCAATCACCTTCGGCATCCGCCTATGTCGCCGCATCGCCGAGCAGCCGGCGCTGAAGCCCTACATCGTTGAGGAACTGCTGCCCGGCGGCCGCATCGACAGCGACGCGGACATCGCCGATTACGTGCGGCAGAGCGGCGTATCGAACCAGCATCCCACCAGCTCCTGCGCGATGGGCACCGGCACTAACACCGTGGTCGATCCCCGTCTGCGCGTGCACGGCATCGACGGCCTGCGCGTGGCGGACGCGTCGATCATGCCGGTGGCGGTCGGCGGCAATACCAACGCCCCCACCATCATGATCGGCGAGAAATGTGCCGCGATGATCCTGGAGGACGCGTCGGCGCCTCAGTCCAAAGCCGCCGCGTGAGCTTGCGTCGCCGCCCGGCGTTGTTCCGTACGAATGAACAACACGAACGGCATGGAACATAGTGCCAGGATCAGCATCAGCTTGAAATCATCGACATAGGCAATGGTGCTGGCCTGGCGCGTGATTTCCTCATTCAGCATCGCCGCGCCGTGCACATGCTCTGGGTTCCAGAAGTGCAGGATGTGGGTGGAGAGCAAGCTGCGGTTGAACGGCGTCACCGCGTCGCCGATCATGGCGTGATTGGCTTGTGTGTTGCTTTGCAGCAGTGCGCCGGTGACGGAAATGCCGATCGCGCTGCCGACGTTGCGGATCAGGCTGAACACCCCCGTTGCCTGGGTGCGCAGTTCCGCCGGCAGCGTGGCGAACGCCACCGTGGACAGCGGCACGAAGACGAGCCCGATACTCATGCCCTGAATGAAGCCGACGCTGATCACGTTCCATTCGGAAATGTCGGGCGTCCACGACGTCATCGCGTACAGCGCATACGCAGTGGCGACGAAGCCGACGCCGACCAGCACGCGCACGCTGACCCGCCCCACCAGGCGGCCGCACAGGACCATCGCGGCCATGGTACCGACGCCGCGCGGCGCCAGCACGATACCGGCGGTGACCACGGGATAATTCATCAGCGTCTGCAAATAGGGCGACAGCAGCGCGAGCGTCGCGTACAGGATCAACCCGACGACGAACATGAACACCAGGCCGATCATGAAGTTCAGGTCGCGGAACAGACGGGGCGACAGGAACGGATTGCGCCCGCAGGAAAGCTGCACGAGGAAGCAGTACATCCCGAGCCCGGCCAGGCATGCCTCGGCGACGATCTCGGGTGAGCTGAACCAGTCCAGCAATTCGCCGCGGTCGAGCATCATCTGGAACGACCCGACGGCGAGGCTCAATGCACCGAAGCCGATCCAGTCCATGCGCGCGCCCTCGCGCCGCGGTGTCTCCTTCAGCAGCATCGTGATGCCGACTGCCGCGAGGATGCCGAACGGCACGTTGATATAGAAGACCCAGCGCCAGTCGTAGTTCTCGGTCAGCCAGCCGCCCAGTGTGGGGCCAAGGATCGGCCCGACCATGACGCCCATGCCCCAGACCGCCATGGCGGCGCCGCGCTGCTTCACCGGATAAACGTCAAACAGCACGGCCTGCGACAACGGTACCAGCGCCGCGCCGAACATGCCCTGTACGATGCGGAACACCACGATCTGGCTCAGCGTCTGCGCCATGCCGCACATGACCGACGCGAGGGTGAATCCGATGACGGACGTCACGAACAACCGCGTGCGGCCGAAGCGTGCGGCGAGAAAACCCACCGGCGCGGTCATGATCGCCGCCGCGACGATATAGCTGGTCAGCACCCAGTTGATCTCTTCCTGGCTCGCGCTCATGGAGCCCTGCATGTAGGGCAGCGCCACGTTGGCGATCGTGCTGTCGAGCGATTGCAGGATGGTTGCCAGGATCGTGCAGACCGTCACCAGCACCCGGTTCGTCGGGTCGCCGTCCGGCTCCGGATTGAATGTCGGGTGCCCATCGGCGTTCCGGGCCGTCTGCGGCATGCGTCGCACTTTCTGCTGTCGGCGGGCTCCTTCGGCGCGCAGCATGCCGGGAATGCGGCGGATCGCACAAGGCTGCAGTGCGGGCCGCCGCTTGACAGCGCAGGGCGGCTGGCTTGCTTTGCGGCCAGGACGCGGGGGGAAACATGTCGGAATCGGCAGCAACCTACGACTTCATCGTCACCGGCGCCGGCTCGGCTGGCTGCGTCCTGGCGGCACGCCTGTCGGAATCCGGCCGTTACCGCGTGCTGCTGCTGGAAGCGGGCGGCAAGGACAACCATTTCTGGATCCATGTGCCGCTCGGCTATGCCAAGACCTTCGTCGATCCGCGCGTCAACTGGATGTTCGATTCCGAGCCGGAACCGAATCTGAACGACCGCATCATGTATCAGCCGCGCGGCAAGGTGCTGGGCGGTACCAGCTCGATCAACGGCATGATCTACATGCGCGGCAACCACGCCGATTATGACGAATGGCGGCAGCGCGGCTGCGAAGGCTGGGACTGGGAATCCGTGCTGCCCTACTTCCGTAAAGCCGAAGATAACGAGCGCGGCGCCGACGAATTCCACGGCTCCGGCGGGCCGCTGCACGTTTCCAACCAGCCGTACGAATGGGAGATCGCCAAGGTGCTGCTGAACGCCTGCATCCAGGCCGGCATCAAGCCCAACCCGGACTTCAACGGCGCCAACCAGGAAGGCTGCGGCTATTACCAGACCACCACGAAGGATCGCCGCCGCTGGAGCACCGCCGCCGCCTATCTGCGCACAGCACGCAAACGGCCGAACCTGACCATCCGTACCAAGGCGCATGCGACGCGCGTGCTGGTGGAGAACGGCCGTGCGGTTGGCGTCGAATTCAGCTCGCCGCGCGGCGTGGAAGTCGCCTACGCCAGCGCCGAGGTGATCGTGTCGGGCGGTGCTTACGGCTCGCCGCAGCTTCTGCTGCTGTCCGGCATCGGCCCGGCACAGCACCTGCACGACATGGGCATCGACGTGATCCACGAGCTGCCGGGCGTCGGTTCCAATCTGCACGACCATTTCAACACCTACTGCACCTGGCGCATTTCGAAATCGATCACGATGAACGAGCTGCATTATTCGACGACCCGCCGGCTGGTCGCCGGTGCGCAGTACCTGCTGTACCGCGGCGGTCCGATGTCCGGGAACGGCCTCTATGTCGGCGCGATGGTGCGCAGCGACCGGCGGCTGGAGCGGCCGGATATCCAGCTCAACATTTCCGCCTGGAGCACGATCGACCGCACGCGCGACGGCATCATCTCGCATCCGTTCCCCGGCTTCGCGATCAGCCCCGTCCATCTGCGGCCGGAGGGGCGCGGCACGGTGCGGCTGAAAAGCCCGGACCCGTTCGCTCCGCCGGAGATACGCTTCAACTTCCTGCGCTCGGAATACGACATGCAGGCGCTGATCGCCGGCATGCGCGTCGCCCGGCAGATCGCGCGGCAGAACGCGTTGCAGCGGCTGCTGGTCGCGGAAACGTCGCCCGGCCCTGGCGTGATCACCGACGAGCAGCTTGCGGACGATGTGCGGAAGCGGGGGGTTTCGAACCTGCATCCGGTCGGAAGCTGCGGCATGGGGCACGGGCCGAACTCGGTGGTCGATCCACGGCTGCGCGTGCATGGGATCGGTTCGCTGCGCGTGGTGGATGCTTCGGTCATGCCATCGATCATCGCCGGCAACACGAATGCGCCAACGATCATGATTGCAGAGAAGGCGTCGGATATGATCCTGGAAGACGCGAGAGCGGCACCGGAACGGCGCGTGGCCGCGTAATGTCAACGGCCTGCGGCGTAATGTCATTGCGAGTTGCCACCAGCCGAGGCAGACCCGCGCTCGATGAAACGCTGACCTTCTGTCATTGCGAGGCCGCTTGGCCGAAGCAATCCCGTTCCCGACGAGCTGCCGGCGGCACGTCACGAACGAGATTGCTTCGGCCAAGCGGCCTCGCAATGACAGAATGCTGCCGTTTCATCCAGGCCGGTGGCGAACTCGCAATGACAGCAGGACAGTCACGCCCCGCGCAATGACACAGGCTATGCACGAACGCGTCTCTTCGAAAACAGACCAAGGCCCACCAATGTCCCAGCTCCGCGGCGCAGTTATCCCCGTCACCCCATTCCAGCAGAACTGCGCCATCCTGTGGGACGACGAATCGAAGCACGCCCTGATCGTCGATCCCGGCGGCGAGGCCGGCCGCATCCTCGCCGCCATCGACCAGCTCGGCGTCACGGTCGAGCGCATCGTGCTCACTCACGGCCACATGGACCACGCGGGTGGTGCCACCGCGCTCGCCGCCAGCCTGCGCGCCCGCGCCCCCGACACTCCCCTTCCCATCGAAGGCCCCGACCGCCGCGACCAATTCCTGCTCGACGACCTGGAATCCCAGGCCGCGCGCTACGGCTTTGCCGCGCGCAACGTCACCCCCGACCGTTGGCTCCAGGAAGGCGACACCGTCGCGCTCGGCACCCACCGCTTCGACGTGCTGCACTGCCCCGGCCACACCCCCGGCCACGTGGTTTTCATCAACCAGGCAGCACGCTTCGGACTGCTGGGTGACGTTTTGTTTCAGGGCTCCGTCGGCCGCACCGACTTCCCCTATGGCGATCACGCCGCCTTGATCGATGCCATCGTCACGAAACTCCTGCCACTGGGAGACGATTTGCAGTTCCTGTGCGGCCACGGCCCCGGTTCGACCATCGGCGCCGAGCGTCAGCACAATCCATTCCTGCGCTGACCCTCCCGCTGGCGCCGCAGCGGACCGGAGGCTATCTTCCGCCGCCACCTGATCGAGTCCGGCCGTTGCCGCAACTTCCTGGCAACGGCTTCCAATGCGGGGAGACGCACGGTTTGCATCGATTGAGCTTCGTGCGGCTGGCCGCCGCGTGCCTGATGTCGGCTGCCTTTGCTGCCCCGGTGGTGGCGCAGCGTCCGGCAGCTCCGGCACCGCGACCCGTCGCAGCGGTTCCCCGCCCGGGTCCGGCCACCGGCGTCATTGCGGCGATTCGCGTCGAGGGCAACCAGCGCATCGAGGCCGGAACCATCCGTTCCTACATGCTGGTCCAGGCTGGCGATCCGTTCGACCAAAGCCGGTTGGACGACAGCCTGAAGACCCTTTACGCCACCGGATTGTTCCAGGACGTCCGACTGAACCGGGTGGGCGATACGCTCGTCGTGCACGTCGTGGAAAACCCGATCGTCAGCCAGGTCGCGTTCGAGGGCAATCACGAGCTGGATGACGATACGCTGCGTCCGATCGTACAGATGAAGCCGGCCGCGGTTTTCACGCCGGCGCTGGCCGAGGTGGACCGTCAGCGTATCCTCGATGCCTATGCGCAACGCGGCTACTACAACGCCAAGGTCACGCCGCAGATCATCCGGCTGCCGCAGAACCGTGTGAACGTCGTGTACCAGATCAACGACGGTCCCTCCACGCTGATTGCCAGGATCGCCTTCGTCGGCAACCACGTGTACAGCCAAAGCCGGCTGACCGACGTGATCAACAGCCGGGAGGAACGCTGGTGGCGCTTCCTGTCATCCTCCGACCAGTACGATCCGGACCGGCTTAAGCTGGACCAGGAGCTGTTGCGCAACTTCTACCTGAAGCACGGCTATGTCGATATTCAGATCCTCAATGCCACCGCCGAACTGGCACCCGACCGCAAGGGCTTCTTCCTGACCTTCGTCTTGCACGAAGGGGAGCGGTATCGTGTCGGCAAGGTCTCCATCAACTCCCAGCTTCGCAATCTGCCAGGCTCCGCGCTGCGTCGCGATCTGAAACTCAATGACGGCGACTGGTACGACGGCGACGCGGTCAGCCGCACCCTGGATGCGATCGAGGACGACGTGCGCAGCCGCGGCTTCGCCTTCGTCAACGTCAAGCCGCGCATCGAGCGCGATACCGTCAAGCACATCGTCACGCTGGCGTTCGACGTGGGCGAGGGGCCGCGCGTTTATGTCGAACGCGTCAACATCGTCGGCAACACCCGCACCGAGGACAAGGTGATCCGCCGCGAGTTCACTTTGGCCGAGGGCGATCCGTTCAGTGCCGAGGCCGTCCGCCGTACCAAGCAGAAGCTGGAGGACCTGGGCTACTTCGGCAAGGTCGATATCGTGCCGGCGCCGGGTTCGGCCCCTGACAGGGCCGTTCTGACCACCACAGTGGCGGAAAAATCGACCGGCGAGCTGACATTCGGCGGCGGTTATTCCACCGACATCGGCGCGCTGCTCGACGTCGGTCTTGGCGAGCATAACCTCGTCGGCACCGGCATTTCCGCCAGCATCAACGGCGTGCTGGCGCAGAAGGACACGTCGATCGATCTTTCGACCACCGATCCGTATTTCCTCGACCGCAACCTGATTGCCGGGTCCGACATCTTCTTCATCCAGACCAACTACCTGGGCACCGAGCCGTATGACGAGCGGCGGCAGGGCTTTGACGTGCGCCTTGGCTACAATTTCAACGAACACCTGCAGCAGGTATGGAGCTATACGCTGGCCAACCGGACGGTGTTCGACGTCACCGACACGGCCAGCCCGTTCATCACCAACCAGGCGGGCACCACGTTGCTGTCGCAGGTTGGTCAGGTGGTGACGCTGGATTACCGGGACAGCAAGATCAACCCGCACACCGGTTATCTGCTCTCGCTGGGCACCGACCTCGCGGGCATCGGCGGGGAAGAACACTTCGCGCGGGTCAGCGTGAATGGCAGCTACTACATCCCGCTCGATCGTTTCACCGGCAATTCCGATTGGGGAATCAAGCTCGCGGCCGGGGCGGGCCAGTTGCTCGAACTGGGCGGTCAGCAGGAGCAGATCATCGATCGGTTCTTCCTGGGCGGCGACAATTTGCGTGGCTTCGAGGACGGCGGCGCCGGGCCGCATGACGCGATCTCCGGCGATCCGCTGGGCGGTCGCTTCATCTGGACGGACACGACGGAGCTGCGCTTCCCGCTGCCGGTGTCGCCCGATCTCGGGCTTACCGGTCACGTGTTCGTCGATGTGGGCGGCCTGACGGAGGCGAGCTTCCACAATTTCTCCAGTTGCCAGGAGAACGGCCAGCCCTGTGTGATCAGCCAATCCGCCGCCCCTCGCGTCGGTGCGGGGTTCGGCATCACCTGGAACAGTTCGTTCGGGCTGATAAACATTGACTTGGCGCCGTTCGTGGTGAAGCAAGCCGACGATCAGACCCAGCTTTTCCGCTTCGGATTCGGTACGAGGTTCTAGTGGACAAACTCCGACTTTCGCTGATCGGTGCCCTGGCGGCACTGGCAATCGCTGCTCAGCCGCTCGCCGCCGCGGCGCAGACCGCGCCGCAGGGCCAGACCGGGTCGCAGAACCCGGGTTGGTTCGTGCCCGGCACGCCGCACCCACCCGCCGCAACCCGTGCGGCCGTGCCGGGTCCCGCCGACGATGTGCCCGGTGCCGAAGTTGCGCCGCAGCAGATCCATGTCGATTTGCCGCCGCCGCCCAAGATTCCCCCAATTCCGAAGGGCCCGCCGACGCCGGCCGCGATCGTTGGCATCATATCCACACCGGAATTGCTGCACGCCTCGACGGCCTATCAGCAGGCCATCAAGGAGCTCAACGATCGACGCAAGAAGCTCAACGACGACGCGCAGCATGAGGCAGTGGTGCTGCGTGAGCAGCACGCGTCGCTGGAGGCTGCCCAGGCCAAGCTGACGCCAGAGCAACGGCACCAGCGCGAGCTTGCGGAGCAAACCCGGTCCGATGAGTTCCGCCGCAAGTACACCGAGCGCGCCCGCATCATTCAGGAGCAGGCGCAGTACGCCGAGGCACAGATCGACCGTACCTTGAACCAGATCATCGGTGAGATCGCCCAGGCCCGCGGCATCAACATCGTGCTCAACTCGGCCCAACTCGGCTATGCCACGCCGGAGTTCGACCTGACGCCGGAAGTCGCCGACTTTCTGAACAAGGCGCTGCCGACCGTGATCATCCCGCCTGACGGCGTTTCGCCATTGCAGATCGGGCCGGCCAAGGCCGACGGTGGCAAGCCGGCGGCCAAGGCGCCGGTCAAGCACTAAAGGGGGGCGTCCTGGACTGGCCTGAGATCGCGGGCGATCCTCGTTTCTTCCAGCGGGCTGGGCCGCACTCGCTTGCGGCGGTGGCTGACGCTGCCGAAGGAGAGGCGCCGCTGCGCCGGCTGATGCTGGCCGGCGTGGCGCCGCTGCAGACCGCAGGGCCGGAAGAGGTCAGTTTTCTGGATAACCGCAAGTATGTGCCCGCGTTAGAGGCGACGCGGGCTGGCGCGGTGATCCTGCACCCCGATCTCGCCGCGCGCGTGCCCGCCGGCTCCGTGGCAATCGTTACTGTCGAACCGTACGCGGCCTGGGCCCGTGTCGCCGCCTTGTTCCATCCGTTGCCGCCGATCCAGCCCGGCATCCATCCCAGCGCGGTTGTCTCACCGCAGGCTGCGGTGGATTCCAGCGCCGAGATCGGCCCGCTGGCGGTGATCGGCGCTGGGGCCGAGATCGGACCGCGCTGCCGGATCGGCTCCCACGCCGTGATCGGCGACGGCGTCGTGCTCGGCGCCGACTGTCGGATCGGCCCGCATGCCAGCCTGTCCTACGCCCTGGTCGGCGCCCGGGTCTATGTGTATCCGGGTGCCCGCATCGGGCAGGAAGGCTTCGGCTTCGCCATCACCGCCGAGGGGTTCCGCACCGTGCCTCAGCTCGGGCGGGTGATCCTGGAGGACGATGTCGAGGTCGGCGCCAACACCACGATCGACCGAGGACACCTCCACGACACCGTGATCGGCGCAGGGTCTCGCCTCGACAACCTGGTGCAGATCGGGCACAACGTACGCCTCGGGCGCGGTTGCGTTATCGTTTCGCAAGCGGGCATTTCGGGATCCACGATCCTGGAAGACCATGTCATGCTCGGCGGCCAGGCCGGGATGACCGGGCACTTGCGGATCGGACGGCGGGCGCGGATCGGAGCGCAGGCGGGCGTGATGGCGGACGTGCCGGCGGGCGCGGAAGTCGTTGGCAGTCCGGCACAGCCGGCGCGGGCGTTCTTCCGTGAAGTCGCCGCGATCCGACGGCTGGTGCGCGAATCGAAGCGCCCGAGAGGGACAGGTTCAGGAACCGAAACGGATACGGGCGGAACGTAATGGACGCCGCGACACCGCAGGACGTAAGCACCGGCGACGTGCTGGACATCGCGGGCATCATGCACGCGATCCCGCACCGGTATCCGTTCCTGCTGATCGATCGCGTGGTGGAGGTCGTGCGCAACGTCTCGGCCGTTGGTGTCAAGAATGTCTCGATCAACGAAGCATTCTTTGCCGGCCACTTCCCCAACCACCCGGTCATGCCCGGCGTATTGCTGATCGAGGCGATGGCGCAGACCGCCGCGGTGCTTGTGGTCGAGACCCTGGGGCCGGAGGCCGCGGGCAAGCTGGTGTATTTCATGTCGATCGAGGGCGCGAAGTTCCGCCGCCCCGTGGTGCCCGGCGATCAGGTGCGCGTTCACGTCAACAAGGATCGCAATCGCGGCAATGTCTGGAAGTTCAACGCCGTGGCGCGTGTCGATGGCGTGTCGGTCGCGGAAGCGACTTTCGCGGCCATGATCCGCGACCGCGCGACGGCGGCGTAATTTCGTGCCGCTGCCGCGAAATCGCCGAAATCCGAGACGAAACAAGGTGTTACAAGCCAAATGTCGGAAACATCCGGCAACAATGATTGAGTTGGTGGCGGCGTCCCCGGGCCATAGCCTGCGCTTCTTCCCGCTGATCGATCCTTGGCGAAAGATCTCATTCCGATGGATGCTTTGACCGACACGCTCACACGCAGTCTGGCCGGAACGCAGATCCACCCGACAGCGATCGTCGAGCGTGGCGCCGTGCTCGGCACGAACGTGCGCATCGGGCCGTTCTGTACCGTCGGCTCCGACGTGGTTATTGATGATGGCGCGGAGCTCGTGTCGCACGTCGTGGCCGATGGCCATACGCGCATCGGACCGGACGTGGTGCTGTATCCGTTCGTCACCGTCGGCATGGCGCCGCAGGACCTGAAATACAAAGGCGAGCCGACGCGCTGTGAAATCGGCGCGCGCACGCAGATTCGCGAGCACTGCACGATCCACCGCGGCACTGTCACCGGCCGCGGCATCACCTGCGTCGGCAGCGACTGCCTGATCATGGCGGTGGCGCATGTCGCGCATGATTGCAGCCTGGGCGACCACGTCATTGTCGCTAACAATGCGGTCATGGGCGGGCATGTCAGTATCGCCGACCACGCGGTGATCGGCGGCGCGGCGGCGATCCATCAATTCGTGCGCATCGGCCGCGCGGCGATGATCGGCGGCGTGTCGGGCGTCGAGGCGGACGTGATCCCGTTTGGCAGCGTCATCGGCAATCGCGCGCGGTTGGCGGGGCTGAACGTGATCGGCCTGAAGCGGCGCGGCTTCGACAAGGCGCAGATCCAGCGGCTGCATACGGCGTTCCGCACCTTGTTCCGGCATGAAGGCCTGTTCGCCCAGCGCCTGTCGGAGACGCGGGCACGCTACGGCGAGGATCCGCTGATCGCCGAGATACTGGCGTTCATCGACGCGCCCAGCCATCGCGGGCTGATCCGCGCGGAGTGAGCGTAGGAAGGTCGGGCCTCCCCCCTGAAACCCGCCAGGAGGCTCTGCCCCTTGGTGTGGTTTCAGGGGCGATGCCTCCTGTGGGTTAGTGCCTCGCGTCAGCGATTCTGACGGGTTCCGACAAGGCAATCGCATTTGGCGGATGCCAGCGGAGAGCGGCAGTGGGGACTCTCCGCTTTGGCCGCGAAGTCCGTGCAGTTCGTTGCAAGTTTAGATTTTAACACGGAGGAAGATCGAGGGCCGCGGAGTGCCACGGAGCGACCGTGCTCGTGTGCTGCTGCCTGCATAGCCGAGGAATGCAACAGAATCTATCGCAGACGGGGCGTTCGCTGCAGCGTTTCCCACCGGGAAAGTGGCTCCGTGGCACTCCGTGATCCTCGATCTTTCTCCGTGTTAAAATCTAAACTCGCAACGAACCGCACGAGCGCTGCCCGGGTGTTCCGCGCGGATTCCCGGCATAGGCGATTGCCCTGCGGGTTACGACGGCAGGACCTGAGCCATCCACAGTTGTGACGGACCGGCGTCGGACCCATCACTTTGAATGACTCGCGCCACTGGCCCAATAGTGCCGGTGGGGATCCGCCCCTGAACTCCGCCAGGAGTGCCCCGCCCTCCTGACGGGATCCAGGGGTGGAGCCCCGGTCCTTCCTCACGGTTTACCCGTTCCGTCCGGGCCGAGCCGCGCTTATGGTTGCGCGCTGCGAAGGAGGGTCGATGAGGCATGAGCACCGATCCGGGCCCGGAGGACGTGGCGGCGCCCGACCTGCGCCGGCTGGCGCAGGACTGGGTCACGCTGTGGCAGAGCGAGCTGGCGGCTCTCGCCGTGGACCGCGAGGCGCAGGAGACCTGGCAGGCGATGCTGACGCTGTGGGCCGGCGCCGCGTCCGCCATGTTGCGGGCGACGCCGCATGACCCGGACCGACCTGCCGGGGCCGCTGCTGCGCCGGGGGCCGCGCCCGCTGCTGCTGCACCTGACCCTCGCGATGCTGCGATCGAGCGTCTCTCGGGCCGGATTGCCGAACTGGAAGGGCGGCTGGCCGACATCGAGCGCGGACATCGCGGAAATGGTGCGCACCGCCCTGGCGCAGGGGGAAGACGCGGCGCGGCAAGGCTCCGTGGTGCAAGAGACGCTGCGCCAGGACGCGGCCCTGATTGAGGGCATCGCCGCCTATCGCCGGCATCCCTGGCGCCGTGAGCTGCCCGACCCGCCGGAGGTGTGGGCCGAGGGCGGCAGCCGCCTGCTGGATTATGGCGCCCCGGGGGGCGGCACCGGTCCGGCGGTGTTGTTCGTCCCGTCGCTGGTGAACCGCGCGTATGTGCTGGATCTGGCGCCGGGGCACTCGATGCTGCGCTGGCTGGCGGCGAACGGCATGCGCCCGCTGCTGCTGGACTGGGGCTGGCCGGGCGAGACCGAGCGCCGCTTCACCCTGACCGACTACGTCGCCGGCCGCATGGAGCGGGCGATGATCGCGGCACGCGACCTGTCCGGTGGCCCAACGGTGCTGGCCGGCTACTGCATGGGTGGCACGTTGGCCGTCGCCGCGGCGCAGCGCCGGCCGGACCTCGTGCGCGCGCTGGCGCTGCTGGCGGCACCGTGGGAGTTCCATGCGCCGGAGCCGGAACGCGCGAAGCAGGCCGCGGCGATGCTGCCGTTCGTCGAGCCGATGCTCGCGTTCAGCCACACGCTGCCGGTCGATCTGTTGCAGGTGTTGTTCGCCATGCTCGATCCGTGGGGCGTGGCCGACAAGTACCGCAGCTTTGCCCGCCTGGACCCGGAAACCGACCGCGCCCGGCTGTTCGTTGCTTTGGAGGATTGGCTGAACGACGGCATCCCGCTGGTCGCCCCGGTGGCGCGGGAGTGCCTGACCGGGTGGTATGGCGACAACACACCGGCGCGGGGTGAATGGTGCATCGCGGGTCTGCCGGTCGATCCGACAACGCTGCACCTTCCGACCTTCGTCGCCGCCCCCGGCCGCGACCGCATCGTGCCGCCGGAATCCGCGCGACCGCTGGCGTCGCTGATCGAGGGCGCGGTGCTGCACGAGCCCGCCGCCGGCCATATCGGTATGGCTGCCGGCCAAACGGCGGAGCGCGTGCTGTGGCAGCCGCTACGGGACTGGGTGGTGGGGTGAGGATGCGCTATTTGTCAGGCCGAATTGCCGTCGGCTGGACGTAGGCTCCCCCCTCCCCTTGAGGGAGGGGTTGGGGGAGGGGTCGATTTGTACGCCTCGCCCCCCCCCAACCCCTCCCACAGGGGTCGATTTGTACGCCTCGACCCCTCCCCCAACCCCTCCCACAAGGGGAGGGGAGAACCTACGCTGCGACCGACGCCGTTTCATCCAGGGCGGGTCGGCCATCGGCCGGCCGGCAAAATCCGCAATGACAGACGGCCGGCCGGGCGGCCACGACACGGGGACCACCCATGATCATCGACATGCACACCCACGCCGGCCGGCCCAACCGCACCGGACCGGTGGACCGAACGGTCCTCGCCACCATGGCCTCGGGCGGGATGGCGGCCGCCGTCGTGTCCGCCATCGCCGACCTGCCGATGATCCGCCGCAACCCTGAAACCAAACGCCTGGAGAAGGTCCGCGACCCCAACCCCGGCGAATGCCTGCAAGCGGTGGACGACTACCTCGCCAGCTTCGAAGCCACCGGCATGCGCATCGCCCGCGAGCCGCACGACATCCGCGCGAACGACCCCGCGCTGGTCCTCGCGGTCGAAGGCTGCGACTTCCTGGAAGGCAATCTCGACCGCCTGGACACGCTGGAAGCGCGCGGCGTGCGCAGCATCCAGCTCACTCACTACCTGGTGAACGAAACCGGCGACATCCAGACCGCGCCGCCCGTCCACGGCGGCCTCACCCCATTCGGCGCGGAGACCGTGCGCCGCATGAACCGTCTCGGCATCATCGTCGATGTCGCGCATTGCTCCGAGGACACGGTGAAAGGCGTGGTCAGCGCCGCCACCCGGCCGATCCTCTGCACCCATGCCAACCTGAAGGAGCCCGGCCACCCGGACGGCGACCACCCGCGCTATCTCAGCCTCGACTATGCGCGCATGGTCGCGGACACCGGCGGCGTCATCGGCGCCTGGATCGCCGTGCTGTGGCAGGAGCAAATCGCCGGCCTGATTCGCCACATGTTTCGCCTGATCGACACGGTCGGCATTGACCATGTCGGCATCGGTACCGATCTGCCAGCAGGGGCGGCGAAACAGGCGATGCCGGATTTCTCCCGCCACCACGAGATCGCCGATGCGCTGCGGCACCACGGCATGACGGAGGACGAAGTGGCCAAGATCTGCGCCGGCAACTGGCTTCGCGTGTTTCGCGCGGTGCGCGCCTGATGGATCGCAGCAGCGACACCGGCGCACTGAAGCGCGCCGCGGCCGAGGCGGCGGCGGCTCTGGTGGAAAGCGGCATGGCCGTGGGCCTTGGCACCGGTTCCACCGCCGCGTTCGCCATCGCCGCGCTGATTCGTCGGACCCGCCAGGAGGGGCTGAATTTCGTCGCCATTCCCACCTCCGAGCGCAGCGCCATCCAGGCACGGGAGGGCGGATTGCGGCTGACCGAATTCTCCCACCATCACCGGCTGGATCTCTCGATCGACGGCGCCGACGAAATCGCGCGCGGCTCGCTGCACCTGGTGAAGGGCGCCGGCGGTGCGCTGCTGCGCGAGAAGATCGTCGCGGCAGCCAGCGACCGGCTGGTGATCATCGCGGACGAGTCAAAGCTGGTGGACCAGCTTGGCCTGACCGCGCGCGTGCCGGTGGAGGTGGCGGTGTTCGGCTGGGAAACCACGGCCGACCGCTTGGCACGCATGGTCGAGCCCCGGCTGCGGATGCGCGCCGACGGCACCGCATTCCGCACCGACGGCGGCAATTACATTCTGGATTGCGCGTGCGGCGCCATCGCCGACCCGGCCGCGCTGCAATGCGCGCTGGTGCAGACGGTCGGCGTGGTGGACACCGGGTTGTTCGTCGGCATGGCCGATGTGGCGTTCGTCGCGGGACGCGGCGGGGTGGTGCGATTGGAGCGAGCGCACGACGCTGCAACAGCGTGACGATGATCGAGGGAGGTGAAGCCAAGGGTCCGGTCTCCCATTGTGGGAGGAGGGAACCTGAACTCGCCCGGATCCTGGCATGCCCTACGCCATAACCCTCCGCCTCGATGCCGTTTCGGCCGGGCGCGTGCGCGCACTCTGGGACGCGCTGTCGGCGGCCGGCTTTACCAACGGTGCCGCGGCGCTTGGCTACGCGCCGCATCTCACGCTCGCGATCCTGCCCGACAGCGTCGATGCCGCAGACCTGATCGCAAGCGTTCGCCGCGCCACCACCGTCTGGCGTGCGCTCCCGCTGCACCTGGCCGCCCTCGCGGTGTTTGCTGGCGAACCGGCAACGCTGTGGCTGTCACCGAAGGTCGATGAGCCGCTGCTGCGCCACCACGCGGCGTTGTGCGCTGCCCTGCCGCCGCTGCACCACCACTACCGCCCCGAGACCTGGATGCCGCACGTCACGCTGGCCGACGACCTCGCGGCCAGCGCCGCCGGAGCAGCGATCGACGTGGCGGCAAACCACTTCGATCCCTTTGCGGCTACGCTGGACGCAATCGATGTGCTGCGTTTCCGCCCGATCGACCTTCTCTGGCAGGCGCGGCTCGACACGTAGAGGTGAGGCTGGTCAACCGCCGCTTCGCCGCCACGTAATGGGCAAACCCGGCGGAGACAGAGCATGAACCAATACGACATGACGCGCCGCGGCCTGCTGGTTGGCACGGTCGGCAGCGCCGGGCTCGGCGCCGCCCCGACCCTGGCGCAGGCCGCCAATGGCACCCCTGGCAACAGCAATCTCGCAGCGGCGCAACCGCGCGCGGCAGACCGGCTCGACATCGTGCTGCACATAAACGGCAGGCACGTCCCGGTGACCATCGAGCCGCGCACATCCCTGCTCGACGCGCTGCGCGAAGACGCCGGGCTGATGGGCACCAGGAAAGGCTGCGACCGCGGCGCCTGCGGCGCGTGCACCGTCCATATAGATGGGCGGCGCGTCGTATCATGCCTGACGCTCGCGGCACGCTGCCAGGGCAAGTCGATCACCACTATCGAGGGCCTGGCAACCAACGGCGAACTTCATCCGGTGCAGGCCGCCTTCCTGCATCACGACGGGTTCCAGTGCGGCTACTGTACGCCCGGACAGATCATGTCCGCCACGGCACTGATCCAGGAAGGCCACACGGGATCGGACGCGGAGATCCGCGAGTGGATGAGCGGCAATATCTGTCGATGCGGCGCCTACCCCAATATCGTCGCGGCGATCCGCGACGCATCGCAGGAGGACTGAGCCATGCAGTCCTTCCAACTGCAGCGACCGCACACCATCGACGCCGCCGTGGCCGCCGCGTCACGTGGCGGCACTTACATCGCCGGCGGGTCCGACCTCATGCAACTGATCAAGGACAACGTCGAGGCACCGGACAACCTGATCGATCTGGAACAATTGAAGCTGACCGGCATCCGCGCGGACGCCAACGGCCTGCGCCTTGAAGCGATGGCGCGCATGAGCGACGTCGCGGCGCATCCGGGCGTGCGGCAGCATTTTCCGGTAATCAGCGAGGCGCTGCTGGCGTCCGCGTCACCGCAAGTGCGCAACATGGGCACGATAGGCGGCAACCTGCTCCAACGCACGCGCTGCGGCTATTTCCGCGACACCGGGTTCGATTGTAACAAGCGCGTCCCCGGCTCCGGCTGTCCGGCGATCGGCGGCGAGAATCGCATGCTGGCGATTCTTGGCGGCAGTTCGCATTGCATCGCCACCAATGCGTCCGATCTCGCCGTTGCGCTGGTTGCGCTGGACGCCACGCTGGAACTGCGCGGAGCAAATCGAGCACAACGCACCGTGAAGCTGCGTGACTTCCATCGACTCCCCGGCACCACACCAAACATCGAGACTGTTCTCGCCCCCGGCGAAATGATCGAGGCGGTCGTCGTGCCGGCCACGCCAGCCGGACCGCGTTCGCACTACCTGAAGGTGCGCGACCGGACGAGCTTCGAATTCGCCCTGGTATCGGCGGCAGTCGCGCTGCAAGTCAACAACGGCACGATCGAGGATGTACGCGTGGCGGCCGGCGGCGTCGGCACGAAACCGTGGCATCTGCCGGAGGTCGAGGCAGCGCTGCGCAACAAGGCGCCGACGCAACAGCATTTGCGCGAAGCAGCAGAACAAGCCGGCCAGGGCGCGCAACCTGCCTCGCAGAACGCATTCAAGCTGATCCTGCTGCGCCGCACGGTACTGCGCGCATTGCAGACTGCCGCGGCCTGAGGAGACAAGTCATGGGAATTATCGGAGAGCCGCTGGATCGCGTGGACGGCCGGCTGAAAGTCACCGGCGGGGCACGCTACGCCGGCGAATTCCGCGTGCCCGGCATGGTGCACGCGACGCTCGTGCAAAGCACGATCGCTGCCGGCGCCATCGCTGAATTCGATCTGAACGCAGCACGCGCCATGCAGGGGGTGCTGGAGATCATCACGCCCGACAATGCGCTGAAACTCTCGACGAAGGGCGGTGGTCCGCAGACGGTCAAGGCGCCGCTGCTGCAGGACAGGGCGATCCACTACAACGGCCAGCACATTGCGATCGTCGTCGCCGACACGCTGGATCAGGCGCTGGCCGCGGCGGCGCGCGTGCGGGTGCGGTACCATGCCACCGAGCCGGCCACCGAAATGGATGCGGTGCTGGACCGCGCCTATCCGCCAAAGCAATTCCGCAACGGCGCGCGTCCGCCGGACTCGCATCGCGGCGATGCCGCGGCCGCGTTCGTGCAAGGCGCGGTCAAGGTCGATGCGACCTATATCACGCCGATGGAGCACCATAATCCTATGGAGCCGCACGCGACGATCGCGCGCTGGGACGGCGAGCGGCTGATCGTGTGGACCTCGACGCAAGGCATCTCCCCTGCACAGACGACGCTCGCCACCTTGTTCGGTCTGGACAAGAAGCAGGTGCACGTCGTCTGCCCGTTCGTCGGGGGCGGCTTTGGCTGCAAGGGCAGCACCTGGCCGCCGGTGACGCTGACCGCGATGGCGGCGAAGATCGTGCAGCGGCCGGTGAAGCTGGTGCTGACGCGGGCGCAGATGTTCACGTCAAATGGTTACCGGCCGCGCACGATCCAGAAACTTAAGTTCGCCGCCGATGCCAATGGCCGACTGACCTCGATGCGGCATGACGGGTTCAGCCAGATGTCGCAGCCGGTGCTGGGCGAGTTCTCCGAACCCGTGGCGCTGTCCACCGAGATGCTCTACGCGTGCGACAATGTTTCGATTTCGCACCGCATTGTCCCGATGAATACCGGGCTGCCGACTTACATGCGTGCGCCGGGTGAAGCCTCGGGCAATTTCGCGCTGGAGTCCGCGATCGATGAATTGGCCGTGGCGCTGAAACTTGATCCACTGGAATTCCGCCTCCGCAACTATGCCGAGCAGGATCCGCACGAGAATAAACCGTTTGCGAGCAAGGTGCTGCGCGCGTGCTACCAGCAAGGCTCAGCGATGTTCGGCTGGGCGCGGCGCCAGCCCGAGCCTCGGTCGATGCGCAACCGGAGCATGCTGGTCGGCTGGGGCATGGCCACCGGCACCTATCCGACCAACCAGCAGCCGGCTCACGTGCGCGTGCGCATTGGTTCCGACCACACGATAATTTTACAATCGGGCACACAGGATCTGGGAACCGGTACCTACACGGTGATGGCGCAGGTGGCAGCCGAGACGCTGAGTGTTCCATTCGCCTCGGTGCGCTTCGAGCTGGGTGACAGCCGCTTTCCGCCGGCACCGGTATCCGGCGGTTCCTGCACCGCAGCGAGCGTCGGATCCGCGGTGCGCGCCGCCTGTGAGGCCGCACGCGACAGGGTGTTCGACCTGGCGCGCCGCGATGCGCAACTCGGCTGGCACAATCTGCCGAGTAGCGCGCTGCGCATGGAGAACGGCGACGTGGTCGGCCCGAACGCGCGCATTGCGCTGGCGGAGCTGGTGCGCCGCAGCGGAGAGGATGCGGTGGAAACGACGGCGGGCGCGGCGCTGGATGACGCGGCGAAGCATTTTTCACGGCACGCTTTCGGTGCGCAGTTCGCGGAGGTGCAGGTGGACCCCGACCTCGGCACGATCCGCGTGACACGCTGGGTCGGTGCGTTCGACGGCGGGCGCGTACTCAACGCCAAGACCGCACATAGCCAACTCATTGGCGGAATTACGTTTGGCATCGGCATGGCGCTGCTGGAGGAAACGCATCTCGATCGACGCAGTGGACGTATCGTGAATGCCAACGTCGCCGAGTACCTGCTGCCGGTGAACGCCGACATACCTGACATCCGGGCGATCCTGGTGCCGAACGACGAGCGCAACTCCAACCCGTTGGGCGTAAAAGGTATCGGCGAGCTGCCGATGGTGGGCGTTGCGGCGGCGATCGCCAACGCGGTGTATCACGCAACCGGCAAGCGCGTGCGCAAAGTGCCGATCCGCATCGAGGATGTGTTGACGTGACGTACGAAAAGCACGGGCGAAGCGGGAATTATCCACACCGTCCGTTGCGCTTTGCGGTTCCTTGACACGCGGGGGCGCGGTGGTAAAACACCGCCTCCCTTCCGCCGGCAGATGCGTCGGCGTCCCCGACATAGCGACCACTGGAACCCATGGCCAACACTGCTTCCGCGCGCAAGCGCAATCGCCAGAGCATCAAGCGCACCGAACGCAATGCGGCGCGCAAATCCCGCATGCGGACCTTCGTCAAGAAGGTGGAGACGGCGGTTGCCGGTGGTGACAAGGATGCTGCGGTTGCGGCGCTGCGCACGGCGCAGCCGGAAATGCAACGCGCCGCGGGCAAGGGCGTCGTGCACAAGAACACGGTTGCGCGGAAACTGTCGCGTTTGGCTGCGCGCATCAAGGCACTCGCAACGGCATGAAAGTTTTGTCGCGCTGGTCAATCTGACCGATTGACCAGTGCGGCGGGGCGCGCAATACTCGCGCCCATCGGACGGAGCCGATGCACCAGATGCCCAGAAATACTTGGGCGATGGTGTTTGGTATTTGACGGCGCCTCAAAATGAATGCTTTGGCAGCCGATAATACTCCACGCAATCTTCTTTCGTATTTCTTAAAACGACTGAACGGCGTCAGAATCCGTTTGCATTATGGCAGACATCTGACATAATCGTTACTAGACGTTCACACCTGTCGGGCGGCTCCTCTCTCTCTTTCGATCGCGACGTTCTGCCGGCTGCCGCCGGTGGGGTGAGTGTTTGTCTTCAGGCGGATCCAACCGCCTGCGACGTGCGGGGTTGAATGATCGGCGTAAGAACCGGAACAGGGGGAGCCTACGGCATGCCCGTTTTGCTGGAGCAGGAGAGAGTGGCGTCAAAACAACTTGCCGCCCAATGGGCGCGGATTCGTGGCCGGCTGCAGAATGAGGTCGGCAACGTCGAGTATCGCACCTGGCTTCGTCAGATGACCCTCGCCGGCCTCGATGGCGATGAGGTCATCATCAATCTCCCTACAAGATTCCTACGGGATTGGGTGAAAGGGCACTACGGCGATCGCGTCGCCACGCTCTGGCACGCGGAGAACCCCGACGTGCGCCGCGTCGATCTCCGCGTCGGTCCGTCGCTCGGCCCGATCTCCGGCATGCGGGACGGCCAGGGGCTCACCGAGAGCCTTGTGCCGACCAATCCGCCCGACATCGCGCCGCCGCTGCCGGTCAGCCGCATCCACGACCGCAACGGCGAACCGCGTTCCGATCTCGCGGTGCCGCTCGATCCGCGCTTCACGTTCGACGCGTTTGTCGTCGGCAAGCCGAACGAATTCGCCTATGCCTGTGCACGTCGCGTTGCGGAACAACCGTCCTCTCCCGGTTTCAACCCGCTGTTCCTGTATGGCGGCGTCGGGCTTGGCAAGACGCACCTGATGCATGCCATCGCCTGGGAGCTGATCGCGCGATCGGCAAATGGTGCAGCGCCCGTCTCGGTTGTTTACATGTCAGCCGAGAAGTTCATGTATCGTTTCATTGCTGCGATCCGTAATCAATCGACCATGGAGTTCAAGGAGCAACTCCGCAGCGTCGATGTGCTGATGGTGGACGACCTGCAGTTCCTGATCGACAAGAACAACACGCAGGAGGAGTTCTTCCACACCTTCAACGCGCTGATCGATGCCGGCAAGCAGATCGTCGTCTCGTCGGACAAGTCGCCGTCCGATCTGTCCGGGCTCGAGGACAGGCTGCGCACGCGTCTCGGCTGTGGAATGGTCGCCGACCTGCACGCAACCACGTTCGAGTTGCGTATCTCCATTTTGCACGCGAAGGCGCAGCGCGCGGGCGTGCCGGTGCCGGACAAGGTGCTGGAGTTCCTGGCGCACAAGATCACCACCAACGTGCGCGAGCTCGAGGGCGCGCTGAACCGCCTGATCGCGCACGCCAACCTGTTCGGCCGCAGCATTACGCTGGAGGCCGCGCAGGAGGTGCTGCACGACATCCTGAAAGCGCACGACCGGCGCGTGACGATCGAGGAGATCCAGAAGAAGGTGGCCGAGCACTACAACATCCGCCTGACCGACATGTCGTCCGCGCGGCGCGCGCGCAACGTGGCGCGACCGCGGCAGGTGGCTATGTACTTGGCCAAGCAGCTTACGCAACGAAGTTTGCCGGAGATTGGCCGCCGCTTTGGAAATCGCGATCACACGACGGTGATGCACGCGGTGTCGCGGGTGGGGCAGTTGATGGAAGTCGATGCCGCGTTCGCCGAGGACGTGGAGCTGCTGCGGCGAATGCTGGAGTCGTAAGCCGCGAGGTTGGCAAGTGAGTCCCCCCCTCCCCTTGAGGGACCTCAAGGGGAGGGGTGCGTAGGCCTCCGGACAGTGGACGCCCCCATCACCCCTTCTGCTTCGCCACGAGCTCCGCAATCCGCGCGTTCGTGCCGTTGAAATCCGGCAGCTTCTCGCCTTTGGTCAGGCGCGCCAGCGTGGTTCGTTCGGCCTTCTGCATCCCCACCGCTCGCTCGGCTGCCGCTGCAATCTCGTGCGGCTTCATCACCAGCACGCCGTTCTCGTCCGCCAGCACCGCATCGCCCGGTTCCACCGCGACGCCGCCGCATGCCACGGCAACGCAGAACTCCCCATGCTCGAACTGGCGCTTTCCCGTCACGGTCGAGAGCCCGCGCGCCCACACCGGCAGACCGTACTGCCGCAGCTCCTGCACGTCCGTCGCCGGCCCGTCGATGACGATCCCGACGCAGCCAGCCTCGCGCGCCGCAAACGCCACGCCGCCGCCGCACGCCGCGTGGCGCGTATCCCCGGCGCGGTCCAGCACCAGCACGTCCCCGGGCCGGATCTTGCCCAGCGCGTAATGCACGATCGCGGTGTCCGCACCATAGCAGCGCACCGTCACCGCGGTTCCGGCGATCCGCACATATCCCGGCAGCATCAGGCGAATGCCCGGGTCCATGAAGCCGACGTGGCGGAAATGCCCGATCGTCGCCGGTTCCGCCTCGCGCAATGCATCGAGCAGCGCGGGATCGATGGCGGGCGGCAGATCATTCAGAACGAACATGGCAACCTCCTGGCGGACAGGCTGGCATCATCGCCGCTTTCGCCCCGGCAGCGAACCCCGTAGCCTGCCGGCCATCGCAGCCAAACGGGAGCCGCCCATTTTCCTCTATCGCGTCCGCTTGTTCTCCTTGTTCGGATTCGAGGTGAACGTTGACGCCTCGTGGCTGCTGTTGGCCGTGCTGATTTCCTGGTCGCTCGCCAGTGGCGAGTTCCCCAGCCTGACGCCCGGCCTGCCGGTCGCGACCTACTGGGCGATGGGCATCGCTGCCACCATCGGCTTGTTCCTGTCGATCGTCTTCCACGAAATGTCGCACTCGCTGGTCGCCCGCCGTTACGGCCTGCCGATCCGCGGCATCACTCTGTTCATATTCGGCGGCGTTGCGGAGATGACGTCGGAGCCGTCGCACCCGCGCGATGAACTGCTGATGGCCGCAGCCGGGCCGGCCGCAAGCTTTGTCCTGGCGGTGCTGTTTTTCGCCGGCTTCGCGTTGTTCCGCGACACCGGCGGTCCCGCCGCGTTGGCCGGCGTGCTGTGGTACCTGGGGTTTCTGAACGGCGTCCTGGCGATCTTCAATCTTATCCCGGCCTTTCCACTGGACGGCGGACGCATGTTGCGCGCCGCGTTGTGGGGCTGGCGCGGCGATTATGTCTGGGCGACGCGCATCGCCGCCGGCGCCGGCAATATCTTCGGCATCATTCTGATCGTGCTCGGCCTGCTGGAAATCGTGCAGGGCGATTTCGTTGGCGGCATCTGGCGATTCCTCATCGGCATGTTCTTGCGCGGGGCCGCCACCGCGAGTTCCGGCGAAGCCCTGGCGCGCTCCCTGCTGGGCGGCGTTCCCGTGGCGCGGGTGATGAATGCCAACCCGGAAACCGTGACGCCGGAGCTGTCGATCGAGACGTTCATCAACGACTACGTCTATCGCCATCACCACCGCTGGTTCCCGGTGGTACGCGACAACGAGGTGCTGGGCACAGTGGAAACCCGCCAGGCCGCCACGGTGGATCGCGCGCAGTGGCCGATGGTGTCCGTCGTCCGCATCATGCGTCCGCTGTCGCGCGACGACACGGTGACGCCCGAAGCCGATGCCTACGCCGCCTTGGAACAAATGCGGCGGACCGGCCACACGCGGCTGGTGGCGATGCGGGGTGGCCGGCTGGTCGGGATCGTCTCGTCGAAGGATTTGCTGGACGTGCTGTCGCTCGATCGGGAGCTGGGCCGCCGGAAGGCGGCTTGATCGAGATCAAGGCCGGATTCTGCCCGGCGGCTAACCTGTGGTCCGACTATCGCTTTTGGAGGACCGAATGCCAGCCAATCTGCAGATCATGTTTCGTGGCATGGACCCGTCCGAATCGGCCGAGGCGCAGGTGCGCCGCCGTGCGGACGAGCTCGACGAATTTTCCGACCGCATCGTCTCCTGCCGAGTGACCTTGGAAGCCGCACATCGCCACCATCATCAGGGCAAGCTCTATCAGGTGCATATCGACGTTGCCGTGCCCGGCAAGCATGTGACGGTGAACCGCGACCACCATGACAATCACGCGCATGAGGACCTGCACGTTGCCATCCGCGATGCGTTCGATGCGGCGCGCCGGCAATTGCAGGATCAGATGCGCCGCCTGGACGGGGTGACGAAGCAGCATGAGGCACCAACCACCGGCCGTATCGTGCGTATGTTCGCTGATTACGGCTTCCTCGCCACCGACGACGGCACGGAAATCTACATGCATCGCAACAGCGTGGTGAACGACGGCTTCAACAGACTGAAGGAAGGCGACCAGGTGCGCTATGTGCTTGCGCCCGACACCGGGGAGAAAGGCGTGCAGGCGAGCACGGTCGTGCCGCTCGGTAATTGTTAGTTTCGTGTCAATGCGAGTTCCCACCGGCCGCCGGGGCCGACCCGCCCTGTATGAAACGGCGCCATTCTGTCATTGCGAGGCCGCCTGGCCGAAGCAATCTCGTGCGCGACGAGGCGCCGGCAGCTCCTCGCGAAGGGGATTGCTTCGGCCGAGTGGCCTCGCAATGACAGAGCCGAGTGGCCTCGCAATGACAGAAGGGTGCCGTTTCGTTCAGGCCGGTGGTGAACTTGCAATGACAGCGTGTGCCGATTGTTTCCAGTCACGCTGACCATGCCCTAATGCGTGGCGGCCGGTTTCGCCGTGCACACCCAGGCAACATTGGCCTGCCAGCAGGAAAGTTCGCGCCTTGCGTCCGCTGTTCTGTCCTCCGGCCCGCCGGTCGGAAGGTCGAGCAGCACGCCATTGCCGGCCAACTGGGCAACGTCTTCCTCGCGATCGTCAGTGCATTGATAGGACGGGCGGGAGCCTTTCGGATGGCGCACGTCAACATTGGCGCGCGCGGCCATGAACTCAGCTTCCAGGTCGGCGACGTCGAGCGCGTGGTTTCGTCCGATCGCCGACTCCGGCCGGCAGTAGAACGCCGGCAGCACCACCAGCCGGCCGTGTGCGGCAATTTCGCTGGCGATCCGATCGGCGACGGCCTGGGAACCGAACTCCGAGGGCGCCGGCGTGTGCACCGCCGCCTCGATGCGGTGCCGCAAATAGGAAACGTCGGTCCATTGCAGCAACAATGCGACGATGGTGACGCCAAGCGCAACGCGCGGCCGCAGCGCGATCAGCACGCCGGCAATACCGAAGGCTGTTAGCATCCATCCCACCGGCCAGAAGAGCCGGCCGCTGGCGCGAAACCAGGCCAGCACCGTGTCATCGAGCACATGCGGCACCGGGTACGCCGCCAGCAGGACGGGGCCGAAATAGACTCGGTCGCTGATCGCCCAGATGGTCAGCACCAGCAGGGCGGCGGCGAGTACCCAGTGCCTGCGGAGCTGTCCCGGCAGCGCGCGCAAGCGCAGCATCAGTGCCAGCGCGATCAGCAACAGTGCGCCGGCGCCGAGATAGTCGTAGCCCTCCCACTGGCCAGGTGTGGCACCGATCAGCCCTCGGGTGAGGTAGAACACGCCGGTCCAGCGGAACAATCCGCTGCTCTGCGGCCAGAACGGCGACATCATGTTCATCGAATTGTAGCCGAACGGTACCGTGGCGGCGCGGAGGTTCGGATCGGCGAGCGCGCCGAACGACCAGACCGGAACGAACGCAACCAGCAGAAGCCCGGCGAAGCTCGCAATACAGCCCACGACACCCAGGCGGCGGTCGAGCGTCAACTGGATCATCGCCGCCGCGGCAATGGCTGCCGTCATGACGTACATGTAGAGATTGAGCGTTGCGATGACGAAGCAAAGGATCAGTAGGGCGGCAAGATGGCGCGGCACGTTCGTGGCGGGCTTCCTTGTCTGGAAATACAGCGCGAGCGCCAGCACCGGAAAGAACTGCGCCATCAATGCCGAATGTCCGTAACGATAATGCACGATCGGCGCCAACACGCCGAAGCCGGCACTGGCGATACATGCCAGCAGGTCGCGTCGGCCCAGCGCGCGTACCAGCAACGTCAGCGCGATCGCGTTCACCACGAACGTACCGACGATCCACTCGGGATAAAGATTGATCGTGCCGAGCGAGAGGCTGCGCAACACCTTGGCCAACAATGCCAGGCCAGGCATCGAATCGAACTGGTAGGCGTTCATCCCGGCGGGCGTATCGACATGCGGCAACCAGAGGAGCGGCCACCGCCAGCTATCCTGCACGATCCAGTAATAGCCGGAGAGGTTTGTCTTCAGATCGAAGTCCCCACCCGCCAGGCCGACCGGCCGCTGCCAATAGACGCTCCCCTGGTTGAAGAACGCGGGACCCAGCACGAGCATCGCATAGGCAAGCCCGATGCAGCCGGCCAACAGGCAGGCGGTGGCGGTGTCGATCGCCGGCCGGTCGTTGGGTCGCTGGCTTGCCATTGTGCTCGGGCCGGATGCGGCGTTGTTCGCGGAAGGATGCGCGATCGGCATCAATCGTGTCCACGTCGTGTGTGCGCCGGGGCGATACCAGCGCGCATCAAGCGGCTGGCCGAGCCCGGATCAGCATCTGCTTGCCCGTCGGCTTGATCGGCGAAGCAAGCCACGCGCGGATCAGCCACGGCGACACGGGCAGGCGCGACTTGACTGTCAGTGGCAGGAAACGCGGCTGAACCTCCAGCACCTCATAGCCATTGGCGGCCAGGAAGTCGGCGATGCTGATGTGCGAATAGACGGTCACGTGCGTGTAGTCGTCGAAATACTCGCGAAAGGCATAGCGGTAATTCGGCTGCAGGATGGTCAGCGTGCCACGCGGCGACAGCTTTGATCGCAGTGTATCGAGCACGCCTGCAAAGGCGGACTGCGACAGGTGCTCGAACAGATTGCTGGCAAACGCAAAGTCCACTGCGTGGCCGGCAAGTTGCCGCAGTTCGGTGACATCGCCGACCAGCGGTTCCACGCCGGCATCCAGGTAGCGCGGGAAATCCGGCCACGCATCAAGTGCGATGCGCCGGCGGGCGATCACCTGGTTGATGAAATCACCATAACCGCAGCCGATATCCAGCACGCAGCCGTCCGCGGGGACGATGTGACGGAAATGGTAACGCCACAGTGCCTGCCACACGACCTCACGGCGCGGATCGTGGCGCAGCCGCGTGTCGTGGTAGGCGTTGGCATCGGTCATGCTCGCGACCATCCGAACAGGATGCCGAGCATCATGCGGGCGCCGACTTTCAGCGCGCGGCGATTGTTGGTGTTGCCACCCTTGCTGACGCCGACTCTCGGATGAAACGTGATCGGGCATTCGACGACGAAGAACGAATTGGCCAGCGCGACATCCAGGAAGTGCGCGTTGAATTCCAGGTTGACGTCAGGCCGAAGATGCGGAAGCAGCGCCACCAGCACGTCGCGACGGCAAAGTTTGTAAGTAGTGCCGACATCGGTCAGCGTGCTGCGGCCCAGATGCTTGGCCTCCAGCAGCTTCGCAACGAACAGATTGCCGTAGTACATGAACGTGCTGAGCTGCGTCGCGTACTGCCGCAGCCGCTCGGCGATGCGGGTGCCGTTGACGATGTCGGCGTGCGGCGCGTACGCGAGCAGCTTCTCCAGGTCGAAGGCGCGGAAGGTCCGATCACCCTCGCACAGCACGATCAGCTCCGAGTCATCCAGGCGCAACGCTTCGACATAACAGCGGTACACGCACTGTCCGTAGCCCTGGGCCGTCTCATCGAACACGATGGCGCCTGCTTCGCGGGCGCGCTCGATCGTCCGGTCGGTACTGTTGTTGCTGACAACGATGACGCTGCGCACCGACGGATGCGCCAGAAAATCCTGCACCGCGTCCGCAATGCTCAGCTCATCGTTATAGGCGGTCAATGCGACCGTGACGTGGCGATCTCCCAGCGGCTCGAAGCGGATTTCTTCATGTGTCCGTTTGCCGGGGAACAGCAGGAAAAGATCGATCAGTGCAAATGCGAAGCCGAGCATGATCGGAATGCCGCTGTACCAGACGATCGCCTCATCGAGCGGCAGCAGCCAGCGGTTCAGGCCGAACAAATAGCGCGGGATCACCATGAGGACCCCGGTCAGGTACATCGCAGTGCCCAGGCAGATCAGCAGCACGCCATACAGGAGCAACGGAACTCGGTGCATACCGAAACGTCGCATCGACTGTTCGTGGCCGGCTTCCCCCAACAGAGTCCTGGTAATGAAACGCACCCCTAAGTAGCGTCGGTGACGCGGCCCATTACCATGTGATCGCGCGCCATAGCAAGAAATTCGGCCGCCTGGCGTCCCGCCGTCAGTGCCTGGCGCCGGCGGCGAAAGCGGCGGTCATCGTCCCGGCGAAGCGCCGCAAGCCCGCCCATTGCTGCTGCAGATAGGTGCCCGTGTGCAGCGTCTCGTCACCCGACGGATCGCCGGTCCGCACATAGGTCCGCGAGAAATCCGCAGTCCGGAACATCATGTCCCACCACGGCAGCACCGCACCGTAGTTGCAACTTCGCTGCCCCGCCGCCAGCACGCCGTGATGCGCGCGATGAAACCGCGGTGAAACCATCAGCCGCTCGCCCACCGAACCGAACGACAGCCGGACATTGGCGTGCGACAGGCTTTCGACAAACCGCAGCACCAGCACCAGCAGCGGGAACTGCATCGGCGGCACGCCGATCAGCAAGGCGATCACGCCGAACCACAACGCGCCGATCAGGTCGTCCAGCACGTGGTTACGGTCGTCGGACCAGAACGTCATCTGCCGCTGCGCGTGATGCAGCGAGTGCAACGCCCACCACCAGCGGAAGCGATGCGACAGCCGATGCCGCCAGTAATCCGCCGCATCCAGGATCACCGCGTACACGCAGAACGTTAAAATCGGTTTGCCGAGCAGGAACGGCACCAGGCTTTCCAGCATGGGCGGAATCCAGCCATGATCGACCATCCAGCCATTCACCGTCACCTGTACGCTATAGAACAGGACGAAGGTGAACAGCGGCAGGATGCCGACGCGCGACAGCACGGTATAGAACATGTCCACGACGACGGCCTTTGCGTCGGGCCAGCGTTCAACCGGGCGCCAGCGTTCCAGCGGCAGGCAGATTGCGAATGTCAGTGCCACCTGCACCGCGCCGTACATCGCGAACAAGGCCCAGCCGTAGGACATGTCCTCCCATTCCATCCAGCCGAACTGGTAGAGGATCGGGATCAGGACGTGTCCCTGTATCCAGCCCGCGGCGAGGTCCAGCGGATCGGGCATCGCGCGCCTCAGCGCCCCGGCGCGAGCGCCACCTTGGTGGCCGCTGTTGCCGGCTCGTTCAGGAAGATGCCGTGCGGCGAGCGCCCCACGTCGATCGTCTGGTAATCGCCCGTCGCGGGATCGAGTACGGCGACTTTCTCCGCGAAGCGGCGGGTGATCCAGATGCGGCCGTTGGGTGCGAACGCCATGTCATCCGGTCCGCCGGGAATGTGGTACACGTGGATCGATCGCAGTGTTTCGGCATCAAGCGCCTCGGTGGTTCCGGCGACGCGGTTGTTCACCCAGATCTCGTGTCCGTCCGGTGAGTGGAACAAATTATGCGCGCCCTTGCCGGTGACGACGTGGCGTAGCACGTGGCCGTCGGTGGGATCCACCTCGGCCAGGTAGTCGGTACCCATGTCGGCTACCAGCACCTTACCGTGGTTCCACAGCACGCCGGCCGGCGTCTTGCCCACCGGTGTGTTCCACAGGACCACCATCCGCGTCAGGTCGATCGCTACCAGCCGGTCGGTGCCTTGCAGCGTGACATAGACCACGCTGGAGTCGGGCGAATACGCGAGATGGCTCGGCATGGAGCGGATTGGGAAGCGCTTCACCAGTGCGAACGTCGAGCCGTCGTACACATCGATCTGGTTGCGCGCGAGGCCGTTCACGACGAGATATTTGCCATTCGGACTGAACCCGAGCTGATACGGATCGGCACACGGCATACGGCGTTGCAACGTGCCGGTGTCGGGATCGAAGAACAGCAATTGGTTGCCGGCGGAATCTCCGACCAGCAGGCTTTTGCCATCGGGGGTCAGTGCCCAGTGATGCGGCTCCCGCAGCACGGGCATGCGGCGGATTTCCTTCAGCGTGCCCAGGTCGATCAGGCTGATCGATGCGCCGCCGGAATTCATGACGAACGCCAGGCCGTGCGCCATCGCGGACGGTGCGGCGAGCGCGGCAGATAGTATCAGAAGAAACCAGATCGGCAGGGCACGAATCAGTCGCATCGGCTTGGCACTCCGGACGTGTCGCGGGCGGTTCCCTACGCCTCGGGCAGCGAATCCGGCAAGCGGCGATTTTCCCGCGCCTCCCATTCCCCGCGCGCAAAGACCGCGATGGCGAAGGTGAACAACACGCAGGCCGGGGTGGAGATCAGCAGGTTGTCGGTGAAGGCGTGGCCGGCGAAGGCGATGAACGCCAGGCGCATGATCACCTTGTCCGCTTGCGGCAGCGCGCGCGTGTGGCGGGCGACCCAGAGCACGAACATCAGGATCATCAGGGCGCGGCCGAGCTCACCGCCCTCGGCGGCGACCCGCAGGTACTCGTTGTGGGCCGCCCAGGTGTGCAGCAGCTCCGCGACCAGGCCGCCTTGCGGGATGATGACGTTGCCGGCGCCGACGCCCCAGCCGACCCAGGGGGACAGCGCGGCGGCTTGCTCGAAATTGGGCCACAGGAGCTGCCGGCCGCTGAGGTTGCCGACGCCGATCTCCAGCACGTTGAACGCGCGCACCATGGAAAGATCGGCGCCGACCGCGCCCAGCAGCAGCAACGCGAACAGCAGCACGGTGGCGGCGGACAGGATCAGCAGCAGGCGGTGGCGCGCCGGGAAGGCGGGGGAGCGGACCAGCACCGTCGCCAGGCTGCCGACCGCGATCGCATAGGACAACGGCGCCCGGGCGCCGGTCAGCAGCAGGATCAGGAAGTTGGTCCCCAGCAACACCAGGTCCGCCCACCGGCCCTGGCGGAATATCGCCAGCAGGGAGGCATAGACGGCGGTCTGCGCCACGCCCGCCAGGAAGGCCGGGTGGCCGAGCCCGGCCAGACGGAAGCCGGCGCTGTTGACGAACAGCGGCCGGACTCCCGCCAGATCGAACACGGCTCCGGCGGCGACGGAGCACAGCGGAATCCAAGGGGTGACGCGAATGACCGCGTCGGCCCAGCGGCGGGAGACTCGGGCGAAGCCAAAGGCGAAGGGAGCGACCGAGCCGATCAGCGATCGCACGCTATCGTCCAGGGTGAGCCCTGGGTAGAGCCCGTGCACCCAGCCGCCGAGGAACATGGCGCACCACGCCCAGGCGGGGTTGAAGGCGTCGAGCCGGGCGCCCCAGCGCAGCGCCGCGATCGCGGTCAGGCCCAGGCCGGCCCCCTTCACCGCGGCGATGGTCGCCTGGAACCACCATTCGCCGAGCAAGTCTCCCAGGATCATTTCCAGCGTCGCGCCGGCGATCAGCAGCCAGGCGACGGTGAAGACCTCGGTGAAGCGGAAGGCCAGCACGCCAATGCCGGCGACGACGGTTCCGGTCAGCAGCAGCCAGAACAAGGACGGGGCAAGCACGGCGGTGGCGAAGGCTGCGAGCAGCAGGATGGCCGCGCCGCGCCGAATGGCGGCAACGTCGGACAAGGCGGCGGAGGGGGCGCTGCGCATGGGCTCGGCGTAGCGGGAAATGCTGAAGGAAATGCTAGTACCGGGCATCGGTGAAGCGAAAAGGAAAGCCGCCAAAGTGCCCATCCCCTTGTGGGAGGCGAATTCTGCTTTTGTCATCCGTTGCAGGACGGCCCGATCCCTGCCGCGTGCAAGTAATCATGCCAATTCTAAATCTTGCCGCCTCGCTTCGGGGGAGGTTTTTATACATGCGCGATCCTGGGATCGTAGGCTGAAAGACCGCAGTGCCGTCCGAGCACTGAACCCGGCACGCCGGGGGCGGCACCTCCCCGCCCGCTCGCTTCCCCCTGCCGAGACTTCCCACCTGCCCATTCGCGACCTGCACTCGCGACCTCCCGACCTCGCGACCTCCCGATTGACCGAAGGAAGGCGCAGCACCACAATCGCATCGCTGCACTGAGGCAAGACAATGACGCTTGTCGTCGCCCGCTGATGGTATCCCCGATTGTCTGACCCAAAGGATCCGGCAGGCAGTGCAGGACACAGGATCCGGCAGGCAGTGCAGGACACAGGAAGGGAGCACGACGCTCTACCCGGGCCAGGCACGAGGCGGGCGAATCCAGGCGACAGCAAGACCGCGCCGGCGAGAAGGCGGATACCGACAGGCAACTTCCGCGACGCAAGCCGGACGGGTGGAAAGGGTCGTGGCCTCCGAGGAGCCAATAACGATGGGACATTCCAGAATCTTCTCGTTTCAACTGCAGTTCAAGCGCGGTATCGCGGCCGACGACGCCTTGATCGACGAGGTGATTTGTGTCGTGAAAAACGGCGGCGGGCATGTCACGGAAAAATCGATGGGTGAGGAAGATGGCGAGGTTTTCGCTACCATTAATGCCGAGACGGAGAATCCACGCGTGTTCTGGCGCAAGACCAGACCGAAGCTGACCGCAGCATCGCTGGACCAGCATCTGAAGGGCGTGATCGTCGTTTGCGAGGGTGAGAACGGGTGGGATGATTACCTGTTACTGCAGCATCCCGACGCGTCTCAAAAGATTGATCGTCTGGGTCGCGACAGCTAGGTGCATTGCCCGGAGCGGACATCGATTCTACCCGCCCTGGCATGGGCCGTGGCGCTGCTTGGCGTGACGCCCGCCGCCGCCATGGCGGACCCGCTCAGCTTTTACGTCTCCACCAACGCGTCTGCCGGCGCCGGAAACTCGTACGCCGAGGCGCAGCACAACCTCTATCCTCCGCTTGGGATACTCGGTCCCTACGGCTCCAACGTCCAGACCGGAAACTGCGGCGGCGGCTGCACCGTCAGCGCGGCGGCACCAACAGCAGCGATGTTCTGCTGCCCGTGAGTTCCGACAGCGTCAGCGCCGTCTCGGGCGGCTTCTCTGCCATCGCCACCGCCGCCGCCAATCTCGCAACCGGCAGCGTCGGCGTTTACGGCGACGGCCAGGGGCAGTTGTTCGGCAACCAGTCCGGCGCCTTCCTCACGGGCGCACCCGAGCCGGCGGGCTGGACACCGCTGCTACCCGCCATCGGCGTGCTTGGCCTTGCGGTGCGCTTGTCGCGCCGTCCCTGGCACCGGATCGCGTGCCGGTTCGCCCGCGCGCGGCAGGTTTGCCATCAGCCGCACCAGGTCGCTTTGCCGTTTGGCTCCGGTTTTCGCCATGACCCGTGCGAGCAACGTACGGACGGTATTGATGCTGCGCCCGCTGTCCAGCGCGATATCGCGCAGTTCCTTGCCGGCCATGAGTTCGATGCTCAGCCTGGCTTCGGCGCCGGTCAGCCCGAACAACTCCATCATCCACCGGCCGGGCACGGCGGGCGCCGTGTCGGGATCGGCGATGCAGACCAGGATTGCGGTACGGCGCGACAGCGACCAATGCGCATCCTGCTGGAACGGCATGGCCAGGAGCGACAGTGGGGCGCCGCCGGCCGGCTTTGGCAGGCGCAGCGAGCCGGCGCGCATCGGCAGGTCGTGCCGGGCCGCCGCGGCGGCCAGCACGGCGTGCAGCGCTGCCGTCATCGGCGCGGTCGCCGCGTAGAGAATGCCGTGTTTCGCCCGCAGCACATCGCCACACAGCAGAAGCGTTTCCGCCAGGGCGTTGGCGTGCAGCACGCGGCCGTCTTCGTCCAGCAACAGCACCGCGTGGCGCAGCAGGTTGAGCGTCGAGATCGCCGAAGCCTCCGTCACGTCGGCATGCTCCATCCGCCGCTGGATCGCCAGCGCGCGCTGCAAGTGCGGCATCAGGCCGCGCGCCATTGCGATGTCATCCATATCGAACGGGCCGCCCGATGCAGGCTTCATGAGGTTGATGGCGTGGTGAATCCCGGCGCGATCGACCGAAACGGTGAGGCGCATGCCATCGTCCATGCCGTATGGCCGCCAGAGATCCTGGTACATCGGCGATCGGACGAATGACGCGCGCGGCACCATGTCGCACAGCCGATGGCTTCAATGGTGTTCGAGACCGCTTCTGCGCTGTATGGTGCAGACATCGCGTCGCCCCTGGCTGGAACACGCCACCGGTCGTTCTTAATCGCGTGAGCCGCACCGCTGCAAGCACGTAACGAGCGTGCCCGTAGCGCTGGGCGGGGCGACGATGACAGCGGAATTCCAGTCCCGGTGAAACCGCTCTAGCATCCGCTGCATCAGCCGACGGGGGAAACGGGCGATGAGCGATATTCGCACAGTGGCGACAGGTCTGCGCTTTCCGGAGGGGCCGGTGGCGATGCGCGACGGCTCGGTGGTGCTGGTGGAGATCGAGCGCCAGACGGTCAGCCGCGTCGCGCCGGACGGCACCGTAACGGTCGTGGCGCACACCGGCGGCGGCCCGAACGGGCTGGCGGTCGGGCCGGACGGCGCGTTCTACGTCTGCAACAACGGCGGCTTCCTGTGGCGGACCGAGATGAACATGCTGCGGCCGGCGGGTCTGCCGCCCGACTACGCCGGCGGCCGCATCGAGCGTGTCGATCCGCAGACCGGCGCCGTCTCCGTGCTGTACGACCATTGCGGGCCGCACAGGCTGCTGGGGCCGAACGACCTCGTGTTCGATACGCATGGCGGGTTCTACTTCACCGACCTGGGCAAGGCGCGGGCGCGCGATCGCGACTGGGGCGGGGTGTATTACGCGCTGGCCGACGGCTCGAAGATCGTCGAGGTGGCGCATCCGATCCTCACGCCGAACGGCTGCGGCCTGTCGCCGGATGGGCGCGTGCTGTACGTCGCGGAAACCGAGACCGCGCGGCTGTGGGCGTTCGACATCGTCTCGCCGGGCGTGGTGCAGAAGGCGCCGTTCCCGTCGCCGCATGGCGGCCGCATCGTTGCCGGGCTCGGCGGGTTCCAGCGCTTCGATAGCCTCGCGGTGGATGCCGCGGGCAATATCTGTGTGGCGACCTTGGTGAACGGTTCGGTCAGCGTGATCGCGCCGGACGGAAAGCTGCTGCGCCAGGTGGCGATGCCGGACATGTTCTGCACCAACATCTGCTTCGGAGGCACGGACCTGCGCACTGCCTTCATGACGCTGTCCGGAACCGGGAAGCTGGTGGCGATGGACTGGCCGGCGCCGGGGCTGAAGCTGGCGTATGAAGCCTGACGCAGCGCCCGTGGACCCGGCAGAGGAGGCCATCCGCCTGATCCTGGCGGGTGAGGCTCCGCCGCCGGAATTCGCTGCCGGGATCACGGAACTGCGGCTGGAACGCAGCCGCATCACCGACCTGCGGCCACTCGCGGCGTTCACCGGCCTGCGTCACCTGGTGCTGTCCAATACCTTCGTCACCGACCTGTCGCCGCTGGTGGCTTTGCGATCGCTGCAGCGTCTGGAGCTCACCCGGTCGCGCATCGGCGACATCGCGCCGCTCGCCGCGCTGACCGCGCTGGAACGGCTCCATTTGTCCTTCACCGCGGTGGAGGATGTCGCGCCGCTCGCTGCGTTGACGCGGCTGGAAGGATTGTTCCTGAGCAGTACGCTGGTTGGCGATATTGTGCCGCTGGCGGGGCTGACGCGGCTCGAGCGGCTGGATCTCGGCGGCACCGCGGTGCGCGACATCTCGCCGTTAGCCGCACTGACGCGGCTGCGCAGCCTGGAACTGTGCGGCACCGCGATCACCGATATCGCGCCGCTGGCCAGGCTGCGCGGCTTGCAATATCTCGACATCGGCGCAACGGCGGTGCGCGACCTGTCCCCGCTGATGGCGCTGAGTGATTTGCGGCGGCTGGATGCGCGCAGCATGCTGGGCGCCAATCTGTCGGTCATGGCGCGGCTGCCGCGGTGCGAGGTGATCTCCGTCGCACTTCCGCGCCGCCGGCGGGCTTTGGCCTGAAGTCTCTGTACAGGGGTGGTGACCGGGCGATTTCCGCGGATTCCTGCCGCCGCAGGCGAAGTATATTGGAAAGACAAATGAGAGTTGGCAAACTTTGCCCAGTGATACCAGGTGTCGGTATGGCTGACTCGTCGGCTGCGCCCCCGTCGTCATGCCGACGACGGTCGGCATCCACGACTTTGCCGCATACAGCCGAGAGAAGTCGTGGATGCCGACCTTCGTCGGCATGACGGTACGGGTGCCCGCGAGTACGTCAAACTTTCCGCCACCTGGTATGAACCTCTAGAAAAACCCCAGCGACTCGCAGCCGGTGCCGGCTGAAAAGCTCGCCTTGTGCCGCTTGCCGGGAATGTCGATGACGTGCACCGAGCCGTCACCCTGGCAGCCGACGAACAATTCGTCGCCACGGAACGCCATGTCCATCGGCTGCGAGCCGACCTTGATCGCAGTCTGCCCGACAAACGACGGTTCGATCAGGCTGACGGTGTTGCTGTGCACGCTGGTGACCGCGAGTACGCTGAAGTCTGGCGCATAGCGTGCGATCTGCGCCGGCTTCGGCACGTCCTGCAGCGGCACTTCCTCGCGCACCTTGCCGGCCTCGGTGTCGATCAAGAACAACGTCGGCTGGTCGTCATCGACCGCGATCACGGTGCGGCCGTCGGCTGAAATGGCGATCCCTGCGAGCGGACGTGGGGTTTCGATCTTGCCGAGCAGCTTGCGCCGCTTCAGGTCGATGACCGACACCGTGGCGTCTTCCTCGTTCTCGACATAGAGGCGCTCGCCGTCCGGCGCGATGATGAGCCGGTGGCCGTTGGTCGATCCGGTATCGATCGCATCCACGACCTTGTTCTTGTCGCGGTCGATCACCGCCACCACCGCCGAGTTCTCGCAAGTGATGTAGATCAGGCCGTCGGGTCCGAGCTTCAGCGTATGCGGGGCAATATAGGGCGACGTATCGATGGTGGCGGCGAGGGCACGCCGGTGCAGGTCGAACACGCAGACGTAATGTTGGGGATTCGGGTTGCGGCCATGAATGCCGTCGCCGAAGATCGGCACATAAGCGAGGCCAGTCTCCGGCACGACGAGCAATTCGTGCACGGTCTTCAAAAAGCCGTCGATGATCACCTCGGTGGCATAGGTCTGCGGACTGAGAAACAGGACCTTGGTTCCCATTTTGTCCACCGCGATCATGCCGTGTTCAACGCTTGTCATGGTTTCGTCCTTGCTCACATCCAACCCGACCGGATTGCCCGCGATGAAGCGCGACCTTGAGACCCCGCGCAAGTATGGCGGCGGGGGCATGCCCGGATCGAGGCTGGGGCCGCTGCCTGGACCGCGTGCCCGTCGGGCGTGAGCCTGGCGCGAGAATGCCGGTTCCAAGCCGACGCGGTCCTACCAGCGAGACGGCTTCATACGGGTGCGAAAGGTCGGTTCCCCACGCATTGCGGCGGTCGGGTGGCCGCGGCGGCTACCACTGGGGTTGGCCCAAGCGGCTGCTGCGCGGGAACCGTGCGGCCGACAAATGGCAATCCTGTGCCGTTGCTTGACACGCCGCACCCCCCTGGGCTTGATCCGCCCGCACCGCGGCACAGGGTAACCCAGCGTCTCATGGCGACCACCAAGTCCAAGGCCAAGCGCAAACCCAGCGCCCTGGTCGAAAACGTCAAGACCATCGTCTATGCGGGTCTGATCGCCCTCGTGGTCCGCACCTTCGCGTTCGAGCCGTTCAACATCCCCTCCGGCAGCATGCTGCCCACGCTGCAGATCGGCGACTACCTGTTCGTGTCCAAATACAGCTACGGCTACTCCCGCTATTCCTTCCCGTTCGGCTGGCCGCCGTTCGCCGGCCGCATCTTCGAAAGCCTGCCGCATCGCGGCGACGTCGCGGTGTTCAAATATCCGCCGGATCCGTCGGTGGATTACATCAAGCGCATCGTCGGCCTGCCGGGCGACACCATCCAGGTGCGCGACGGATTGCTGTACATCAACGGCCAGCTCTGCCCGCGCCAGCCGGAAGGCGACTACGTCGATGATGAGGAAGGTATCCACATGGTGTTGCGCCTCTATCAGGAGACGCTGCCGAACGGCGTGAAACACGCTATCCTGAAGGCCACCGACGACGGCCCGATGAACAATACGCAGATCTACAAGGTGCCGCCCGACCATCTGTTCGCGATGGGCGACAACCGCGACAACTCGGCGGACAGCCGCTTCATGAACGGCGTCGGCTTCGTGCCGATCGACAACCTTGTCGGCCACGCGGAGGTGATCTTCTTTTCGTTCGACGCCGAATATCCGTGGTGGGAAGTGTGGGAGTGGCCGGTGGAAGTCCGCTGGGGTCGCATCTTCATGGGCGTGCATTGATGCCGCCATCACGGGCCGCGCCACGGTGAGCGAGCAATTCGAGACGATCCTCGGCCACAGCTTTCATCGCCCCGAACTGCTGCGCGAAGCGCTGACCCACCGATCCGCCCTGCAAGGCCGCGGCCACACGCGCGATTCCAACGAACGCCTGGAATTCATGGGCGATCGCGTGCTGGGCCTGCTGATGGCGGAGTGGCTCGCCGAGCGCTTCCCGCGCGAGCAGGAGGGCGACCTGGGGCGAAGGCTGGCGTATCTGGTGTCGCAGCCGGTGCTGGCGCTGGTCGCCGAGGGCGTCGGCCTGGGCGCCGCCCTGTCGGTGGCGCCAGGCGAGGCGCGGGCCGGCGTGAAGCGCCGCGCCACGGTGCTGGCGGACGCGCTGGAGGCGGCGCTGGGCGCACTGTACCTCGACGGCGGGCTCGACGCCGCCCGCGACTTCGTGCGCCGCGCCTGGGAGCCGGCGATGAGCGCCCAGATCGAGCCGCCGAGGGATGCCAAGACCCGCGTCCAGGAGTGGGCGCAGAAATACACGCGCGATCTGCCGATCTACCGGGTCAGCGCACGCTCCGGCCCGCCGCACGCGCCGGAGTTCACCGTCACCGTCAATGTCGGGGGCATCTCCGGCACGGGCACCGCCGGCAGCAAGCGCCAGGCGGAGCAACTGGCCGCGGCTGCGTTGCTCGACGCGATGGCCCGCACGGCGCCCCACGGAGCGGTTCCTCAGCCGGGTGCAACGCGAGAGCCCGCCGCCACGCGGGAGGCCGCCACCACCCCAGAGTCCGCCGCAACGTCGGAGTCCGCCCCAACGCCAGAGTTCGCCCCAACGCAAGGGTCCGTCGCCACGCCAGCGCCACCCACGGCTCCGTCACCCACGCCGGCGGCGACCCCGGGTCCGGACGCCGCCGCGTGAGGCGGATGTCGCTACGGCGTGATCGCGATCTTCAGGACCCCGTCGCGCTGGTGGCCGAACACGTCGTAGGCGGCCTCGATCTGGTCCAGCTTGAAGCGGTGGGTCACCAGCGGCTTCAGGTCAACGCGCCCGCTGGCGACCACCGACAGCAGCCGGCGCATCCGCTCCTTGCCGCCGGGGCAGAGCGTGGTGACGATCTTCAGGTCGGCCAGCCCGGCGGCAAACGGCCCGAGCGGGATTGTCAGGTCGCTGGAGTACACCCCGAGGCTCGACAGCGTGCCGCCCGGCCGCAGCACGCGCAGCGCGCTTTGGAAGGTCGCCTGGGTGCCCAGGGCCTCGATGGCGACGTCAACGCCGCGGCCATCGGTGAGGCGCATGATCTCCTCCACCGGATCGACGGCCTTGAAGTCCACCACGATGTCGGCGCCCATGCGGCGGGAGACTTCCATGCGCGCCGGCACGGCATCGACCGTAATGATCATGGTGGCGCCGGACAAACGGGCGCCGGCGGTGGCGCACAAGCCGATCGGCCCCTGGGCAAACACCGCGACCGTGTCGCCGATGCGGACATGGCCGCTCTCGGCGCCAGAGAAGCCGGTGGACATGATGTCCGGGCACATCAGGACTTGCTCGTCGGTCAGTCCATCCGGCACCACCGCCAGGTTGGCCATGGCATCCGGCACCAGGACGTACTCCGCCTGGCAGCCGTCGATCGTGTTGCCGAATTTCCAGCCGCCGATCGCCTTGAACCCGTGTTTGGTTCCCGCGCCGTCCTGGCTGAGGCAGCCGCACAGGCATGCCTCGGAGTAGCCGGACGGCGTGATCGCGCCGGCAATCACCCGCTGACCCTCCCGGAAGCCGGTCACCGAGGAGCCCAGCTTCTCGATCACACCCACCGGCTCGTGGCCGATGGTGAGGCCGCGGCGGACCGGATACTCGCCCTTCAGGATGTGGATGTCGGTGCCGCAGATCGTCGTGGTGGTGACGCGCATCAACGCGTCCAGCGGCCCCACCTCGGGGATGGGCTTGTCCTCCAGCACGATGCGCCCGCGCTCGACGAAGACGGCGGCTTTCATTTTCGGCATGGGACGTTTCCTTTTCCAGCCTCCGACGGGTGGCATGGTCTGGCGGGCGAGGCATTGATCCAGATCAACCAATGGTTGAAAATGCGATTACTGAAGCGAGAGCAGACGTGATGCGAGGGCTGAATGGAGCGGGCGGGATGAACGCAATGCCGGCTGGCCGGCCGACGCGATGACCTCCCGTTGCGGCTTCGTCGCCATCGTCGGTGCGCCCAACGCCGGCAAATCGACGCTGCTGAACCGGCTGACCGGTGCCAGGCTGTCGATCGTCTCCCCCAAGGCGCAAACGACGCGGTTCCGCGTCCTCGGCATCCTGCTGCGCGGCGAGAGCCAGGTACTGCTCGTGGATACGCCCGGCATCTTCCGTCCGCGCCGCCGGCTGGATCGCGCGATGGTTGCCGCCGCGTGGACCGGCGCACAGGACGCCGACCTGGCGATGCTGCTGGTCGATGCACGGGATGGTGCGACGGCCGAAGTGCGCGCCATCGGGGAGAAGCTGGCCGCGGCGCAGCGGCGGACCTGGCTGGTGCTGAACAAGACCGACCTCGTGCCGCCTTCAGCCCTGTTGCCGCTGACAGCGACACTAACGGCGCTGATGCCGTTCGACGAAACGTTCATGGTCAGCGCCACCACCGGCGACGGCGTCAGCGAACTGGCGGATGCGCTGGCGGCGGCGGTGCCCCAGGGCCCGCATCTCTATCCCGACGACGACCTGACCGACCTGCCGGACCGGCTGCTGGCGGCCGAGCTGGTGCGCGAGCAAATCTTCCTGCAGACGCACGAGGAAGTGCCGTACGCGGCGACGGTGGAAACCGAGAACTGGCAGGAACGCAAGGACGGCTCCGTGCGGGTGGAGGCGACGATCTATGTTGCGCGACCCGGCCACAAAGGGATCCTGATCGGCGACAAGGGCGCGCGCATCAAGACGATCGGCGCGCGTGCCCGCGAGGCGCTGGAGGCAGCGCTGGATCGCCGCGTGCATTTGTTCCTGAACGTGAAGCAGCGCGCCGGCTGGGATGAGGAGGGTGCGCGGCTGCGGGCGATCGGTTTGGAGGCGACGGAGTAGGGCGCGCGGGCGGTCCCACGGCCGGGGCAAAAGTTTTCAGATGGGTCAGTTCGACTCCGCAATACGCTATCGGTCCGTCACGCCGGATAGATGAAAGTATTCGGAATCATCTCGGAATCGAACACGACGATTCGCTCCCGCAGGCGCGGCTGCCCGGCTTCGGACACCAGCACGTCATGGCACGCCGCAGACAGCACGATTTCCGTCTTGCGGTCGATCAGAGTCTGCACGACCAGCAGATTCTGCCTGACATGGACGCTGTCACCGTCTCGAGCCACGAACCGGAGCGGACCGGGAAAGCGGCGGTAATAGCGCGGCGCGAACATCTGCGTCCGGGTCATGCCCATGACCCGATCGATCAGCATGCCGCGGCTTTCGCCGTACATCGTGGACAGGGTATAGCCGGCTTCATAATTCTCACGCGCGATCACGCGGTACAGGCAATCTTCGGTAAAGAAGGCCGGCCATTCCTCGAACCGGCCATCATCCAGGGCGGTGTAGTACTCGTCATAGAAATCGCGCACCGCGTCGCGGTCGATCATAGCCCCATCGTCTCCCGCCAATAGCGATACATGCCGCGGATCGCGACTTCGGTGACCATGTGCTCGACGCTTTCGGTCTCCCGCCCGCCCATCATGACCACCGCGGATTCATCGGTGGAATGCGCGAAACCCTGCTGGCACATTTCGATCGCCTCGCCGTCGTCGGCCGACACCAGGCCGGCGGGGCCGAACAGATTGGCTTGCCGCATGCGGCGCTGCCGCATTTCCGGGGTGTCGTCGGCGTAGCCCCAGTGGGTCCAATGGAAGTCGAAACTGCCGGGCCCGGTAGGGACGATATGCCGCGTGCTAAGCGAGTTGAGATTCGACTGCAGCACTACGCTGGGAAACAAAGTCATGATCTGTATCGCGTCCTCATCGGGGTATTCCTTGACCGCGTCGAGGATTCTGGGGTCGGCCAGTTTGATATCACCGCGAAACGTGCGCATGGTGGAGGTCACGTCGTTGACCTCCTGCTGGCCGCGCCGGCTGATCAGGATGCCGTGCCGGCCCGTCTGATCGACCTCGGTCGCCGACTTCTGGTCGGCGCGAAACAGCCCGAAGGTGACGAAGAAGACGTGCAGCAACGAAGCGTGGTAGGGGTCCTTGATGTTTTCTTGCATCAATTTCCAGTTACCCTTGATGTGCTGGCGGTTATAGCCGAGCACCTCCAGCTTCCGCCCGTCGTAAACGCGGGTGTAGTGCTGCCAGAACCGCTCCCCAAGGTATTCGCGGAAATCGGGCGTGTCGTCGGAGAACGTGGCCCAGACCACACCGTTCACGGCCGCCACCCGCAGCTTGCGCAGGCCATGATCCTTGGGATCGAAATCGGCGGGCATGCCGCCCTGGCCGCGAACCCCGCGCCGGAACGCGGCCCCTTGCAGGTCGCCGCGCAGGCTGTAGTTCCATTGGTGGTATGGGCAGAGCAAGTCCTTGGCGTTGCCTTTGCGCACCTGGCAGAACTTAAAGCCGCGATGGGCGCAGCGGTTCTCCACCACGCTGATTTCGTCCGGGCCGCTGCGGGTCACGATGACCGGGCGTTCGCCGATTGTGGTCGTCTTGAAATCGCCGACCTTCGGGATTTCGGCTTCCAGGCCGCAATACGCCCAATGCGGCCCGTACCAGATGCGCTCCATCTCGGCGGCGTAGATGTCCGGGTCGGAATAGACCCAATAGGGCACGCGGCCCATGCCGTCCGCCGGCCAGGTGTGGTTGATGCTGTTCATCCTGCTACCTCCCGGGCCAGTTTTGCTGAACCAATGGAACCCTGTCAAAAGCTAACCGGGCCAGAAAGTGTTTGATCGCCGATCAGGTTGAAATGACCTCAACCGAGCGGCGAAAGGCATCACGGCAGCGTCGTAGATCGGCTGGCGATTCCGCCTCCGGTCATCACGCGCTAACCCTGTGGCTGCACCACGCGCGAAAACCACAGTCCCAGGGCAAGCAGTACGATTCCCCCCGACGCGAACACCGCGCCATAGCCGAACCGGGCAACCGCCACGCCGATCGCAGCCGCGCCGATCGCCTGGCCGAGAAAGAAACATGAATAGAACAGGGATACGGCCGCGCCACGGGCCTCGGCTGCCATTTGCGTGGCGTTGGTCTGCAGCGTGTTGTGAAACATGTAGAGCGCGAAGCCGAGCGCGGCCATGACCGGCGGCAGCGCATAACCGGGCACCCGTCCGAGCGCGACCAGGCAGACCGCCAGGATGATGCCGCCCAGCCGTATCATCCCGCGCTCTTTGGCAAGCGGCACGATCCAACGCGCGGCGAGGCTATAGCCGAGGCCGCCGATGCCGAAGCAGCCCAAAGTCAGCCCGACGCGGACGAAGTCGAAGCCGAAGCCCTGCCGCAGAAAGGCACCCAGATAGGCCAGCATCCCGAAGAACACGGCGCCCTCGACGGCAATCGCCAGCAGCACGGCGCGCGGCCGCGGCGTTTTCACCAAAAGGACATACTGGGTCAGCAGACGGCGCAGCTCCAGCGGCGTCGGCGTGCGCACCTGCACCACGCGCGGCGAGCGCAGCTCCAGCCACAACAGGCATGCCACCACACCGAATGTCGCGCCCAGCAACAGGAACACGACGCGCCAGCTTACGAAATGGATCAGGATGCCGCCGACGCTCTGGCCGCAAATGACGCCCAGCAACTGTCCCGACAGAATACGTGCCAGCACCGGCTGCCGCTCGTGGTACGGCACTGCATCGCCGACATACGCCAATGACAGCGGCAGGATCGCCGCCGTGGTCATGCCGGCGACCAGCCGAAACAAAGCCAGCGCCGCCAGCGAATGTGCGGTGGATGCCGCGGCGATCACCACGGCAGACAGCGACACGGCCAGGGTGATGACGCTGTATTTGCCGAACCGGTCGCCGATCGGGCCATAGATGATTTGCGCCAGCCCATAAGCGAGCGCGAACGCAGTGACGATGATCGACGCCCGGCTGATGCTGACGGCGAAAGCGTGCGCGACGTCGGGCAGCAGCGGGTCGGTGATGCGCAGGCAGGTGGAGGCGCAGAACGCCGCCGTGCTCAGCAGCATGATCGGGCGGAAGGCCGCCGTTCGGGGCACGGCAGGCTGCGCCGATGTGAGGCGGGCGGCTGGCCAGTGCATGGGCAATCCAATGTCCCAGCGCGAACCGAACGCAAAACGGCTGTCAGAATGTCCGCGTGGCCGGAACGTAGCGGAGCGCGACAGCATTCGACCAGAGCCGGGCCAGATCGCCGGTGCCACTACCAATCGCAGTGTCGGCATCGTCGGACAGGCAGCGGCGTGCTCTGCCGCCGCCGTGGGATCAGTCGCGCGGCGGGGCGCTCCGGCGGCGGCGCAGGGCGGTCACCGCCAGTAGCGGCACGGCCAGCAGGGCCAGCGAGGCCGGCTCGGGCGCCGCCAGCGCGTCGCCCGCGACCACGAAGACGCGATTCACCAGGACGTCCTTCGCCGGCGGCGAAGAACCGGTGAAGGTGAAATCGACCGTGTAGTTCCCAGCGGTCGTCACGTCCGCGACCGCCCCTTCGGTCACCCAGGTGTTGGTGCCATCGGTGGCGCCGAGCGTCGCGACGCTCTCCGCCGCATTCAGCAGCGTGCCCGCGATCGAGGCCGAGAAGGTCGCGTCGTTGACATTGTCGTAGCCGTTGAGCGGGACGCTGAGGTCGAAGCCGATGGTGTACGTCCCAACCCCGAGGGCGATAGTCTGCGACAGGGTTTGCGTCCCGGTATCGGTGACGAAGTAAGTCGCGTAGCCGGCGCTCAGGTCGGGGCTGCCCGACGTCAGGGTGTCTGCCGGATAGTCGCCCCCGGTGAGCGGAATGACCGACGCGGCCGCGTTCTGGTCAACCGTCGTGTAGGTCCAATCGGTGAAATCGCCGGTCGCGAAGTTGCCGTTCAGGACCAGGTTCGGTCCGGCGTACGCCGGTGCAGACATCGCCGCCGCGAGCAAACCCAGCCATGCCACGGTCTTGAAATGACCAAACATTTCTCGACTCCCCCGAGGATGCCGCAGACCGTGTGACAGTTTCGTTGCGCCAAGCCGGAGTGGCAACGACGCCGGTCGGCTCCTTTGCAGGATTTTCGATCGCAGTCAACAATTTTTGCGACACGTCAACGAAATAACCGCAAGCCAAACCGCGGTCAGCATGTGCGGCGCAGACGGTGGTCGTTGGCACCCGCCGGGGAGGCGCTGCGGCGTTCCACTCGTGCGCCTGGTCGCCTTAGGGCGGCAGCAACGGCAGCATCACCCGGCTCGGCCGGTCCGCATCGACGAACACCGAGTTCACCGCGACGCGCCGCCGCCGCGCCAGGCCCTCCGGCTCCCCGGTGTTCGGATTGACGTCAAACTTTGGGAAATTACTCGACGACACGTCCAACCGGATGCGATGACCGGGCAGGAACAAGTTGGCTGTGGGAAACAGGGTAATTCGCGCGCGCACAAGTTCGCCGGGTTGGCGGAGATGGGGTGCTGACGGATCCTCGGCATAACGCAGCCGCAAAATCCCGTCCGTAAGGTTCATCGCATAACCGCCAGGATAGTCGGCGGACGGCGGATGCACGTCGATCAGCTTGGCGGTGAAATCGGTGTCCGGACCGTCGGTGGAAACCCAGAGATCAGCCTCGATCGGCCCGACGATCTGCACCGGAGCGCGCAAAACCTCAGTCTGGAACACCAGCACATCCGGTCGCGAAGCCAGCGGCAGATACGGCGGCGAGCACCCGAAAAACCCCGGCGCCTCCACCTGGTTCCAGCTTCCCGCCGCAGCCACCGGTTCCAGGCTGCTCATGGCACCGCCGATCGTCGGCACCGGACGCGCGGGATCGAAATCGTACGACAAAGGCGACGCACCCGACGCCGGTGCGGCGCGATCCAGCAGGCCGTCGCCATGCAGATGGAACGGCACGAACTCGACGCCAGGCGGCGGCCAATCCTGTGCGCTGATCCAGCGTCCGCCATGTTGCAGATGCCCCGCATCGTCGCGCCGTCCCGAACCGCCGCCCATGACGAACACGCGCACCGGCGGTTCATCCAGCGCCGCGCCTTTCACCACGTGATCGAAGAAGCGCAGCCGATAGGCGAGCCAGTCGCCGGCCCAGGAATCGATCGGCGCGTCCGGTCCGAATTCAACATCGCCGAAGCAATGATTGCTGCGATCGCCATGCGTCCACGGCCCCAGGATCAGCCGTTGCGGCCCGCGTCCGGCGTGCTTCAGGCCGACATAGTTGCTGGTGGCGGTCAGCGGATACGGGTCCCACCACGACGACATGTGCACGCAGGCGGCGCGTGCGTAACGATCGTACCAGCCCTCGGTCCAGATGCCGAGCTGGCGCCAGAATTCGCCATCCGCGCCGTGCGTCCATTGATCGAACAGATAGGTTTCGTAATCGGGATGGTGGCGCAACGGCGAGTGGCCGGGCTTCCACGGCATGCGGGTGAACCAGTCGCGGATGTCCTCGGCGGCGAGCGCGGCCTGCAGCACCGGATCGGCCAACGCCTCAGGCGAGACCTGGGCATTCTTGAACGCCCAGGTGGCCTGTTTCAGTTCGAATGCGCCGGACTGGCGGATGCCGGATTTCCAGGAGTTCGCGAACCCGCCGCAGTCCAGGATTTGTGCGACGAGGCCGGCGGGATCGAGGCACCCCAGCGCGGCCTGCGTGTGTGCTGCGTAGGACAGCCCCATGGTGCAGATGCGCCCGTCGCACCAGGACTGGTCATGCAGCCAGGTGCAGGCGTCGTAGCCGTCCTCGCCATCGGACAGGTACTTTACGAAGCGGCCGTCCGAACCGTAGCGGCCGCGCGTGTCCTGGAATACGACGGCATAGCCGTGCGCGGTGAAATACGCCGCGAGTTCGGCACGCGTCGCGGGCGTGCGGTTGGCGGCTGTAAGTTCCGAACGGCTGGTTTCATGCCGGCCGTACGGTGTGCGCTCCATGATGACAGGGAAGGGGCCTGCACCGTCCGGCAGGTAAACGTCGGTGGCGAGGCGGGTGCCGTCGCGCATGGCGACCATCTGGGTGGCGACGGACATCTGTGACGGCTCCCATTTTCCTGTCATGACGACGCCCCTGGTTTCCTGTCATTGCGAGGCGGCTTGCCCCTGTCATTGCGAGGCCGCTGGGCCGAAGCAATCCCCCCGGGGAGATTGCTTCGGCCAAGCGGCCTCGCAATGACAGGGGCAAGCCGCCTCGCAATGACAGGAAACCGGCGTTTCATCCAGACGCGGGCCGGCCGTTCGCCTCGCATTGGCGACGTTACGAGGTCACTGCCCGGCGATGACCATCCAGCCGACGCCGAAACGATCCGTCAGCATGCCGAAGCGCGACGCGAAGAAGGTCTTGGCCATCGGCATGGTGACCGTTCCGCCATCCGATAGTGCAACGAACAGACGGTCGGCCTCGGCGTCGTCGGCCGCCCCGATGGTCAGCGAGAAACCCTGGAAGTTCGGCTGCCCGGTGCAGCGGCCATCGGACAGAAGAACGCTGGTATCGCCGATGCGCAGATTGGCGTGCATCACCTTGTCCTCGGAGCCGGGGCCGACCATGCCGGAGTCGGGCGCCTCCTTGAACCGCATCAGCATCTTCACTTCCGCGCCGAGCGCACTGCGATAGAACGCGATGGCTTCCTCGCAGCGGCCATCAAAGAACAGATAGGGCTCGACTTGCATGTTTGGGTCCTTTCCATAACATCTGGTCATGGCCGGGCTTGATCCGGCCATGACCAGTGGGCATCAAACCCCGAACGCTTCGAGCAGCGCCAGGGTGCGCGTTGGCCGGCGCGGGGCGGCGCGCAGGAAGGCGCGCAAATCGTCGGGGTGATCGATATCCAGGCCGATGCCCGGCAGGCGCACGATCGTCGGTTTGACGCCGACACGACGTGATGCCGCCAGATGCGGGAAGTAGCTGTCGTCGCCGAACCGCAACGGCACCGATCCTGGTGGGTCGCACAGGACCGCGTTGGAGCCAAGTTCATCGCGAGCCGGCACGATGGTGAAGGACGGTGCCTCGGGGCGCGACGCCACCACTGCATCGATTTCCGCCGACGTCACCAGCGGGATATCGCCGGGCATGGTCAGCAGCGCGTGGCCCTCGGCCGCCAGCAACCGCCCCATGCCGTTCACCGCGCCGGTATGGCCGTCGCGCGCACCTTCTGTCACCACGCGCGCGCCGTAACGCAACGCGAGGTCCGTCGCGCGCGGATCGACGGTATTGACCATGATGCCGCCCAGCCGCTTCGCGCCGGCCAGCGCGGACAGCACGTCCTCCAGCATCGTCGCCGCCAGCGTTTCGCGCTGCGCTGCCGTCAGCAACGCGGCCAGGCGCTGTTTCGCGCCGGTGAACTCCTTCACCGGCACCGCGGCCCACACGCTGCTCATTTGCGCCGCCGCAGCACCGCCGCCGCGTCCAGCACGGTGCGTGCCAGCGCCTCGCGATCTTCCAGCGTCGTCATCAGCGTTTGTGCCAGCGTCACCTTCGCATCGATCGATACCACTTCCGCCATGTCGGCGTGATCGATCACGTAGCCATTGAGGAAATCGCTGTAGCGATCAGCGACGACGACCGCGGACGGATCCATGCCGAGTTCGGTCATCATCTTCGCCGTTGGCCCCTTGATCGCGCGGCCGGCGATGATCGGCGACACCGCGATGACCGGTGCCTTGCACGCCACCAGCGCGTCGCGCACGCCGGGAACCGCGAGAATCGGCTCGATGCTGATGAACGGATTGGACGGGCAGATCACCACCGCCTGCAAGCCAGGTTCACGCAGCGCGGCAAGAAAGTCCGGCTGCGCGTGCGCCGTCTCCGCGCCGTGGAACGCGAGCTCGCGCGTGACGGGTTCGCAGTGCAGGCGCACGAAATAGTCCTGGAAATCCAGCCAGCCGTCGTCGGTGCGGACGCGCGTGCGCACGGGATCGTCGCTCATCGGCAGCACGCGCGGCGCGACGCCCAGGCGGCGGCACAGATCGGCCGTCACGCTCGACAGCGATTCGCCGGCGCGCAGACGGCGCGTGCGTTCGACATGCACGGCCACGTCGCGATCACCCAGACGGAACCAGGTTTCGCCGCCGATATCGACCAGCGTCTCCATGAACGACCAGGTCTCGTCGCGCCGTCCCCAGCCAACTTCCGGGTTGGCCAGGCCGGCGAGGGTGTACATGACCGTGTCGAGATCAGGGGAAATCGACAGGCCGAGGTGCTCGAAATCGTCGCCGGTGTTGCAGACGACCAGCAGGTCCTGCGGCGGCAGGACACGCGACAGGCCCAGCGCCAGCTTGGCACCGCCTACTCCGCCGGACAGCGCGACGATCACCGGAACAAGTCCTCCTCGGGTGGACGAACCAGTTCGTTAACCGCCGCGTCGGGCGCCGTCCAGGTGAGGCCGCGCACGATGGCGACCGGCTGTGCCTCGGCGGCCTGGCCTTGCAGCAGTCCGGCCGCGGCGGCGATTTCGTCGGCGTAACCGATGACGGTGACCTCCAGGGTGCGGCCGAACAAGTCAGGCTGGCCGCGCATGTCGATCAGCGACGGCAGGCCGGACGCGCCGATCGCAATGCCGACCGTGCCGCGCCGCCACGGGCGGCCGAAGCTGTCGCTGATGATGACCCCCAGGCGGACACCTGTTCTCGCTTCCAGCTTCGCCCGGATCGTCGCGGCGGAGCGGTCCGGGTCGAGCGGCAGCAGCAGCGCGCGGTCGATGCTGTCGGTCGGCGCGACGTTGGAATGATCCACGCCCGCGTTGGCCATCACGAAGCCCAGCCGGTGCTGCATGATCAGCAGATTGGGGCGGGAGCGGACGACGCGCGTGGACTCGGACAGGATCACCTCGACGAGGTGCGGGTCCTTGCCGACCTGCGCCGCGAGCTCCCGCGCCTGGGCGGAGGGGATGACAGTAGCAAGATCGACCGCGCGGTCCTCGGCCTTGGAGACGACCTTCTGCGCGATGACGATCACGTCGCGGTCGTGCAGCGGCGGCGCGCGATCGGCGATCAGGGCGGCGAGGTCGTCGCCTGGCTGGACCATGGGCATGCCGGGGACGGCGAGGAGTTCGAGGCGCTGGGGCATGGGGTTGGTATAGCCGGGGAGGGGTGCCGAACGGGAGGGGGGAGCCGGGCGGGGCGCGCGTGCCGGTAGCCGGGCGTGTCGCGCCGGTGACCGGTGGGCGGCCAGTCACGGCACGGCGGTGCGGTTTGCGGCTGGCTTATTTCGCGCAGAGGAAGGTGAGACGCAGAGCCAGAAGAGAAGATTTTTTTGTTGATCGGCCCTTGCGTGTTCGGGTGAGTTTGGGATCTTTTGTATAGACTTCAGCAGTAGGCACGGGTACGGAAAAATCTTCTCAGAGATCTCTGCGTCTCACCTTCCTCTGCGCGAAATAAGCCAGCCGCAAATCGCACCGGCGTCGGCTAACATAGCCGCATGTCCCGCCGATCGCACCCCCCGCCCTTCCCAGGCTGCATGACAGCGCACATGGTATCGCGCTGAACGATCCGGTAGCGGGAGACACATATGAAATACGGCATCCACCTGCCGCACGCCGGAGAGCAAGCGACGCCGGTGCTGGTCCGCCGCCACGCGGAACGCGCGGAAGCGCTCGGGCTAGACGATGTCTGGGTCAGCGAACACATCATCGTCCCGCGCGACAAATTCCCCCGTTCGCCGCTTTTCTTCGACCCCGTGCTCAGCCTGACCTGGGCCGCGGCGGTGACGCAGCGCGTGAAGCTGGGAACCAGTGTGCTGGTGCTGCCAATGCGCCATCCGCTGCCGCTGGCGAAGGAACTCGCCACGCTGCACAACTTCTCCGAGGGACGCCTGATCCTGGGCGCCGGCGTGGGTTGGCTGGAACCGGAGTTCGCCGCGCTCGGCGTACCCTTCAAGGAACGCGGCCGGCGGCTGGACGAAGGCCTGGCCATGATGCGCGCGGTGTGGTCGGAAGATCCGGTGACGTTCCAGTCCCGCACCATTCCCGCAGTGATCGAGGGCATGACCATGACGCCCCACCCGATCAGCCACATTCCGCTGTGGTTCGGCGGCAGTTCGGACGCCGCGCTGCGCCGCACGATCCGCATCGGTGACGGCTGGCATGGCAGCGCCATGACGGCCGAGGCCGCCGCGCCGACGATCAAGCGGCTACGCGATGCACGCCCCGGTGCGGACTTCACGGTATCGATGCGCGTGCAGTGGAACGGCCAGGACCGCGGAGCGCTGCGAGCGATGGTGGATGAGTATGAAGCTGCCGGCGTGGAGCACCTGCTGATCGCACCACAGGATCGCAACGTGGATGACTGGGAGGCGGTGACTGAGGGCGTGGGGACATTGGTGTAGAACCCGGAGGAAGCTTCCCTATGACCATCACAATCAAACAACTGCATCCGCTGTTCTGCGCCGAGCTCAGCGGCGTCGATACCGGCGCACCGATGGACGATGCGGCGTTCGCCGAAATCCGAGCAGCGCTCGACGAATATTCGGTATTGGTGTTTCGCGACCAGAGCCTGGACGACGAACGGCAGATCGCCTTCAGCCGCCGCTTCGGCGCGCTCGAGATGGCAGGAAAGGCCAATCCGGCGACCGGCACGCTGTTCGCACGACAATCGAATCTGGATATCAGGAGCGGCTCGGTGATCCCTGCCGAAGATCGCCGGATGATCTATCAGAAGGGCAACTATCTCTGGCATTCCGACAGTTCGTTCAAGGCGGTGCCGTCGCTATGCTCCTTGCTGTCGGCGCGCATCGTGCCGCCGGAGCGCGGCAACACCGAATTCGCCTGCATGCGTGCGGCGTATGACGCGCTGCCCGACGAGATCAGGCAGAAGCTGGACGGGCTCGTCGCCGAACACAGCCTGGTCTGGTCGCGCGGCACGGTGTCGGACGAGGCGCTGACGCCGGAGATGAAAGCCGAACTGCCGGGCGCGTGGCAGACCATGGTGCGGATTAATCCGGTCAACGGCCGCAAGGCGGTGTATGCCGGTGCGCACACCTCGCACGTGATCGGCTGGCCGCGCGAGGAAGGTCGCGCGTTCATCGCGTGGCTGAACGAGTTCGCGACGCAGCCGCAGTTCCGTTACTCGCACGCGTGGCGCGACGGCGACCTGGTAATCTGGGACAATCGCGCGGTGCTGCACCGGGCGACGGCGTACGACACGCTACGGCATAAGCGCTTGATGCAGCGAACGACCGTGCGCGGCGACGGGCCGACAACAGCGCAGCCCGCGCAATACGAACTCGCGGCGGAATAGTGCTGCGGCGTCCCCGCTGTCATTGCGGAGAAGCGAAGCGACGAAGCAACCTCCTTCGTGATGAGCGGCGGCTTGTCACGAAC
>DASXFW010000305.1:0-33670 GCA_036489395.1 Acetobacteraceae bacterium | reverse complement strand
GCGTACACCCCCGGTCAGTGGATGTGCGCACCCCTCCCCCAACCCCTCCCTCAAGGGGAGGGGAGACTTACGCTCCGGTCGCGACCGTTTCATCCAGTGCGGGTCGCCCGCCGCCGGCCGGTGGCAACTCGCAATGACAAGGCAGTCACATAGCCGCGCATTGTTCTATCGACCACCGAACGAGACCCAGCATGGACGCGTTGACCCGCGAACCGGCCGACACCCTGACCCGCAGCCGCTCCGGCCGCGCGGTGATGATCGTGCTGTGCCTGCTGGTGCTGGCCGCGACCGCTGCGGCGATCTGGATGTGGCCCGCCAATCCCGCAGTCAAACACGGCGCCGATGCCGGCAAACCAATCCCCGTGCTGCAAGCCGTCGCGCAACGCAAGGACGTGCCGATCTACCTGGATGGCCTGGGCACAGTGCAGGCGTTCAACACCGTCACCGTGAAGACAATGGTCGATGGGCCGCTGGTCTCCGTGAACTTCACCGAAGGCCAGGACGTGCACAAGGGCGACGTGCTGGCGCGCATCGACGCGCGCACCGATCAGGCCACGCTCGACCAGGCGACGGCGAAGCAGGCGCAGGATGAGGCGTTGCTCGCGAACGCGCGGCTGGATCTGATCCGCTACAGGAAGCTGGTCGCGACCAACTATACAACGGCGCAGCAGGCCGACACGCAGAAGTCCCTGGTGGCGCAGCTTGAAGCGCAGGTGCGCCAGGACCAGGCCCAGATCGACACCGCGCGCACGCAGCTCAGCTATTGCACGATCGTCTCGCCGATCGACGGGCGGACCGGACTCCGCCAGGTGGATGCCGGCAACATCGTGCACGCCACGGACACGACGGGACTGGTCGTGCTCACGCAGTTGCAGCCGATCTCGGTACTGTTCTCGCTGCCGCAGCAATCGCTGCCGGCGGTGGAGAACGCGATGCATCGCGGCACCCCGGCCGTGCTGGCTTACCAGCAGGACGAGAGCGGCGTGATGTCGCGCGCGTTGGACAGCGGCACGCTCGCGGTGCTGGACAACGAGGTCGATCCGACGACCGGCACCATCAAGCTGAAGGCGACATTCCCCAATGCGCAGCGGCGGCTGTGGCCAGGCGGATTCGTCGGCGTGCGGCTGCAGGTGGCGACGGCGCACGATGCGGTAGTGGTGCCGCCGGCGGCGATCCAGCGCGGGCCGAACGGGCCGTATGTGTTCGTCATCGACGGTGGCGGGGTGAAGCGCCAGCCGGTGACGGTGTCGCACGAGGACGAGCAGTGGTCGATCGTGACGGCGGGGCTGAACGCCGGCGATCGGGTGGTGGTGGATGGCGCATCGCGGCTGTCGGACGGCACGAAGGTGGAAGTGGTGCAGCCGATCGTCCCAGGCGCGGTGCCCAGGGTGCCTCGCGTGACGACACCGGGGACGCGGCCGTGACCCCCGCTTCACTGTCATTGCGAGGAGGCCTGGCGAGAAACAGACACGGGACAAGCGTCCCCCCTCCCCTTGAGGGAGGGGGTCAGGGGGAGGGGTGCATTCAGCCGCGGACCGGCAGCGGTACGCACCAGAACAACGATCCGGCCCTCCCGATCGGATGGTGCATTCAGCCGCGGACCGGCAGCGGTAGGCACCCCTCCCCCTGTCCCCCTCCCTCAAGGGGAGGGGGGACGCTTGCCTCTTGCTGCGTGCCTCGCAATGACGTCGATGCGCGCGCGCGCTGATGAACATCTCCGCCCCCTTCATCGGCCGCCCGATCGCCACCTGGCTGCTCGCGATCGGCATCCTGTTGAGCGGCGCGCTCGGCTACAGCGCGCTGCCGGTGTCGGCGCTGCCGGAGGTCGACTTCCCCACCATCCTGGTCACCGCGCAGCTTCCCGGCGCCGCGCCCGACACGATCGAAACCCTGGTCACCGCGTCCCTCGAACGCCAGTTCGGCCAGATCCCCGGCCTGACGACCATGACGTCGGAAAGCTCGGAAGGCACCAGCCAGATCACGCTGCAATTCGATCTCGGTCGCAGCATGGATTCCGCGGCGCAGGACGTGCAGGCGGCGATCAACGCTGCCGCGGGGACGCTGCCCGTCAACCTGCCTTATCCGCCAGTCTATTCGAAGGTGAATCCGGCCGACGCACCAATCCTGGCTCTGGCGCTGACCTCGGCGCAGGTGCCGATCGACCGCATCAGCGACGCCGCCGACACGCTGCTGCAGCCGAAGCTGTCGGAGATCGACGGCGTGGGCCGCGTCACCGTGCAAGGCGGCATGCGGCCGGCGGTGCGCGTGCGGGTCGATCCCGCACGGCTCGCGGCGTACGGCCTGTCGATGGAGGACGTGCGGCTCGCCGTCTCCGCCGCCAACGTGAACGGCGCCAAGGGCGGCTTCGACGGCCCGCGCCTCGCGTTCGCGCTGGGTGCCAACGACCAGTTGGTGGATGCCGACTCTTATCGCGGACTGATCGTCGCGTGGCGCAACGGCGCGCCCGTGCGGCTGTCCGCCGTGGGGCACGTGATCGCCAGCGTGGAGAACGACCGCGTCGCCGCGCGCTGGAACGGCATCCCCGCCGTCGTGCTGGACATCCAGCGCCAGCCGGGCGCCAACATCGTGCAGACGGTGCAGGCCATCAAAGCCGCGCTGCCGCGGCTTCAACACGCGATACCCGCCGGCATCCGGCTGCACATCGTCACCGACCGCACCGAAACGATCCGCGCGTCGGTGCGCGACGTGCAGCTTACACTGCTTATGTCGATCCTGCTGGTGGTCGCGGTGATCTTCGTCTTCCTGCGTTCGCCGCGCGCCACGTTCATCCCCGCGATCGCGCTGCCGCTGTCATTGATCGGCACGTTCGGCGTGATGCAGTTGCTGGGCTTCGGCATCGATAACCTGTCGCTGATGGCGCTGACCGTCGCGAGCGGCTTCGTCGTGGACGATGCGATCGTGATGATCGAGAACGTCGTGCGTTACCTGGAGCAGGGGAAACCGCCGCTGGAGGCGGCGTATCGCGGGGCGGGTCAGATCGGCTTCACCATCGTGTCGCTGACCGTATCGCTGATCGCCGTGTTCATTCCTCTGCTGTTCATGACCGGCGTGGTCGGGCGGTTGTTCAAGGAGTTCTCCGTCACGCTGTCGGTCGCGGTGGTGGTGTCCGCCGTGATTTCGCTGACGCTGACGCCGATGATGTGCGGGCGCATCCTGCGGCCGTCGGCAACGGAACATCACGGCCGCATCGCGCGCGTCAGCGAGGCGGGGTTCAACGCCATGCTGGCCGGCTACCGCCGCAGCCTCGCATGGACGTTCCGCCATCAGACCATGATGCTGTTCGTCGGCGCTGCGACGCTGGTTGGCACGGTGGTGCTGTATATCGCCATACCGAAAGGCTTCCTGCCGCGGCAGGACACCGGCGTGGTCCTGGCGGTGACCGAGGCGTCGCAGAGCGTCTCCATCCCGCGCCTGCTGGCGTTGCAGACGGTGGCGGCGGCGCGCATCGCCAAGGACCCGGCGGTGACCGGCGTCGTGTCGTTCGTCGGCGCGGGAACGATCAACGCGACCCCCAACACCGGGCGGCTGACGATCGCGCTGAAGCCGGTGGGGCAGCGCGACCGGGTATCGACGGTGATCGCGCGGCTGCAACGCGACATCGCCGATATGCCCGGTTTCACCGCGTTCTTTCAGCCAGTGCAGGACATCGCCATCGGCACGCGCGTCAGCCGCACGCAGTACCAATACACGCTGGTGGATACCAATGCGGCGGAACTCGCGGCCTGGGCGCCTCGGCTGCTGCACGCACTGGCGCAATCGCCCGCGCTGGCCAACGTCACGTCGGACCAGGAGAACGACGGCTTCCGCACTTTCATCGACGTGGACCGCGACGCGGCGATGCGGCTGGGCGTGTCGATGCAGGCGATCGAGGACACGCTGTACGATTCGTTCGGCCAGCGGCAGATCTCCACGATCTTCGGCCAGGCGAACCAGTATCGCGTGATCCTGGAATCCGATCCGTCGTGGCAGGCGGACCCGAATTCGCTGCGCCTGCTGCGCGTGCCGGGCCTGAACGATGCGCCGGTGCCGCTGTCGTCGATCGCGCGGATCGAGCGCATCACCGCGCCGCTGGTGGTCACGCACCAGGAGCAATTCCCATCGGCGACGCTGAGCTTCGATCTGGCGCCCGGCTACTCCTTGGGTGCGGCGGTGGATGCGGTCGCGGCGGCAGAGCATGCCATCCAGATGCCGGACACCGTCAGCGGCAGCTACGCAGGCGACGCGGCGGAGTTTCGCAAGTCGCTGGCCGCCGAGCCGTGGCTGATCCTGGCGGCGATCGTGGTGATCTACATCGTGCTGGGTGTGCTGTACGAGAGCTGGATCCATCCGGTGACGATTCTGTCCACGCTGCCCTCGGCCGGCATCGGCGCGCTGCTGGCATTGATGGCGGTGGGTTCCGACCTGTCGCTGGTGGCGCTGGTCGGCATCGTGCTGCTGATGGGCATCGTGAAGAAGAACGCCATCATGATGGTGGATTTCGCGCTGGATGCTGGGCGTGCCGGCGCCACGCCGGAGGAGGCGATGCGCGAGGCGTGCCTGCTGCGTTTCCGTCCGATCATGATGACGACGATGGCGGCGTTGCTCGGCGCGTTGCCGCTGGTGCTGGGAAGCGGGGCGGGGTCCGAGCTGCGCTGGCCGCTGGGGGTAACGATCATCGGCGGCCTGCTGCTGAGCCAGTTCCTGACGCTTTACACCACGCCGGCGATCTACCTGGCGTTCGAGCGGATGCGCTGGTCCGGTGGTCCGGAAACGGCGGCGGCGGAATGAACCGTTCACCTGTCATTGCGAGGCCGCTTGGTCGAAGCAATCTCGCGGGAGATTGCTTCGGCCAAGCGGCCTCGCAATGACAGACGGTCCCCTGGTAGCGCGATGAACTTCTCCGCGCACTTCATCGCCCGGCCCGTCGCGACATTCCTGCTCGCGCTCGGCATCCTGCTGGCCGGTGTCGTGGCGTATCAGTTCCTGCCTGTCGCGGCGCTGCCGTCCGTCGATATCCCCACCATCGTCGTGTTCGCCGGCCGGCCGGGTGCGGACCCGGAAACCATGGCCAACTCCATCGCCGCGCCGCTGGAACGGCGGCTGGGCGAAATCTCCGGCGTTACCGAGCTCACGTCCGTCTCCGCGATCGGCAACACGTCGATCATCATCCAGTTCGACATCGACCGCGACATCGACGGCGCGGCGCATGACGTGCAGGCGGCGATCAACGCCGCGACCACCGACCTGCCCCCCGATCTCCCGTGGCGGCCGTTCTATCGTAAGTACAACCCGGCCGATGCACCGATCATGACCATCGCGCTGTCGTCGGACACGCTCTCCACCGCGCAGATCTACGACGTGGCGGATACGACGCTGGCGCAGCGGCTGTCGCAGGTCGAAGGCGTTTCGCAGGTGTTCGTGAACGGCGCCGAGAAACCGGCGGTGCGCGTGCGGCTCGATCCGCAGCGCCTCGCCGCCACGGGTGTCGCGGCACAGGACGTTTACAACGCGATCCGCGGCACGAACGTGCTGGAGCCGACGGGCGGATTCGAAGGCCCCGCCAGCGCCGAATCGATCGGCGTGAACGGCCAGATATCGCAGGCATCGGAATACGCGCCGCTGATCGTCAAGGCGGGCAAGGGCGCGGTGCTGCGGCTGTCGGACGTGGCCACGATAATCAACGGCACCGCCAACGCGCGGCTCGCGGCGTGGAACGGCAAGCAACCGGCAATCCTGCTGAACATAACGAAGGCATCCGGCGCCAACGTTATCGACACGGTGGACCGCATCCGCGAAATGCTGCCGCAGCTCAACGCGTGGCTGCCGCCGGACATCAAGCTGACAGTGATCCTCGATCGCACCACCACGATCCGTGCGAGCGTAGAGCACGTGCAGTTCACCATGGCCATCACCATCGTGCTGGTGCTGCTGGTCGTGCTGCTGTTCATGCGTCGCCTGGTGGCCACCGCCGCCGCCGCGGTCACGGTGCCGCTGTCGATCTGCGGTACGCTCGCCGGGATGTGGTTCTGCGGCTTCACGATCGACAATTTCTCATTGATGGCGCTGACGATTTCCGTCGGGTTCGTGGTGGACGATGCGATCGTGATGATCGAGAACATCGCGCGCCATATGGAACACGGCATGAAACCGATGCAGGCGGCGTTGGTGGGGGCCCGCCAGATCGGCTTCACCGTGATGTCGATCAGCCTGTCGCTGGTGGCGGTGTTCATTCCGCTCATCTTCATGGGCGGGATCCTCGGTCGATTGTTCCATGAATTCGCCATGACGCTGACATTGGCGATCGTCGTTTCCGCAGCCGTGTCATTGTCGCTGACGCCGATGCTGTGCGCGCACTACATGCGACCGCCGGCACCGCAGCGCAGCGGCTTCTGGGCGGGCCTCGATCGCGGGATGGAGGCCGGCTTCCGCGCCACGTTGCGTGGCTATGCGCGCAGCCTCGACTGGTCCTTGCGGCATCGCGTGTTCATGCTGCTGATCATGCTGCTGACGATTGTGCTGACCGTGCGGCTTTATACAGCAGTGCCGAAGGGTTTCATGCCGCTGCAGGACACCGGCATTTTGATGGGATCGACGGTGGCCTCGCCCGACATTTCATTCACCGCGATGGAGCAGCGCCAGCGCGAGGCGGTGGATATGATTTTGGCAGACCCGGCGGTGGCAACGGTCGCCACCTGGGTCGGCGTTGGTTCAGGCTGGAGCTCGATGAATCGGGGCTGGCTGAACGTCAGCCTCAAGCCGCTGTCGGTGCGCAAGGATTCGTCGGAGGAGGTGATCGCCCGGCTGCGCAAGGCACTGGCGCAGATTGGGGGCATGCAAACGTTTCTGTTCTCCGCACAGGATTTACGCGGCGGTGCGCGACAGGGCGGCTCGCAATACCAGTTCGCCATGATCACCCAGGACCTGGGCGAGCTGCGCTACTGGGCGCAGGCGCTGGAGGATCGGCTGAAGGCGACGCCCGGCATCGTCGATGTCGCGTCCGACCAGGATCGCGCCGGACCGCAGGTGAACGTGACGATCGACCGCGACGCCGCCGCGCGGCTGGGCGTGCGCACGGTCGATATCGACAACGCGCTGAACAATGCGTACGCGCAACGGCAGATCTCCACGATCTATACGCCGCGCAATCAGTACAAGGTGGTGCTGGAAGCCGATCCGCGGCTGCAGATCGATCCGTCCCTGCTGGATCGCCTGTATGTCGGCGCGACGAACGGCACGCAGGTGCCGCTGTCGTCGGTTGCGCATTTCGAGCGCGGTACCGCGGCGCTTGCCGTGCGCCACCAGGGGCAGTTCCCCGCCGCGACGCTCAGTTTCAATCTGCCGGAAGGCACCGCGCTGGGCACCGGCGAGGCGGTCGTGGAGCAAGCCGTGCACGATCTGCGCATCCCGGATGACGTGCACACGCAGTTTGCCGGGAACGCGCAATGGCTGAAGAATTCGTTGGCGACTCAGCCGCTGCTGATCGCCGCGGCACTGATCTCGATCTACATCGTGCTGGGCGTGCTGTACGAAAGCCTGCTGCATCCGATCACGATCATTTCCACGCTGCCGTCGGCTGGACTGGGCGCGTTGCTGGCGCTGCTGGTCACCGGCACGGACCTGTCGATCATGAGTTTGATCGGCATCATCCTGTTGATGGGGATTGTAAAGAAGAACGCGATCATGCTGATCGATTTCGCTCTGGAGGCGGAACGGCAGCACGGGATGACGCCCTATCAGGCGATCCATGCGGCCTGCCTGGAGCGCTTCCGCCCCATCATGATGACCACGCTCGCCGCGTTGTTCGGTGCGCTGCCGCTGGCGCTGGCGACCGGAGCCGGGGCGGAACTGCGCCGGCCGTTGGGGATTGCGGTGGTCGGCGGGTTGTTGGTGTCGCAGGTGCTGACGCTCTACACGACGCCGGTGGTTTACCTGGCGCTGGAGCGTCTGGCCGGGCGAAGGACGGCGATCGTGTCCCCGGTTGCCGCGGAGTAGTTGTTTGTCATTGCGAGGCCGCTTGGCCGAAGCAAACTCCCCGGGGAGATTGCTTCGGCCAAGCGGCCACGCAAAGACAGTACGGGCAACACGACAGACGACCGTCAGGCGCGGATCCGGGCCAGCGTTGCTGTCGTCGAATGGCCGGGCAGCAGGTCCGCAAGCGCGACCTGGCCGCCCCAGCCGCGCACCAGATCGGCGCCGACCACGTCGTCCACATTATAGTCCGCGCCCTTCATCAGCAGGTCCGGCCGCAGGTCCGCGATCAGCGCCTCGGGCGTGTCTTCCTGGAACACCACGACCAGATCGACGCTGGCCAGGCTGGCGAGCACCGCCGCGCGTGCCGCCTCTGGCTGGATCGGACGGGGCGGGCCCTTCAGCCGCCGCACGCTCGCATCCGAATTCAGCCCAACCACAAGACGGTCGCAGCGCGCGCGCGCATCCTCCAGCAGATGCACATGCCCGGGGTGCAGCAGATCGAAGCAGCCGTTGGTGAAGCCGACGCGCCAGCCGCGGCGGCGCCAGCGCTCCACCAGTTCCGCCGCGTCCTCGCGCGCCACGATCTTGCGCAGCGCGCTGCGTTCCGGAGTGAGTGCCGCCAGCAGCTCGGCTTGGCGCGCCACCGCGGTGCCGGCCTTGCCGACCACCACCCCCGCGGCGAGGTTGGCCAGGCGCACCGCCGTATCCAGGTCCAGCCGCGCCGCGATCGCCGCCGCCAGCGTCGCCACCGCGGTGTCGCCGGAGCCGGACACGTCGTACACCTCGGCCGCCTCGGCGGGGAAATGCCGCCAGCCGGAGTCATCGATCAGCGTCATGCCGTCGTTGCCCTGGGTCACCAGCACCGCGCCGAACGCGTGGCGTTCCCGCAGCACGGTGGCGGCGGCGACGATTGCGGCCTCGGTATCGACCGGCATCAGCGTCGCCTCGGCCAGGTCGCGACGGTTCGGCATGATGATGTCGGCGCCGGCATAACGCGCGTGATCGGGGCCGCGCGGATCGACGATCAGCTTGCGTCCCATCTTGCGGGCCATGGCCACGAGCTCGACCGGCACGTTGCCGCCGAGCACGCCTTTGCCGTAGTCGGACAGGACCGTCACCGTGGTCGCGGCCATGGCGTCGCCGGCGATGCGCAGCATGCGCTCGGCCAGCCGGGGCTGCAGCGGCTGGACGTCCTCGCGGTCCGCCCGAAACAATTGCTGGCCGGCGGCGACGAAGCGGCTTTTGGTCGTGGTGGTGCGGCCGCCTTCGACCAGCAGCCACGGCTCCACGCCCGGTTGGCCGCCGATGAGGCCGGTGAGATCGGCGCCGGCCTGATCGTCGCCGACCACCGAGATGAAGGCCACCGCTGCGCCGAGCGCGGTCAGGTTGCGCACCACGTTGCCGGCACCGCCTGGCATCGCGACCTCGCGGGTGACCGACAGCACCGGCACGGGCGCTTCCAGGCTGATGCGGGTGACGTCGCCGTAGGTGTAGCGGTCCAGCATCACGTCGCCGATCACCAGGACGGTGGTGTGCCCAAGCCCGCGGACGGCGTCGGCCAGATCGGCGTCCGGCAGGTCGGGCGGCGGGGGAGCGGCGGGGGCGATCTGGTTCATGGGCCTGCCGGTACGGGGCGGATGCGGTGGTCGCAATGCATGTTCACGTGTGGAGGAAGCCGAGTCTATCAGATTCCAACACGACACATGTCAGGGCGCCGCCGATCACCGCCCCGGTATCGATACCAATGCGATTGGGCCGCACGGTGGGGTCGCGCTTCGGCGTGTGGCCGTGCACCACCACGGCGCCGTGGTCCAGCCTGGACGACAGGAACGGTTCGCGGATCCACAGCAGGTCCTGGCGCGTCTGCTGGCGCAGCGGCACGCCCGGGCGGACGCCGGCGTGCACGAACAGATAGGGGCCGATGCGGCAGTGCAGCTCCAGATCGCGGAGGAAAAGGAGGTGGGAGACCGGGATGCGGGAGGCCCAGTCCGGTTGCTTTACGGCGCGCTGCACGCCCCAACTGTGCAGCGAGTCGGCGCCGCCGTTGCGCATCCACAGATCGGCGGCGTCTTCCTCGCTGGTCGCGACGGCGGCGAGCATCATTTCCTCGTGGTTGCCCATCAGGTTGACGAAGCGCTGTGCCGGCATCGGCGGTCCGGCGAGCAGCCATTCCACGACCTGGGCGCTTTCGGGGCCGCGATCGACGAGGTCGCCGAGGTGTATCAGGACCGTTTCCTCGGTCGGGCGGGCGGCGAGGTCCTCGGCGATGGCCTCGTGCATTGCAACAAGGCGATCGAGGCAGCCGTGCACGTCGCCCACCGCATAGATGCGCTGGCCAGGCGGCAGTGTCGCGGGGGCTTGGACGAGATCGACCATGACGGGGAAAGGTAGGGCGGCGATGCGCCCCGGCCAATGACTCTCGGTTGGGGAACTCTCGGTTGGGTTGACCCTCGACGGTTGACATGGGGCGGGGGCGCCGCGGAAATGGCGGCTATGTCCCGATTGCGCTTACTGCGGAAATGCGAATCCCTCGAAGACCTCGATCTGCGCATCGAGCCGGTCGGTAATCTGCCGCGTGGCCCTGACGATTTGCTGATCGACGTGCGCTTCGCCGGGGTCAACCCATCGGACGTGCGCGCGACGATGGGGGTGATGCCGCAGGCGGTGTTTCCGCGCACGCCTGGCCGCGAATGGTCCGGCGTGGTGCTGGACGGCCCGGCCGAGCTTGTGGGTCGCGAAGTCTTCGGTGCCGGCGGCGATCTTGGCATCACGCGCGACGGCTCGCACGGCAGCCGGCTGGTCCTGCCGCGCGCCGCCGCGGTGATGAAGCCGGCGTCGATATCGCTGGCCGCGGCCGGCAGCATGGGCGTGCCGTTCGTCACCGCGGCGCTGAGTTATCGCGAGGCCGGACTGCCGCGTCCCGGCGATGTCGTGCTGATCATGGCGGTGAACGGCAACGTCGGTCAGGCGGCGGCGCAGATCGCGGCCATGCATGGGGCACGCGTGTTCGGGGTGGTGCGTCGCGCCGAGCCGTTCGCGGGGCCGGAGTCCGTGCCGGTGCGGATGATCGATTCGTCGTCGGCGGACGTGGCGGAAGTTGTGCGCGCGGAGACCGGCGGCCACGGCGCCGACATCGTGGTGAACACGATCGGCAGTGCCTATTTCGCCTCGGCAAACGCCTCGATGGCGCATGGCGGGCGGCAGGTGCTGATGTCCACGCAAGCGCGGCCGGTACCGTTCGACATTTTCACCTTCTATCGCGGCCGGCACAGCTTTTTCGGGATCGACACGCTGGCGATGGATGCGACGGCGTCCGCGGCGTTGCTGCGAGAGCTGCTGCCAGGATTCGAAAGCGGGCGCCTGCGGCCTTTCCCGGTGGAGGAGCACGAGTGCGTTCCGCTGGGGCACGCGAAGGAGGCGTATCGCGCGACGGTGGAGGGGACGCGGCGGCGGGTCGTGCTGCGCACGGGGTAGGGTTCGCTGCGCCGGCCTGACGCTGGCGACCGTGCGACACTGTCATAGCGAGTTGCCCCCGGCCGACGGGCCGACCCGGCCTGCATGAAACGCCGATCCCCTGTCCCCCGCCCCTGTCATTGCGAGGCCGCTTGGCCGAAGCAATCTCCCCCGGGGGATTGCTTCGGCCAAGCGGCCTCGCAATGACAGGGGCCGGGGGACAGCAGACCGCCGTTGCATCCAACGCGGGTCGGCCACGCCAGGCCGGGGACAACCCGTAATGCCGGCGGACCCGCCGCTGCCTCCGTCAATGCTATTGCGGCTTGATATTCCCCCCGGTGTCTCGCCGCGCGACCTGCATCAGCCACTCCCGGAACAACGCGATCTTGGGAAGCGCGGCGGTTTCCGCCGGTCCGACCAGGTAATAGCCGGTCTCCGCCGACAGCGTGATCGAGCCGAACGGAGCGATCAGGCGCCCGGCCACAAGATCGGTTTCCACGATCCGTGTCGTGCCAAGCGCCACGCCGAGCCCATCGATCGCCGCCTGCAAGGCCATCAGACGCTGATCGAATGTCAGGCTGCGTTGCGTCGCCAGGCTGGTGGGCAGGCCCGCGGCGGTCAGCCAGAGCGTCCACTCATCGCGATTGGTCTCGGTATGCAGCAAGGTGTGCGCGGCGAGATCGGCCGGGACCTTGAGAGGTTTCGCCGCAGACGGCAGCGAGGGGCTACAGACCGGGAAAATGTCCTCGGCCATCAGCCAGTCGGCGCGCAGGCCGGGCCAGTGGCCTCGGCCGTATCGGATGGCGACATCGATCTCCTCGTGGCGGAAGTCGACGAGGCGGGTTCCCGTGCTGATCCGCACCTCTACGTCCGGATGCGCGTCCTGGAAGCTGCTTAGCCGGGGCACCAGCCATTTCGCGGCGAGCGAGATCGTCGTGCTGACCATCAGCACGTCGTTGCGCTGCTGGCGGCGCAGGCGGTCGGTGGCGCGGCGGAGGTCCTCGAACGCGGCGCGCACGGCGGGCAGATAGTCCTGCGCCTCGCGGGTCAGGCGCAGCGAGCGATTCTCCCGCACGAACAAGCGCAGACCGAGTTGTTCCTCCAGGCGGCGGATCTGATGACTGACCGCGGTCTGCGTCACATTCAGCTCGGCCGCGGCGCGGGTGAAACTGAGGTGGCGGGCGGCGGCCTCGAACACCTGGAGGCCGTTCAGGGAGGGCAACGGCGTGGGCATGACGAACAGGGTAATACATGACCTTCTGTCATGTAAACCGGGACAAATCATCGTTTGTGGGGCGCGCAGTCTGGCGCCACCTTTTCGACGTGCAATACGCAGGAGGGTTGGTCATGGCACGTGCGGTGAACTCGGGGATGACAAGTTCTCACCATTGGCGGCCAGTCGCCCGGCTGACGGCGCTGCTCGCCGCGGCGCGACAGCGGGCGCGGGAGAGGACGGAGGTGGCGCATTTCGACGAGCGCGACCTGCGCGACCTTGGGGTGTCGCGCGCGACACTCGCCTGGGAGCTGAACAAGCCGCTGTGGCGCGGCTGAGCGCCTGATCCTTCAGAGGAGATGCAAGATGAACGCAATGGCTTTTGGCCGGGGCTGGTACGGCACGGCGTGGTTCAGTATGGAACAATCCGCGGTGCATAGCGCGTGGCGTTGGGTCGCGCGGCGGATTGCGTCGGCGGCCGATGGGTTGGTGGCACGCGGCGGCTCGGGGGAGTCCGGCGTGGATGGCGACGATTCGCTTCGATGGAAATACCCGGTGTTCTGATGCTGGGCAGGGGGAGGGGTGCTTACGCCTGCTGGCCGCTGATGTACGCACCCCCTCCCCCAACCCCTCCCTCAAGGGGAGGGGGGCTTGGTTTGTGGGGCTAAACCAGCACCAGATCGTCGCGGTGGATGAGCTCATCCCGGCCCCGCCAGCCGAGGATCGCTTCGATCTCGTCCGAACGGTGTCCGGAAATCAGCGCCGCTTCCGTGCTGGCATAGGCCGATAGGCCGCGCGCCAGCGGCACACCATCGGGACCGGCGACCACCACGGCGTCGCCGCGCTGGAACGTACCCTCGACGGCGCGCACCCCCGCGGGCAGCAGCGAGCGTCCTGCCTTCAGCGCACGCGCCGCGCCGGCATCGATGATCAGCGTACCGAGCGGCGCCAGCGCGCCGGCGATCCAGCGCTTGCGTGCCGACCGCCCCTCCGGTGCGGGCAGGAACCACGTGCTGCGCGCACCCGACGCCAGCGCCGAGAGAGGCCGGTCGATGCCGCCAAGTGCGATCGCCATGGCGCAGCCGGCCTGGGTCGCGATGCGTGCCGCGGCCAGCTTCGTGCGCATGCCGCCGGACGAATAGCCGGGGGGCGGTTCGCCGCCCATCGCCTCGATCTCGGGCGTGATGGCGGGCACGATGTCGAGGTGCTCGGCCGTCTGATCGCGCCGCGGGTCGGTGGTGTAGAGGCCGTCGATGTCGGACAGCAGGATGAGCTGGTCCGCCTGCATCATCTCGGCGACGCGGGCCGCCAGGCGGTCATTGTCGCCGAAACGGATTTCCGTCGTCGCGACGGTGTCGTTCTCGTTGATCACCGGGATGCAGCCGAGTTGCAGCAGCGTGCTCAGCGTGGCGCGCGCGTTGAGGTAGCGGCGGCGGTCCTCGGTATCCTCCATGGTGAGCAATAGCTGGGCGGCGGTGAGGGACCGGTGGGAGAGTGCCTCGCTCCAGGCCTGGGCGAGGCGGATCTGGCCCACCGCGGCGGCAGCCTGCTTTTCCTCCAGGCGCAGGCGCTTCTGCGACATGTGCAGACTGCGGCGCGCCAGCGCGATGGCGCCTGACGACACGACCATCACGTCCACGCCGCGGCCGCGCAGGTCGGCGATGTCGGCGGCGACGCCGGCAAGCCAGGCAGTGCGTGGCGCGGCTTCCTCGGCGTCCACGACCAGGGAGCTGCCGATCTTCACCACGATGCGCTGGGCTGAGAGGAGGGAGGGAGTCATCGGTCAACCACGACCGCACCATTCCCGTCATGGCCGGGCTTGACCCGGCCATCTTCCCCCCGCCCCCGGGACTGCGGGTGTAGTTCTGAACCGCTCGATCGTGCGCGGATGGCCGGGTCAAGCCCGGCCATGACGGGAGGCGCAGCGACGGGAGGCGTGGCGACGGGACGGGCGGCGACGGGACGGGTGGCGACGGGAGGTACGGCGACGGGAGGGGCGGGGACGGGAGGGGCGGGGACGGGAGGCGCGGCGACGGGAGGCGCGAGGACGGGAGGCGCGGCGACGGGACGGGTGGCGACGGGACGGGCGGCGACGGAACGGGTGGCGACGGGAGGGGCGGAAACCGGCATCGCAGGGGCGGGCCTTATGTCACCTGCTCCGCTGTCCCCCCGCCGCGTCGCGTGCACTATCGTCTGCAACGCCCGCAGCACTTCCGGCACGCCCTGGCCGGTGGCGCCCGACAGCAGCATGACCGGACGCCCGGACGCCTTGCGCAGTGCCGCCAGTCGAGCGGAGGTCTCGCGCGGGGTCATCGCGTCCGACTTGTTTAGACCGATCAGCTCCGGTTTGTCCGCCAGACCGCCGCCGTAGGCTGCCAGCTCCCGCCGTATCGTGCGCCAGGCCCGCACCACGTCGCCGGCGGCGCCATCGACCAGGTGCAGCAGCACCGCACAGCGTTCCACGTGGCCGAGGAAGCGGTCGCCCAGGCCGGCGCCCTCATGCGCGCCTTCGATCAGGCCGGGGATGTCGGCGATCACGAACTCCTCGGCGGCGGACAGCCGTACCACGCCCAACTGCGGATGCAGCGTGGTGAACGGGTAGTCGGCGATCTTTGGACGGGCGGCCGACGTCCGCGCCAGGAACGTGGACTTGCCGGCGTTCGGCAGCCCCACCAGCCCGACATCGGCGATCAGCTTCAGGCGCAGCCAGACCCAGCGTTCCTCGCCCGGCCAGCCCTTGGTTCGCTGGCGCGGCGCGCGATTGGTGGAGGACTTGAAATGCGTGTTGCCGAAGCCGCCGTCACCGCCGCGCAGCAGCACGAGGCGCTTGCCGGGCCGGTCCATGTCGGCCAGCAGAGTCTCGCGATCCTCCGCCAGGACTTCCGTGCCGGCCGGCACCTTCACCACCACCTCCGGCGCGCCGGCGCCGGTGCGGTCGCTGCCGGAGCCGTTGCCGCCCTTCTTCGCCCGGAAATGCTGCGTGTAGCGGAAGTCGATCAGCGTGTTCAGGTCGGACTGCGCCTCCAGCACGATGTCGCCGCCCTTGCCGCCGTCGCCGCCGTCGGGGCCGCCGAACTCGATGTACTTCTCGCGGCGGAACGCGACGACGCCGTCACCGCCGTCGCCGGAACGCAGATAGATCTTCGCCTGGTCGAGAAACTTCATGACACCCCAAACGCTGGCCGGATCGGGTCCGGCCATGACGTACGACGAGCAGGCCTGCGCGCGCGCCCATAAAGCACAACGGGGGCCGGCTGCCGCCGACCCCCGTTGCAATCCAAACGCGACGGTCGGACGAGGCCTACTCGGCTGCCGCCGGCAACGGTCGCACCGAGACGTGGACACGGTCCTTCGCCTTGCGGGCGAATTGCACGCTGCCGGCGATCAGCGCGAATATGGTGTGGTCGCGTCCCAGGCCGACATTCTGGCCGGGATGCCACTTGGTGCCGCGCTGGCGGAGGATGATGTTGCCGGCGATCACGCTCTCGCCGCCGAACTTCTTGATGCCGAGGCGCCGGCCTTCGGTATCGCGGCCGTTGCGGGACGAGCCGCCTGCCTTCTTGTGTGCCATTGCGCGTTACTCCTGCGGAGCGGCGTCCGGTTCGGTGACCGGGGCCGTGACATTCTGTGGGTCTTCGCCGGACACCACCGCCAGCGACTGCGCTGCGTCCAGCGCGGCGGGCTCCACCGGCGCGACTGACTCCACCGGCTCGGCTGGCTCGGCGGTGGTTTCAGCGGTGTAGATCTGGCCGTTGGCGCCGATGCCGGCCACCCGCAGCACCGTCACGTGCTGGCGATGCCCGTTCTTCCGCCTGCTGTTCTGGCGGCGGCGCTTCTTGAAGATGATGACCTTGTCCAGACGGTCCTGCGCGATCACGGTCGCGGTGACCGAGGCGCCGGGCACGGTCGGGCCACCAAGCATCAGCGCGCCGGCCCCGCCCACGGCAAGCACGTCGGTGAAGGTGACGGTCGAGCCGGGCTCGGCCTCCAGCTTCTCCACCTTCAGCACCGCGTTCGGCGTCACGCGATACTGCTTTCCGCCGGTGCGGATGACTGCGAACATCTGTCAAATTCCCAGAACACTACGGGCCGCACGGTTGCCCGGCGGCCGGAGAGCGGGGGTTATAGCGGGCGGGGTCGCGGAGTCAACGCGGGCCAGGGTGATCGGATGAGTCGAAGGAAAGGCTGGGGCTGCGCTCCTGGACCCCACCAAGGGGCTCTGTCCCTTGGAATCCCCGTCACGGGCAATGCCCTTGCCGGAGCTCCAGGAGGCAGAGGGTCTGCATCGACGATGATGTCATGTTCACCCAGAGCGGGATCTGCTGTGTCATCGCGGATGGCGCCGGCGATTACTTGTTCACCGTCCGAGACAATCAGCCGGTGCTGAAAGCGGACATTGCCCTGGCCTTCGGGGCGGCTTCCCCCCTCAGCGGACTGGTCGCCGCCGTCTGACCGCACGTAGGCCAAGCCGATCGAGAAGGGCGACGGCCGGATCGAAAGCTACCGGCTGGAGGTCTGCCAAGGTGTTCGCATTCCACCTCCGCCTTCTCGAGGGAGGCGACGAATGCGGCGCGCGCATCGTCCGGCGCTGCTGCAGGCGCACACCGGCACGGCACTTGCGTTGTCATGGGTTGCTTCGTGGCGACGCAGGTGCTGTTCGGTGTACCGAGGGATGCGGGCCCCGGGTTCAGTGCAGGCGTTCACGGCGGGCACGGGACATGATTGGCAGCCGATACGCCGATACCTTGCAAGTCGTCCGGTGGTGCGCGCCGAGCTGCGGAGCGTCTTGCGCCGACCAAGGCCGGTGTCGTGGCGTTCTCCACCTCAGGCGACGCCGGGTCGGGCGATTACGATGAGGAACCCGCCATCATTTTCAAGGCCGGCGGCATGCGGGCTCCGTTCGCGGATGGATGAAGGTGGTGCAATGCCGCGGCGGACACGCATGTCCCTGTATGGCTCGGATGATGTTTATGCTAGGATCGCGGCCTCCGCCCTCGGATCGACGGAGCCGTAGTGGTCCCATGCAGGGGGAGACCCGGCGATGATAGTCGAAATGATGCAATGGTCGTTGTCGGAGCTTCCGCTGTATGTCTTCACGGCAATCAGCGCTCATCTGGTAATGTCAGGCGGCCAGACTGTGATGCACTACGGCCTGGGTCACCGCAGGCTGGGAGGAGCCTTCTATCGAAACCATATTATGTTCCACCACCGGTACTATACCAGAGGCAGTCTGGTGTCGCCCACTTATCACGCTGACGACGGCAACAATACGCCATACTTCCTGATCCCCACCATTTTGGTGGCGGGGGTAATGTTCTACATTCTTCCGCTCGGTCTTTTCCTGGTAGCTGTCGCCGCGAGCGCAGGATCGTTCTATGCGCACGTGTATCTCGACAAGGAATATCACGCGGAGCAGCCGAGGCTCGCCCGTTTCGCCTGGTTCCGGCACAAGCAGCAGCTTCATTTCGTCCACCATCTGCATGCCGACACCAATTTCGCGGTCATCGACTTCTTCTGGGACAGACTGCTTGGCACGTATCGACGGCCTGATGGCGATACCGGTTGAGACGTTCCGGATATTGCAAGACACCGGGGACGACATGGGGCACCACGCGGCGGTGCAGATCGTTTGGTCCTTCTGTCGCAGCGAGAACAGCGTGAGCCGCTTTCGGTGCGGCGCGGTGTATCCCGGTGTTTGTTGCGGGTACATTCGCCGGTTCTACCAGCACGTCTTCGCGCATGTCGGCGATTATGAAGTCATCTTCGGCAATTGGAACATTGAGCATCGAACTGTCTCCATTCGTGCTCCATCGGTGGAGCGTCAGGATGGGATGTCGAATACCATGATAAATTTCGCCGGATTCCGGCAGCCTCGGAATCTACTTATCAGCTCCACTTTCAGCATTGATCCTGGTAGGGCGGTCAGGGGACAGCACTGATTTTGCATCGGCCCCACTTTCCGCACTTTCCATTCGTGAGGCGTCGGGGCGTTGGACTGATTTTTAACATCACCGGAGCCGGGCTATTGACCCGGAATCCGATTTTAACCAACGCGGAAGCAATCGAGATGGCCACGTTCTATCAGCCAGGCGGAGCATGGCAGAAGCCGCATCTGTGGCACATCGCCGGCACGCCATTGGGCCATGCCCGTGAGACAGCAACTAATCGGCATGTCTGCGGCTTGCATCGTTTGCTGGCGCCGTCAGGGCACGCCAGTGCGCGACGTTCCTGTCCTGGTCTTTCAACGTGCGCGCAAAAGCATGCCCGCCGCTGCCGTCCGCGACGAAATACAGGTCTTCCGTTGCGGCAGGATGCAACACGGCCTGGATGCTGGCGATCCCGGGGGAGCAAATCGGTCCGGGCGGCAAGCCGTTGTGGCGGTAGGTGTTGAACGGATCGTCGCTGTCCAGGTCGGCGCGGGTCAGCGGGTGGTCGAGCGGCCCCGCGCCGTGGTCTGCCGCGTACGCCACCGTCGGATCTGCATCCAGCCGCATGCCCAGCCGCAATCTGTTCAGGAACACCGCGGCGATGCGGCTCCGTTCCGCCGGCAGTGCCGTCTCCTGCTCGACAATGCTGGCCAGGATCAGCGCGTCGCGCGGACCGGCGAGCGGCAGGTCGGGCGCGCGATCGGCCCAGGCCGCGGCAAGCGCGCGCTGCATAGTCGCTTCGGCGCGTGCCAGAATGGCCGCGCGCGGCGTGCCGTATGTGTAGTCATAGGTCTGCGGCAGCACCGCGCCTTCCGGCGGCGTTTCGGCTGCACCGGTCGCCGCGTGGGCGGCCTGGATCAGCGCCGCGATGCGCTGCGCGGACAGGCCTTCGGGAATGGTCAGCCGATGCAACACCGCTGTTGCCGTGCGCAACACGACCAGCACCCGCCGCAGCGACGCGTGCGCGGGAAACGCCAGCTCGGCGGCATGCAACACGCCCTGGCGGCGTGTGATCCAGGCGGCCACGCGGAACAACGGCACATTGCCGATGACGCCGGCCTGGCGCAGGGCTTCGGCGACCTGTTGCGCATCCCCGTGTGGCACGACGACGGCCTGCGCTGTCGCCAAAGGACCTGGACGGTCGATCGCCGCGTCCCAGCCCAATCGGCCAAGCACAGCGCCGCCGGCCAGCAGCAGAACCGCAAACCCAGCAAGCCACCACGCCGCGCGCGAACGCGGACGGCCCGCGCCGTCAGGCGGCGGCGCGGAAGATGACGGAGGCGTTGGTGCCGCCAAAGCCGAAGCTGTTGGAAAGCGCGATGGCGATGCGACGCTCCTGCGCCGTCTTCGCCACCCGGTCGATCACGCTCTCCCGGCTGGGCGCGTCAAGGTTCAGCGTCGGCGGCGCAACCTGGTCGCGGATGGCCAGGATGGAGAAGATCGCCTCCACCGCGCCGGCGGCGCCGAGCAGGTGGCCGGTTGCCGACTTGGTGGAGGACATCGCGAGGCCCTTGGCAGCGTCGCCGAACAAGCGCTCGACCGCCTCCAGCTCCAGATCGTCGCCGAGCGGCGTGGAGGTGCCGTGCGCGTTCACGTACTGGATCGCCGAAGGGTCCATCCGGCCGTTCTTCAGGGCGTTCCGCATGGAACGATAAGCGCCCTCGTGGCCCTCCGCCGGGGCGGTGATGTGGTAGGCGTCGCCGGACATGCCGTAGCCGACCACTTCGGCATAGATTTTCGCCCCACGTCGCGTCGCATGCTCCAGCTCCTCCAGCACCACGACGCCGGAGCCTTCGCCCATGACGAAGCCGTCGCGATCCTTGTCCCAGGGGCGCGAGGCCTCGGTTGGCCGATCGTTGAAGCCGGTGGATAGCGCGCGCGAGGCGCAGAAGCCGGCCACCCCCAGCTCGCAGACCGACGCTTCGGCGCCGCCGGCGACCATCACGTCGGCGTCGCCCAGCATGATCAGCCGCGCCGCGTCGCCGATGGCGTGCACGCCGGTGGCGCAGGCCGTGACCACCGCGTGATTCGGCCCCTTGAACCCGTACTTGATCGAGAGATGACCCGAGCCGAGGTTGATCAGCGCCGACGGAATGAAGAACGGCGACAGACGCCGCGACCGGCCTTCATGCACCGTGACCGACGCTTCATAGATCGTCTGCAACCCGCCGATACCGGAACCGATCATCACGCCGGTCGCGATGCGGTCTTCCTCCGATTCGGGCGCCCAGCCGGAATCCTCGACGGCCTCGCTGCCGGCGACCATGGCGAGATGGATGAAGCGGTCCATCTTCTTCTGGTCCTTGACCGGGACCCATTCGCTGATGTCGAGGCCGCCGTCGGCCCGCACCCCGGGCGGCACCTGGCCGGCCACCTTGCAGGGCAGGTCCTTGGTGTCGAAGCCCTGGATGGCCGAGATTCCCGACTCGGAATTGATCAGGCGCCGCCACACGTGCTCCACCCCGACCCCAAGGGGACAGGCGATGCCCATGCCCGTCACCACGACGCGCCGCATTGGCTGCGTTCCTCCCGCGATTGGCTGGATCAGGCCGCTTTCTGCTTCTCGATGTAGTCGATCGCGTCCTTGACGGTGCCGATCTTCTCCGCGGCATCCTCGGGGATTTCCACGCCGAATGCCTCCTCGAAAGCCATCACAAGTTCGACGGTATCCAGGCTGTCGGCGCCGAGGTCGTCGATGAACGAGGCCTCGGGCGTGACCTTGGATTCCTCAACGCCGAGGTGCTCCACGACGATCTTTTTTACCTTGTCAGCAATTTCGCTCATAGGCTCTCGGTCTCCTGGCTCGGGGGTCCCCGCGTTTCGATTTCGTCCGGACATGGCCGGGCTGCCGGGCAGGACCCGAACCCGCGCCGGATGAAGCTCTCGGGCGCTTAGCATGGTTTCCGGGGGCGAGAAAGTGCGGGGAGCCGACGGACCAGCTACGACCCGGCGGCCTTCGGCGCCGCCCCCGGATAGTCCGGATCCGTGATGAACGGATACGGCCCCGGGAACCGCTCGACATACACGGTATGCGACACGATGCCCCCGTCCGGCGTCCAGCGATGCAACTGGAAGGCCGGCGGCTCGAACACGAATGCCGCCGGATCGTGCGGACCCAGCGACATCTCCACCTGGTGCGCCACCGACGGAGCAATTGACGCGATCGCGTGCGCGACGCGCGTGACGATTGGCCGATGGTGGTGGCCGCAGATGATGCGTTCCACCTGCTTGTGGCGGGCGATCACGGCGGCAAATTCCTCCGCGTTGTGCAGGTTGATGCGGTCCATGTGCGCGATGCCGCACAGGAACGGCGGATGGTGCATCGCCACGATCGTCGGCTTGTACGGCACCGCCGCGAGCGTCCGGTCAAGGAAACGAAGCTGATCGTGATTCAAGTGGCCATGTCCGGCGCCCGGCACGACCGTGTCGAGCATGACCAAGCGAACAGGATAGTCCTCAACCGCATACTGGATGTAATGCGGATCGTCGGTAACTCCCGGCAGATGGCCCAAACCTTCGCGCAGCGTGTTGCGCCGGTCGTGGTTTCCTGGGATGACGAACACCGGCAGCGTCAGGTGGCGGCGCAGCATCGCAGCGAGGTTGGTGTATTCTTCGACCAGGCCGCACTCCGTCAGGTCGCCGGTGATCGCGACGATATCCGGTGCCGGGGTAAAGGCGGCGATGGCCTTGAACGCGCGCTCGGTGAAGGCGTTGGTTTCGCTGACGCGGTTGGCAGGCTTGCCGACCGGGCGAACGTGCAGGTCGGTGATCTGGCAGATCAGCATGCGGCCACTCCTGAACGACGTGCGGTCATTTTGGCAGTTCCCGCCTGGTGTTGGGTTGCGCAGCCGAGGTTTTGCCGTCTCCCCTCCCCTTGAGGGAGGGGTTGGGGGGGTCCGTACATCCGCTGGCATCGCGGATGTAGGCACCCCTCCCCCAACCCCTCCCTCAAGGGGAGGGGAGGTTTGTTTCGCATCAGAACCGCACGTTCGGCCTCGGCAAGCCATACCGCGCGCGCAATGTCTGTCCGGAATACTCACGACGATACAGCCCGCGCCGCTGCAGCAGCGGCACCACTTCCGCGACGAACACGTCCAGCATCGCCGGCAGGATCGGTGGCATCAGGTTGAAGCCGTCGGCGGCGCCGTCGAGCAACCAGTCCTGCATCAGATCCGCGATTTGCTCCGGCGTGCCGGCGGTCACGAAGTGTCCGCGCGCCCCGGCCATGTAGCCGAGCAATTCCCGCAGCGTCGGCTTCTCTCGCCGAACCAGGCCGATGATCACCTCGGTCCGGCTGCGCGCTGCCTGCACTGTTGCGGGATCGGGGAAGTCCTCAGGCGAGAGCGGCTTGTCCAGCGGCAGGTGCGAGAAATCGTGCCCGCCGAACCGACCCGACAAGCGCTTGCGGCCGACTTCCGGGTCGCTCAGCTCGTTGAGCTCGCGGGAGATGCGCTGCGCCTCTTGCTCGGTCGATCCAATGACCGGGCTCAGCCCGGGCAGGATCAGCACATGCTCTTGGGCGCGGCCTTCCTCCACCGCCAACCGCTTCAGGTCCGCGTAGAAATCGCGTGCGGTGGCCTTTTCCATCTGCGCCGTGAACACCGCCTCGGCGTGGCGCGCGGCAAAACGACGGCCGGTCTCGGAGGATCCCGCCTGCACGAACACCGGCCGTCCCTGTGGACAGCGCGGCACATTCAACGGTCCGGCAACCTGATAGTGCGGGCCTTTGTGATGGATCGCGCGGATGCTGCCGGCGCGCGCATACTGACCGGTAGTGCGGTCATCCAGCACCGCATCGTCCGACCAACTGTCCCAAAGTCCCTTCACCGCCTGCATGTATTCTTCGGCATGCTCGTAGCGGTCCTCGTGGCTCAGCGGTCCCGCGCCGCCGAAATTGCCGGACGCGGTCGCCAGCCACGTGGTGACGATGTTCCAGCCGGCCCGTCCGCCCGAAATGTGGTCGATCGAGGCAAACTGCCGCGCCAAATTGAACGGCTCGGTGTAGGTCGTAGAGCACGTGGCGATCAGGCCGATATGGCTGGTCAGCCCTGCGAGCGCGGCGAGCACGGTGATCGGCTCCAGCCACGTGCGCGGGGCGTGTGCAACGTCGTCGCCGACTGCCAGCGTGTCCGCCAGGAAGACGGAATCGAACAACCCCGCCTCCGCCCGGCGTGCGAGGCCGGTGTAATAGCCGATGTCGGTCAGCGCGAGCGGTGAAGACAAAGGGTGGCGCCACGCGGCCTCATGGTGGCCGCGGCCGTGAATGAACAGGTTGAGGTGAAGTTGGGGAGATTCGGGGCGGTGCCGGGCTGATATCGGTTGATCTGGCATGATCAGGCTCCCCTGCGCGCCGCGCACCAGCCTAGGCCGGATGACGCGGCTGACACAACCGGCCGGATTGTGTGTGTGGCCGGATTGTATGGCGGACGGATTGTGTGGCCAGGGCGATCGTGTTTGGCGGATGCCAGCGCCGCGGAAAATCCACCGACGCCGGCATGAATGCTCCCGCCGTTCCCCCGCCGCCGAACTGTGCCGCCCCAAGGTCAGTTGGCAATTCGCTGGATTCTCGAGACGTGGCCTGCCGAAGTTAAGCAACAAGCAAAGGCCGAGCCCTGTCGCTTGGAGGTCATTGATGCATCGTGCGGTGTGCACCCGATCCAGCGCCTTCACCGCCTTCAGTTCCACCACGACGGTGCCCTGGACCAGCAGATCGGCGGTATATTCGCCGACGGTCACACCGTCGTATCCGACGTTGATTGTATGCTGCTGCGATACGCCGAGACCAGCCCCCGCCTTCGCAGGAGCAGGCTCTTGCGCCAGAGCGTTCTCATAGACCTTTTCAAGACAGCCGCAGCCGAGCGTATTCATCACCCGGAAGGCGCAGCCAATGATTTGCTCCGATATCTCGTTCGGACGCGCGTCGGCCCGCTTGTGGAGCGCCGCGCCTCGGACGCAACATTCAGGACGATGAACGGCGACAGTCCCCCCGCCACCTACGGCTCGCGCGGGCTGTCCGACGCGGTGCGCGGCATCCTGCTGATGTGCACCGGCGTCGCGACATTCCCCTTCATGAATGCCGCCGTGAAGCTGCTCGCGCCGCATTATCCCGCGACGCAGATCACCTGGGCGCGCTTCACCGGCCATCTGATCGTCATGCTGATCGTGTTCCTGCCGCGTTACCGCTGGGCGCTGCTGCGCACCCGACGGCGAGCGGTACAGTTCGGCCGTTCGGTCGCCATGCTGGCGAGCAACCTGCTGTTCGTCATGGCGATCGGCCGGGTGCCGCTGGCGACGGCCTCGGCCATCGGCTTCACCGCCCCGCTCATCGTCACCGTCCTGTCGGTGCCGCTGCTGGGGGAAAGCGTCGGCTGGCGCCGCTGGAGTGCGGTGCTGCTCGGCTTCGCCGGCGCACTCGTGGTGATTCGCCCGGACCACGGGTTCGGCGATCCGTCCGTGATCCTGCTGCTGCTGTCCTCGCTGGCCTACGCGCTGTACCAGGTCGCTACCCGCTGGGTCGGCCGCTACGACAATGCCGCGACTGGCATCATCTTCACCGCGCTGTTCGGCTCGCTGGCGATGACCTTGGTGATGCCGTTCGTGTTCGTGCTGCCGCGTTCCCTGCTGGATACAGGGTTGTTCTGCAGCCTGGGGCTGCTGGGCGGCTTCGGGCATTACCTGGTGATCCGCGCCTTCCAGCACGGCGCCGCGGCGGTGATCGCGCCGCTCGGCTACGTGGAGCTGGTGGGGACGACGGCGCTGGGGTACCTCATCTTCGGCAACTTCCCGGACCTGCCGACCTGGGTCGGTGCCGCAATGATCATCGCCTCCGGCATCTATATCGCCTGGCGGGAGAGGCGGCAGGCGGCGCGGCGCTGAAGGCGGGCCGCCCGCCGCGGCCTTTGGTCCTGCAACGGCCTTGGCGTAGCTTGACGCCAATTGCTACAGTAGCGCCAGTGATTCGCCGAACGCCACCGCTTGCCGGGTCCATAATGCGGCCGGACCCCTGACAGGATCAGCCACCATGAAACTCAAGGCCGACCGCGCCACGCTGCTCAAGGCCCTGGCCCACGTGCAGAGCGTGGTGGAACGCCGCAACACCATTCCGATCCTCGCCAACGTCATGATCGCCGTGCGCGACGGCAAGCTGACGCTCACCGCCACCGACATGGAGATCGCCATCGTCGAGGACGTGCCCGCCAGCACCACCCGCAACGGCGCCTGCACGGCCCCCGCCGCCACGCTGTATGAAATCGTCCGCAAGCTGCCGGAGGGTGCCGAAGTCGAACTCGACCATCCGGGCGGGGACGCCCAGCTCGCGCTGCGCTCCGGCCGCTACGACACCAAGCTGGTGGTGCTGCCGACGGAGGATTTTCCGTCGATGACCGCCGGCGCGCTGCCGCACAAGTTCGGCCTGTCGGCGCAGGCGTTGCGCGGCCTGATCGACCGCACGCGTTTCGCCATCAGCACCGAGGAAACCCGCTACTACCTCAACGGCATCTACCTGCACGTCGCCGAGAGCGAGGGCGTGAAGGTGCTGCGCGCCGTCGCCACCGACGGCCATCGCCTGGCCCGCGTGGAGGAGCCGCTGCCCGACGGCGCCTCCGCCATGCCCGGCGTCATCATTCCCCGCAAGACGGTCAACGAGCTCCGCAAGCTGCTCGACGAGGTCAGCGGCAATGTCGAGATCGGCCTGTCGGACACGCGCATCCAGTTCCACATCGACCAGGTGATGCTGACCAGCAAGCTGATCGACGGCACGTTCCCGGAATACGAGCGCGTCATTCCTCGCGGCAACGACAAGGTGCTGCGGGTTGGCAAGAAGGATTTCGCCGACGCGGTGGGCCGCGTCGCGGCGATCTCGTCGGAGCGTTCGCGTCCGGTAAAGCTGTCGCTGGCGCGCGATCTGCTGGTGCTGTCGGCGAACAGCCCGGAGCAGGGGACGGCGACCGAGGAATTGGATGCGGATCATGTGAAGTACGAGGCGGGACCGCTGGAGATCGGCTTCCAGGCGCGTTATCTGAACGACATTACCGATCAGATCGAGGGTGAAGTGGAGTTCCGTTTCTCGGATGGCTCTGCCCCCACGGTGGTGCAGGACGCCGCGAATACCAGCGCTCTCTACGTTTTGATGCCGATGCGCGTGTGATGTAGCGGGGTTGCGACGGTGTCGTCGCACCCCGTGTCATCGCCACTCTTTGTCATTGCGAGGCCGCTTGGCCGAAGCAATCTCGTTCGTGACAAGCGGCGCCTCATCACGAACGAGATTGCTTCGGCCAAGCGGCCTCGCAATGACAGTGGGGGGTGCAACCGTTTCATCCAGGGCGGGTCGGCAGCCGCCGCCCGGCGTCAGAAAATCCCGAACACCCCGCGCAGGAACCCCGGGGTCAGCGCCGCCAGCGGATTGACCGACACAGCGGGATCCCCCAACGGCCCCCGTATCGAATAACTCGCGGCGAACACGCCACCGCCGCGCTCCGGGCTGAACAATCGCCCCACCAGCGGCACCTTCCCCAGCAATGAATTGAAAAAATACGCCGGCACGATCGTGCCTTGCAGGTCCGCCTGACTATCGTTCAGATCGATCCGGCCCTTGACCGTCAGCCCGAGCGACGGGCTGAACGCCCGCGCATCGGCCAGCTCCAACACCCCGTCCGTCAGCCGGAACGGCGCCTCCAATTGCGCGAAAGCCAGACCTGGCCCGCGCAGCACATCGACCAGCCCATACAACGTCATCGCCTGCAGCAGCCGGCCCAGCGCGGCGGCCTGGTGCATGCGGAACCCGGTGATCTCGGCCGTGCCGCTCAGCGCATGGCCCGGATTCGCGTCGTCATACGTCCCGGCGATCGACAGCGTGCCGCCTTGCATGGTGTCGATCACGTTCAGCCCACGCAGCAGGTCGCCGGCATTCGCCGCAGTCGCGGTCAGCCGCCGCACGCCATGCTCCTGGCCGATCTGCAGCGTGAACACCTCCTTGTCGCCGGTCCGTCCGGCGACCCGCAGCCGAGTGAACACCGCGCCGTCACTGGTCGCCGTCACGGTCAGCGGCCCGACCACAGAGCCATGCGCCATCAGCGCCCGATCGAAATGCGCATCGAGCGTCCAGGGCGGCCCGGGCGGCGCCGCGGTCTTCGGCGGCGGCGTTTTCGGTGCGTGTTGCTCGAGTCGCGCGGACAGGTCGATCAGCGGGCCCGACACGTCGATGACGATCGGCGCGGCGTTCGACGCGGGCAGTCGCACTGTCCCCGCCAACTCCGTGCGGCCCAGCACCAGGCGGTCGAGATGCAGCAGGCTCCCACGGCTGCCGTCGGTATCCAGTTCGCCACGCAGCGCCACCCCATCGCCATCCAGGGTGATGGGGTCGATTCCCGCCAGCCGGTCGTTCGTCAGCCGCAGGTCGGCGGTCGCCTCGGCCGCGACGCCCGCCGGCTTTCGCCAGGCGAGCGGCGCCACGCTGAGCACTGTCCCGGTCAGCCCGGCGGTCAACTGAACGTCGCCGCTGCCGTCGCGTTGCTCGGTCAGCACGGCGCGCAGGTCCATCGGCCCGGCCAGCAGGTCCGTCGCATCCAGGCCCGCCAGGGCGAGTTGCGCCGCGGTCGGCTGGCCGGTCAGGGTGATGCGCTGCAACGCCTGCGCCGGCGGCCCGGCGCGAAAATCCATCATGGCGTCAAGCGCCGATGGAATGCCGGCAAGCTGCGCGCTGCCCTTGATCGTCAGCCCGTCGTTGTCTGCGGCAAGATCGAGCGTCCCGCCGTCCAGGTCGCGCCCCGCAACGACGCCGCCGAGATGCGCGTCCGTGAGGTGCGCCGTCGCCCGGATGGCGATGTCGTCCATGGTCACATTCGTATCGAGCGGCACCCGGACCGTCAGCGACCCGGTTACGTTGCCTGTGGGATCATTCAGGGCGATCGGATGATCGGACAACAGGTGCAGCCGCGTGTTCCGCAGCAGCGCGATCACATCGGACAGGTTGCCGGCGACCTCGGCGCGGATCGCCCCGATCTGATCGCGATGCAGCAGGCCGGTGATGCGCATGGAGCCGCCGGTTACCGCCAGGTCGCCGTTGCCCTTGCCCACCACCTGCCGGCCGGACTGCACTGCGATATCCAGCGTGTCCGGATCGACGATGCGAAGCTGCGCCTGTCCATGCGTCAGCGGCGGCACCGGGCGCAGCCACGCGACACTGAGATCAGAACCGTCGAGCGTGCCGGACGCGCCGGTCAGCGTCACGCCGGAGAAGTCGTCCCGGCATGTCACCGTGATCGCGACGTGCCCGTCATGCGCGACGCCGCTGGTGATGTTCTGCGTGACCCACTCCCGCGCGCCGCGGCCGCCGATCCCCTGCGGCCACAGGATGGGCAGGTCGGCGAAATCCACCTGATCCACGCCGAGCGCCAGCGCGGCATCGAAACGCCCGCCGGCGTGGCGCAATGTCCCGCTGGCGGTGAGCGTGCTGATCGGGCTGCCACTGCGTCCGCGCAGCGCCACGCGGGCGGAGTCCAGGGCGATGTCGTCGGGCGTGCCGGATACCACCAGCGTTGCGCCCAGCATCGGGACCTGGCTCGCGCCGATCTGCAATGTCCCGGGATTTGCGCGCAGCGTCACATGCGCCTGCTTCAGCCGCAGGTCCGGACCGAATTGCAGTGTGGCCTGGGTCCCGATCGGCGCGTCCAGCACCGCGAGGCCGGCGAGTGCCGGAATCTGCTGCGCCAGCGCCGCCGGCGTCACCGGCGTAAGCCGTGCGGCGACCTGCGTGGCGGTGGCGGCAGCGGACAGCGTCGCCGTGCCGCTCAGCCGTGCCTGCGTGTTGCCCACGGCGAGCGCGAGGTCGAAACTCCCATCCACCCCACCCTGCACCTGTCGGTCCAGGTCGATATCGACACGCGGCGCCTTCCAGGTGACGCCGAGGCCGCTGTCGATCATCGCCAACGTCGCGTCGTGGATGCGCACCCGGCGGATCTGCCCGAGCCAGTTGCGGGAGCTGGTCCGGTCCGTCGTCGGCGGACGCGCAAGCACGGCAAGCAACGCCGGCAACGGACTGCCTGCGGAGTCGGCGGCACTCGCACTGCCCGGTTGCGGTGGGGTCCCGAGGTCGAGGCTGAGCGTTCCATCCGTGGCGCGGCGCAAGGTCAGCCGCGCGCCGTCCAGTTCGACGGCACGCGGCCGCACCCGACCAAGCAGCAGGGCGACCAACGACAGCGAAACCTCGGCGCGCGGGAGATCGACGTTCCGCACGCCGCCGGCGCTGGTCAGCCTGACGTTGGTCAGGCGCAGGTCGATCGGACGATCGACCCCCAGCCGGAACCCTTCCCAGGCCAGCGCGGTGCCGCCGATCGACAGGCGCACCGGGCCGCCATTGGCATTCGCCGCCGCCTCCAGCCGCGCGGTGAGCCAGGACAGATTGACCGGCCCTTGCGACAGCCGCCACGCGGCGGCGGCGAGCAAGACCGTCAGTGCGATCGCCGCCCCCAGCGCCAGATGCGCCAGGCGGTGCAGTATCGTTCCGCAGATGCGTGCGGCTTGACCCGGCAGGCGTCTCACGGCCAGCCTTCCCGGGCATGACCGCCGCGACGTTCCAACTCCCCGAGACGTGGCCCGCGGCGTCCGACCGTGGCGCCGCCGAGCGCCTGATCGACCGCTTCGCCGCCATCGGCCGGACCGAGGCGCGCCTGGCGCAGACGCCGCGGGTCGGCGCGATGCTGTCCGCCCTGGGCGGCAACAGCGACTACCTGGCGGATCTGGCCGTGCGCGAGTCGAGGGCGCTGTGCGAACTGATCGCCCGCGGTCCGGACCGGGTGGCCGCGGCGGCCTTCGCCGAGCTGAACGCCACGCCGCCGCAGACCAGGCGCGACCACGTGGCCGCGGTGCTGCGCCGCATCAAACGCGTCGTGGCGCTGACCACCGCCGTCGCCGACATCGGCGGCATCTGGCCGTTGGAGCATGTGACCGCGGCGCTCAGCGATCTGGCCGAGGCGACGTTGTCGCTGTCCGTGGCACATTTGCTCCGGGCCGCCCATGACGCCGGAGAGCTGCGCCTGCCCGATCCGGACCATCCGGCACAGAGCGGCGGGTTCACGGTGCTCGGCATGGGCAAGCTCGGCGCCCGTGAACTGAACTACTCGTCGGATGTGGACCTCGTCCTGCTGTTTGACCCGGCGGCACCGATATACACCGAACGCACCGCCGGCGACGCCCAGACCGGGTTTGCCACGCGTTTCGCCCGCGGCCTGGTGTCGCTGATGGAGGCGCGGGACGCCAACGGCTACGTGTTCCGCACCGACCTCCGGCTGCGCCCCGACCCGGCCGCGATTCCACCCGCGGTGCCGATCGGCAGCGCAATCACCTATTACGAGAGCATGGGCCAGAACTGGGAGCGCGCGGCCATGATCAAGGCCCGCCCGGTGGCCGGCGACCTGGCTCTGGGCGCCTCGTTCCTCGAGGCGATCCGCCCCTTCGTCTGGCGGCGCGGCCTGGATTTCGCCGCCGTCGCCGACATCCACGCGATGAAGCGGCGCATCGACGAGCACAAAGGCGGCGCGCTTGGCGTCGGCGGCGATCCGGTGGCGCGCGTGCTGGGGCATAACGTAAAGTTAGGTGAGGGCGGCATCCGCGAAATCGAGTTCCTCGCGCAAACGCTGGAGCTCGTGTGGGGCGGACGCGATCCGGGCCTGCGTATTCCGGCGACGCTCCCGGCGCTGCGCGCACTGGCCCACGCCGGACACATTCCGCGCCGCGCCGCCGCCGAGCTGTCCGGCGCCTACCGCTTCCTCCGCCAGGTGGAGCACCGGCTGCAAATGGTCGCCGACCGCCAGGTGCACTCGCTGCCGGAGCGCCCGGCCGACCTCGCACGCTTTGCCACCTTCATGGGCTACCCCTCCGCCGCCGCGTTCGCCGATGCGGTGCTGGCGCGGTTCGCCCGTGTGCGCGCCCACTACGCCGAGGTCTTCGAGCGGGTGCCCGAGATGCCCGGCGGCGTGCCGGACAGCCTGCCGACGCTGGACTTCAGCGGCGACGGCATACAGGAAGAAACCCTGGCAGCGCTGCGGGCGCTCGGCTTCCGCGAGCCTGCCCGCATCGTCTCGGCGGTACGCGGCTGGCAGGCCGGCCATGTGCGGGCGTTGCGCTCGATGCGCTCACGCGAGCTCATGGATTCAGTCCTGCTGCCCCTGCTTTCCGCGCTTGGCCGCCAGCGGCAGCCCGATGCGGCGTTCACGCGGCTCGACGCGTTCATCGCCCGGCTGCCTGCCGGCGTGCAGATCCTGTCGTTGTTCCAGCACAACCCGGCCTTGCTCGATCGCGTGGCGGCCGTGCTGGGTGCGGCGCCGTCGCTCGCCGATCACCTGGCGCGGCATCCCGCCGCGCTTGAGGGTCTGCTGTCCCCCGAAGACGACGGCGATGCCGCGCGTCGCCTGCGCGGCCGGCTGCGCGATGCGCGGCTGCTGGAGGACGTGATCGGGATCATCCGCCGCACGGTGCGGGAGGAGGATTTCTCGATCTCGGCCGCGACGATGGAAGGCCGCATCGACGCCGACCAGGCCGGCGAGCGCCGCAGCGCCCTGGCCGGGGCTGCGCTGGCGGCGCTGCTGCCTGCGGTGCTGGCCGACTTCGCCTCCCGCTTCGGCAAGGTGCGCGGCGGCTCGATGGCCGTGGTGGCGATGGGCAAGGCCGGCGGACGGGAAATGATGGCCGGCTCCGACCTGGACCTGATGCTGGTCTATGACCACCCCGCCGACGTGACCGAAAGCCGCGGCGCCCGCAGCCTGCCGGCCAGCCAGTGGTTCGTCCGCGCGGCGCACGCCTTCGTCGCCGCGGTGACCGCGCCCGGCGTGGACGGCGCGCTGTATGAGGTGGACATGCGGCTGCGCCCGTCCGGCAACAAAGGCCCGGTCGCGGTGTCGCTGAGTTCCTTCCGCCGCTACCACGCGGAGGACGCCTGGACCTGGGAGCGCATGGCGCTGACCCGCGCCCGGGTGGTCGCCGGCCCTCCGCGCGTGCGCGCGCACGTCGAGGCGGCGATCGCCGAGGCGCTGACCGCCGCCGGCGATCCGGCGCGGATCCGCGCCGACGCGGCCGCCATGCGTGCGCGGATGCAGCGCGACCTGCCCCTGGATGGGCCGTGGGACGTGAAGCATCGGCCGGGCGGCCTGGTCGATGCCGAGTTCGTCGCACAGGTGCTGCAGCTCGTGCATGCGCGCGACGATCTGGCGGTGTGCAACCAGACCACACGCATCGCGCTGCGCCGCCTGGCCGATGCGGGGCGGCTGGCCGAGCCTGACGCCAAACTGCTGATCCGCGCCGACCGCGTCTGGCGGACGGTGCAGGGAATGCTGCGCATCACCGTCGGCCGCGACGCGAAAGAAGACCTGCCCGAGGCCCCGATCCGGCCCTTGTTGCGCGCGGTCAACGCCGCCGGCATGCCGGCGGTTGACTTGCCCGGCCTGCGCGCCACGCTGGATGGGCTGGCGCGCGAGGTGCGCGGGGCGTTCAATCGGCTTGTGGGGGAGATCGGCACATGAGCGTGCAGGAAGGCGATGCGGCACCGGATTTTTCCATGTCGGCCAGCGGCGGACGGACGGTCAGCCTGGGTGCGATGAAAGGCCGGCCGTTCGTGCTGTACTTCTATCCGAAGGCGGACACGCCGGGCTGCACGAAGGAAGCCTGCGCGTTCCAGGAAGCGCTGCCGCAACTGGGCAAGATCGGCATCGACGTCATCGGCGTATCGCCGGACAAACTGCCGCCGATCGAGAAATTCGCCGCGAAATACAAGCTGACTTTTCCGCTCGCCTCGGACGAGGGCCATCCGGTGGCGGACAAGTTCGGCACGTGGGTGGAGAAATCCATGTACGGGCGCAAATACATGGGAATGGAACGCAGTACATTCCTGATCGACAAGACCGGCAAGATCGCTCGCGCGTGGCGCAAGGTCAGCGTGACCGGACACGCAGCCGAGGTCATGCAGGCGGCGAAGGAATTGTAGGGATCGGGAGTGCAGGTGTCATTGCGAGTCGCCGCTGGCCTGGATGAAACGGCGGCTTCCTGTCATTACGAGAAGCGCACCCCCCTGTCAGTGCGAGGCCGCTTTGGCCGAAGCAATCTCGTTCGTGACGAG
>DASXFW010000277.1:0-2605 GCA_036489395.1 Acetobacteraceae bacterium | reverse complement strand
TTGCTTCTTCGCCTCGGATTGCTCCCCACCCCACCTCGCGATGACGCAGTTACCTCTGGCTTCAGGCTTGGTCGGTAGGCCCAGGATGGACTTGCACCTTCCTGACAAGGCACGCTCACGGACGCACGATGGCCGGGTCAGATCCCGGCCATGACGGTTTCGTGGGCCGCCTACGCTTATTGCGGCCCGATCACCGCGTCGTTCGCCAGCTTTCCGAGCTCGTCACGCTCCAGCCCCAGCCACTCGGCCAGCACTTCCTCGCTGTGCTCGCCCAGCAGCGGCGCGGCACTGATCGGCGGCGTGCGGCCGGAGAAACGCACCGGCCAGCCGCTCATGGTGTACGCCCCGATCTTCGGATGCTGCATGGTCTGGCGGATGCCGCGCGTCTCGAAGCTTTTGTCGTTCGCGAGTTCCATCGTGTCCATCACCGCGCCGGCGGGAATCGTTGCGGTGGCAACCAGGCGCATCGCCTCGTGCTTGTCGTGCTGGCGCGTCCAGTTGGCGACGATCGCGTCCACTTCCTCGCGGTGTTCCGTGCGCGCTTCCGGCGTGGAGTACATCGGATCGTTGATCAGGTCCTCGCGCCCCATCACCTTCAACAGGCGGTTCCAGTGCTCGGGATTGGCGCGGCTGGTGTAGATGTAAACATAATCGTTCGCGCCGCCGCCTTTGCACGGATAGACGCCGATCGGCGGATTGCCGCCGCCCACCGTCTTCGAACCGGCGCGCGGCGCAGCCTTGCCGGTGCGCTCCATGTAGGTGAACGAATTGCGAATATAATGCAGGATCGAATCCTGCATCGCGAGCTGCAGGTGCTCGCCTTCGCCGGTGCGCAGCTTGCGCACATAGGCGCCGAGCACGGTGATCGCCATCAGCATTCCGGTGCCGGTGTCGCCGATCGTCGCGCCTGGCTTGCAGGGCGGGCCGTCTTCCTCGCCGGTGATGCTCATCAGTCCGCCGGCGGCCTGGGCGATCATGTCGAACGCCAGGCTTTTCTCGAACGGGCTGCCGGCGCCGAAGCCTTTCGTCTGGCAATAGATGATGCCGGGATTGATCGCGCGGATCACGTCGGGGCCGAGGCCCAGCCGCTCGATCGCGCCCGGTGCGAAGTTTTCGCAGAACACGTCGGCGTGTTTCGCCAGGTTCTTCACCAGCTCGACGCCACGCGGCTCCTTCAGGTTGATCGCGACAGAGCGTTTGTTGGCGTTGTATTGCAGGAAGTAGAACGCATCCTTGCCGGGCGAATTGCCGGCGGTGCGGCCGGGATCGCCGACCTTCGGGTTCTCCACCTTCACCACGTCGGCGCCCATCCACGCCAGCGCTTCGGTGCAGGACGGACCTGCTTCAAATTGCGTCAGATCGAGAACCTTCATGCCTGTCAGGCAGGTTTCAGCGCCGGTGCTCATGTTACGGACTCTCCCCTCTTCATCTGGTTTGGAGCTTACGCCTGTGCGGCGGGTTAGGTAAGTCCGCCGGATTCATCGCACGCCGACCATCGGCGCCGCGGCAATTTCTTTGGAAATGAACAGATGATGCGTGGCGAAGGAAAGCCAGACGCGGCGGCCGCGCAGGAAATCCTCGCCGATCAATGCGTCACCGACGCCCGATGCGGCGGGCACGATCGCCAGCTTCGGATCGTCGAAAACCGCGGGCCCGACACGCAATTCCTCGAACTGATGCACGCGCACGCGGACCGCGCCGGGGGAGGCGCCGTGCACCAAAACGGCGCGATCCTGCTCCAGGTCATGGGCGGACACTCCGGCCTTCAGAGCGAACGGCATGCCGATCGTGCTGGCCTGCGCGCCGGTATCGAGGATCGCCATGCCGCGTGTGTCGTCGAGCGTGATCGGCACCAGCAGCCGGTCGCGGCGGCTGGCCACACCTTCGATTTCCACCGCCGGCTCATGCCACGGCGGACGCGCGCCGGGACAGCGGCGCACGCGATACAGGGTCAATTGATGCGTAGGCAGATCGATATCCATATCGAAAGCGAGTAGAATATCGGCACCGAGCAGCCCGTCGATGGGCGGATCCGAGAGGCGTCCGAGGGAGAAATTGCCGACGGCGACACGATCGACCGGAAAGCGCGTGCCGCCGAGCACGATACCGGGCACGGCGGCGTCCCATTCCGCGCTCATGCCGCTGACGCCCACGGTGCGGGTGATGAAGCGCCCGGCATGTGGCAGACCGAGGCGCGCGACGGCCGCCTCGGTCAGCACTGTCCGTTCCGATCCAGTATCGACCAGCAGACGTACAGGCCGCCCGTTAATGCGGGCCGGGACGAACATGAGGTTGTTGTCCGCGTAGAGCGGCATGCGCGCCAGCGCGACCAATGGACAGGAGGCCGGGGTCGCGCAGGCCGAGAGTAGCAGCAGGAAGAACAGGCAGGCGATTGCACGCATGGGCGGGTAGTGTGCCCGAGCATGCAGTGGCGGGGAAGCACGAAGGTCAATTGTCCCGGGCGGCATTGCGTCCCGTTGCTGTCATTGCGAGTTGCCACCGGCCGGCCCGCCCTGGATGAAACGGCTGCACCCCCCCCGCTGTCATTGCGAGGCCGCTTGGCCGAAGCAATCCCCCGCGGGAGATTGCTTCGGCCAAGCGGCCT
>DASXFW010000265.1:0-2865 GCA_036489395.1 Acetobacteraceae bacterium | reverse complement strand
AAGGTAAGTCGTGGATGCCGACCGGAGCCTGCCGCCGGGCACTTGACCCGGTGGTCGGCATGACGTGCGACCCCGTCGTCGGCTTGCGGTGCGACCCCGTCGTCGGCATGACGTGCAAAAGGGCGGGGCCTGGTCCGTGCTTGCGGTATCGAAACTATAACGGAAACGCGGCGGCTAGGCAGCTTCCAGCGGCGCGTGCAGGCGGGTGCCCTTGCAGATGATGCCGCCGCGATCGCCGATTTCCACGCTGCCGTAACGTTCGGCGTAGGCGGGCGGCAGCTTGCGTGCGCCGGGCGCCGCGAGCCACAGACGCAGCAGGTGGCGCTTGCGCTCCGGCTCCGGCCAGTCCTCGAACGCCGTGCGGTCGTGCAGGATCGTGTGGTTGTGCACGAACTGGATGTCGCCGGGGCGGAATTCCATGTCGAGGCGGAGCTCCGGATCTTCCGCCAGCCGATCGAAATAATCCAGCGCCGCAATGTCTTCGTCGGTCAGCCGCGGCGCTTCCGGGAAGCGTTGCGACGAACGCACGTAATGCGGCGCGTAGATCGCCGACAGGTGGCCCAGATGATCGTTATAGACCGGCGTTTCGAACCACGGCTTGCTGCCCTCGGGCACCTCGCCGCGGCGGTCGGTGGGCATTGGCAGGAACAAGCGGCGCACCAGGTCGGGGCGGCGCTGCGCCATGACATTATAGACCGTCATCGAACTGGTCAGCGACGAAAGTCCGCCGGACTTCGCGGTCTTCAAACACAGCAGCGAAACGATGTCGCAGGAATCGGTGTGGAAGTTCTGCCGCTCGGTGGTCTGGTAGATGCGGACGTTGGGGTCCTTCGACGACAGACCGAGGTCGCGCACGTGGCCCAGCACGTGGCCCATGGCGTTCTGCGAGCGCGCGTTGCCGAAATACGTGCCGATGCCCCAGTAGGCGGTGGCGGCTTCGGCGATCGGGCGGTTCTCCACCGGCAGGCCGCGGATCAGCACGCAGCCGCGGCCGTTCAGCACATCGTTGCGCAGGCGGTCCAGCGTCGCGCCAAGCGTGGGCAGCGGGAAGTCGGAGCAGGCGATGTCGGCGATGTTGCGGTCGCCGGTGCGAGCCGTGGCGGCTTCGATCTCGGCGATGTCCCGCGCGGACAGCGTATAGCTCCATTCGGCCGGGTGTTTCGCCAGGTCCGGGCCGCGCCATGCCGAGGGGCCTTCGACCAGTGGGCGGGGCATGGCGGTCGGCGATGTGGCGTTCATATCGTGGCCTCCGTATCGCGTTGGTGGCGCAGGGGAGGGGATTTTAACATGCCCCGCGCGGAGCGCCACGGACACCGGACTCCCCTTGCGGAATCCCCTCGCGTTTGCCTGGTGTTAACCTGGTCGCTGGCATGACCGGCGGCGCGTGGTGAACCGGAGCGATGCCGGCCTCGGCTGGAATGGCATTGCAAATATGCAGATATCTTTATATAGCCGCGCCAACTGCACAGGAGCGTGACCGATGGCTGGCCAGGACTACAAGGTGAAGGACTTTTCGCTGGCCGAGTGGGGCCGCAAGGAAATCGCCATGGCCGAGGAGGAAATGCCCGGCCTGATGGCGATCCGCGCGGAATTCGGCGCATCGAAGCCGCTGAAGGGCGCGCGCATCGCCGGCTGCCTGCACATGACGGTGCAGACCGCGGTGCTGATCGAGACGTTGCAGGCGCTGGGCGCCACGGTGCGCTGGTCGTCGTGCAATATCTTCTCCACGCAGGATCACGCGGCGTCCGCCATCGCCGCGGCGGGCGTGCCGGTGTTCGCCTGGAAGGGCATGAACGAGGAAGAGTTCTGGTGGTGCATCGAGCAAACGGTGCGCGGGCCGGCCCAGGGGAATGGTGAATCCTGGACGCCGAACATGATCCTGGATGACGGCGGCGACCTGACGCTGCTGATGCACCAGAAATATCCGGAGATGCTGAAGGACGTGCGCGGCATCTCCGAGGAAACCACGACCGGCGTGCACCGGCTGCGCGACATGGCGCGCGACGGCAAGCTGCTGACGCCGGCGATCAATGTGAACGACAGCGTCACCAAGTCGAAATTCGACAATTTGTACGGCTGCCGCGAATCGCTGGTGGATGGCATCCGCCGCGGCACCGACGTGATGATGGCGGGCAAGGTCGCCGTGGTGAACGGGTTCGGCGATGTTGGCAAAGGCTCGGCGGCGTCGCTGCGCAATGCCGGCTGCCGGGTGATGGTGACGGAAGTCGATCCGATCTGCGCGTTGCAGGCGGCGATGGAGGGCTACCAGGTCGTCACGATGAACGACGCCGCGTCGATGGGCGACATCTTCGTGACGGCGACCGGCAATGTCGATGTGATTACGCTGGACCACATGCGGCGGATGAAAAGCCGGGCGATCGTCTGCAACATTGGGCACTTCGATTCCGAGATCCAGATCGAGGCACTGCGGAATTACAAGTGGGAGAACGTGAAGCCGCAGGTCGATGAAGTGGTGTTCCCCGACGGCAAGCGGCTGATCGTGCTGTCGGAGGGGCGGCTGGTGAACCTGGGCAACGCGACGGGGCATCCGAGCTTCGTGATGAGCGCATCGTTCAGCAACCAGGTGCTGGCGCAGATCGAGTTGTTCAATGCTCCGGCTGGGAAGTACGAGCGGCAGGTCTATACGCTGCCGAAGCAGCTCGACGAGAAGGTGGCGGCGCTGCACCTGGCCAAGGTGGGGGCGATGCTGACCAGGCTGTCGCCGAAGCAGGCGGAGTATCTTGGCATCGGGGCCAGCGGGCCGTTCAAACACGATCTGTATCGGTACTGAGGCAAGGCCTGAGAAAGCGCGGGACCGCCGATGATGTCCCCCCCCTCCCCTTGAGGGAGGGGGCCAGGGGGAGG
>DASXFW010000263.1:0-13423 GCA_036489395.1 Acetobacteraceae bacterium | reverse complement strand
GCGTACATCCGCCGGACTGCTGATGTACGCACCCCTCCCCCTAACCCCCTCCCTCGCCGGACTGCTGATGTACGCACCCCTCCCCCTAACCCCCTCCCTCAAGGGGAGGGGGGATGCATACTTTCTTCCGGGCTGACAATGACAGTTGGTCCACGGACCCACTCCATGCGCACCCACGGCTGGCTCGTCTCCTACGGGTTGCTCGGCCTGACGCAGAACGGCCTGCTGCCCGTCCTGCTGCCGCTGGTCGCGCACAGCAGTACCCGCGCCGGCGTCACCTACGCGGTGTTCTCGGCGCTCGGTTTGGCCGCGCCCTTCCTGGGCACCTGGGCCGACCGCAACGGCCGGCACCGCGACCTGCTGATCTGGGGCACCATCGGCGCCGGCCTGCTGCTGCTGGCGTTCGATGCCGCCGGTGCATCGCTGCGCATCGTTCTCGTGGCCGGCGCCGGCCTCGGCACCATGGCGGCGACCACCGCCGGCAACGTGCTGGCCATCCAGGGCGCAGCCGAGAGCGAGTGGGACGGCCGGGTCGCCCGTCTCCAGCGCTTCATCAGCGGCGGCCAGGTGCTCGGTCTGGTCGGCGCCGGACTGCTGGCGCACAGCCGCCCGGGCGACGGTTTCGTCTTCGCCGGCCTCGCGCTGCTGGTGGCGGGCGGCCTCGCCTTCGCGTCGGCACCCGCCGGGGCGGCGCGCGACCCGCTGCACAAGCCGGAGCCCCGCCCGATGGTCGGCGGCGACGCCGGCGCCACCACCTCGCACCGAGGCCATCGCGTGGATTGGCACGCGATCGCCGCCTACCTGAAGGTGATCAACCGGCCGCTGCGCCGCTTCCTGCTGGTGTGGCTGGTCGCCTACCCGGCGATGAACGGCTTCGCCACGATCTTTCCCCTGGCGATGGTCCGCCAGTTCGGCCTGGACCCGATCCTGCCGTCCAACGCTTATGCCATCGGCGTCGGACTCAGCCTCGTGCTGTATGCGCCGGCGGGCGCCATCACCCACCGCATCGGCGGCGGCCGCATGCTGCTGGCTGGCCTGGCCGCTCGGCTGGTGCTGCTGATCGCGCTGGTCCCGCTGGGCCTGTGGCATGACGGATGGACGGCAACGCTGATCCTGGCCGGCTTCGCGCTGATCCAGTTCGTCTGGCCGATGCTCAGCGTCGCCACCAACTCGCTGGCGGTGCGCCTGGCGCCGGACGCGCGCGGCGAGGCCGTCGGCTTGTTCAACGCCGCAACGTCGCTCGCCGCGTCGGTGGGTTCGCTGCTGGCCGGCGTGGTGTTCGGCGTCGCCGGGTTCGCCGCGCTGGCGGCCCTGACGTGCATTGCCGTGGCCGCCGCGATGGTCCTGACTCTGCTCTGGCTGCCGGATTGGGCGGAGCACCACGCATGACCGCAGGCTACGATTACGTCGTTGTCGGCGCCGGCTCGGCAGGCTGCGTGCTGGCCAACCGGCTGACCGAGGACCCCGGCGCCTCGGTCCTGCTGCTGGAAGCCGGCGGCAGCGACCGGCATCCGTACATCCAGATCCCCCTCGCGATGGGCCGGCTGTGGCAGCGCCGCATGTTCGACTCGGGCTACGACACCGAGCCGGAGCCTGGTCTCCACGGCCGCCGCCTGCCGGTGCGCCGCGGCAAGGTGCTGGGCGGATCGTCGTCGGTGAACGTGATGGTCTATACGCGCGGCCATCGCGGCGACTTCGATCGCTGGGCGCGCGGCGGCGCCACCGGCTGGTCGTACGCCGACGCGCTGCCGTACTTCAAACGCAGCGAATCCTGGGAAGGCGGCGAGGATTCGTGGCGCGGCGGCACCGGCCCCCTGGCGACGCAATCCGCGCGCATGGAGGACCCGATCCACGACGCCTGGCACGACGCGGCGCGCATGGTCGGCTGGAAAGTGACCGGCGACGCGAACGGCGCGGACGGCGTAGGCCTGGGCCGCGCTCAGTTCACCATCGGCGCCGGCCGCCGCGCCTCGGCGGCGAACGCGTATCTGAAGCCGGCGCTGCATCGGCCGAACCTGACCGTGCGCACCGGCGTGCTGGCGACGCGCCTGGCGCTGCGGGCCGGCCGCGCGGTCGGCGTGCACTTTGTGGAGAACAGGCAGGAGAGTTACGCCGAGGCCACGCGCGAGGTCGTGTTGTGCGGCGGCGTGTTCGGCTCGCCGCAGCTTCTGATGCTTTCGGGCATCGGGCCCGCGGAGGAACTGCGCGCGCTCGGCATCACGCCGCAGGTCGATCTGCCCGTTGGGCGCAACCTGCGCGACCACCTGGCGGTGTCGCTGCGCTGGCAACGCACGGAACCGGGGCCGTTCCAGCAAGCCATGCGACTCGACCGCGTGGCGCTGGCGATGGCGCGTGCCTGGCTGCTGCGCGACGGGCCGGCGACGACGCTGCCGCTCGGGCTGATCGCGTTCCTGCGGTCGGAGCCTGGGCTGGATGCGCCGGACCTCGAGATCATGCTCGGAGCGCCGCCGTTCGAGGCCAGCCCCTGGTTCCCCGGCTGGCGGCCTGGCTGGCCGGACGTGGTCGGCGTGCGCCCGGTGCTGCTGCATCCGCGCAGCACCGGCGCGGTGTCGCTGCGGTCCGCCGATCCGGCGGCGCCGGTGCGGATCGCGGCGGGGTTTCTGTCGGATGCCGAGGATGTCGCGACGCTGCGCCGTGGCTTCCATATATCGCGCGAGCTGGCGCTGGCGCCCGCGCTGGACCGGTTCCGCGGCGCGCTGCTGGCGCCGGATGCGGACGTGCGGACCGATGCGGATATCGACGCGTGGATCCGCACTACGGCGATCACGGTGAACCATCCGCTGGGCACCTGCGCGATCGGGCCGGTCGTGGACCCGGAATTGCGAGTGCACGGGGTGGATGGGCTGCGCGTGGTGGATGCGTCCGCACTGCCGGACATGCCGTCCGCGCACATCAACGCGATCGTCATGATGCTGGCGGAACGGACGTCGGATCTGATCCGCGGACGCGCGGTGTTGGCGGCGGCGAATGTGTGAGGCGGCGCGGGGGTTGGTTAGTTCTAATGTCCGCAAAGGGTGGAATGCGGGTGTTCCCAGATTGGGCCGTCATGCAGAGATTGGTCGAACGAACTGTCCAGGCCTCCGTGAACCGGCTGTTCTCGAGGGCTGGCGTACCTGTCGTGAGGTCGAAGCGGCCTGGCACAAACGGATTGTCGCAGGCGAGACAAACTGGTAGCGATTAGGCATGTTGACAAGGATCGAAATCGACGGCTTCAAGACATTCGAGGGCTTCAGCCTGGATCTGGAGCCCCTTACCGCGATCGTTGGACCGAACGCGAGCGGCAAGTCCAACCTGTTCGACGCCCTTCGGTTTCTGTCTCTTCTTGCCCAATACGATGTTCGGACCGCAATGCAGGGTTTGCGCGGCGAGCCCGAGGAACTCTTTCGGCAAACACCAAGTGGCATTGCCGACTGCATGTCATTCGCGGTGGAGGTGCTTCTCAGCCGAAGCGGGGTAGACGCCTTTGGGACACGCTACAAGACTCCGGCGCAGCGCCTCCGCTATGAGCTGAAACTCGCGCTGATCCAGACCGCGGAAGGGGCACCAAGAGGAATATTGGTCCGCAATGAAAACTGCCACCCAATCGCGCGCAAGGACGATCGAGCGACCTATCTGCACAGCGCCGGACTGAACCGCAATGCTCGTGTGAACCCGTTCATTGAGCTGGCTGACAGTGGCGACGCAATCTTGGTGCGCCAGGATGGCCCCCAGAAACACGGTCGCCCGATGCAGCTTTCGCTCAAAGAGGCATCTCGAACTGCCCTTTCAACCATTACGACGGCGGAATTCCCGCATCTCTATGCCCTTCGGGAGATGCTGACGAGTGTTCGGTTTCTGGAGATCAACCCCAGAGCAGCGAGAGGCGCGAACGACCGGTTCGAAGAGCGGGTGTTGAAGCCGGACGCGTCGAACCTGGCGGCTGTGTTGGCCCATCTGAAGGAAAAGACTGCGAATGAGGACCGTCCTGATGGCGTACTGTCCGATATAGCCGCCGATCTTGCCTCGCTGGTTCCTTCGGTTCGCCGCCTCAAAATCAGGAATGATGCGAACGAGAGACAATACTCCTTCAGCCTGGAGTTCGACGGCGATTTGGTCTTCAGCTCACGGGTGATCTCCGATGGCACGCTACGGCTACTGGCGCTGCTGACAATTCTCAACGATCCCGACCGGCAGGGTACACTGTGCTTCGAGGAACCGGAAAATGGCGTGCACGAAGGGCGCGTGCCTATGCTGGTGGAGTTTCTCCGCAGTGCGGCTAACGTTTCCACGAATCCCGAAATACCCTCTTTCCAGATCCTGCTTAATACTCACTCGCCAAAGGTCATGGCGGCGCTAACGGACCGGGAGATCGTGGCGGCTGACAGCGTTGTCAGCATTGACCCTGCCAGCCACGTTCGGACCACCAGAACTCGCATGCGCACCGGAATCCAACCCACCAGCGACATGTTCGACCCGGAGACGCGTCTCTCCAGATACGAGGTGGAACACTTGCTCCAGAAGCTCACCGACGCGGCATGACCTACGTGAGTTGGGCTGCCCTCTATGAAGGTGCAACCGATCAGGCCTATTTCGAGCTGCTGATTCCGCGTGTGATGGAAGATATGATTATGCTGCGTGGAATCAGGCATTCCACCGTTCCACCCGCTCCTGCGGTAAGACTACAGCGAGGCACCGTCGAGCATGTCGCACAACAGGCTTGCTCGGCGAGCGATGCGTTTCAACTCGTATTCATCCATGCCGATACAGGCGGCCGTGCCCTTGAAGAGGATTTGGCGGACCGCTCCGTCCGCTATTGCGAGGCCATGCATGCTATCTGTAGCTGGCCCGCTGTTCGTTGCATTACCATTTCACCGCGCCATGAAACAGAGGCCTGGATACTTGCCGACCCCCACGCTGTTACTGCAGCGCTCGGATATCTCGGTTCACCCAACTCTATCGGATTACCCAGCGACGCGAACCAGGCCGAGCGGCTCGGCGACCCAAAGGCTGTCCTGGCAGAAGCGATGGTGCAGGTGCGGGGCAGGCGCCGCCACCCCGATGTCAAGCAGATGTTCCCCGCAATCGCTCAGCGGCAATCGCTGACAAAGCTGCGGTTGGCGAGGTCATTCGCTGCGTTCGAGGTTCGTCTTCGAGCGGCTCTCGCCGATCTCGGGTGCATTTGAGAACTCATTTCAGAGCATGACTGATAGTCTTGGTTCCGGCCGGAAGCGACGTGATCAAGTGAAGGGGCAAATGTCCGCAACGGGCCGCCCCCCCTTTCCGCCTCACCCGCCCGTTTGGATGACCGCGCCCCTCTGCGATAGGCTTCCCGCACGCGGCACCGCAAGCCGCAAGGAGGACGACATCCATGCAGGCGGACTACGTCATCATCGGTGCCGGCTCGGCCGGCTGCGTGCTCGCCAACCGGCTGACCGAGGACCCCAACAACCGCGTCGTCCTGCTTGAAGCCGGCGGCCGCGACCGCAACCCGCTGATCCACATTCCCGCCGGCTATCTCAAACTGCTCGATCACCCCACGATCACCTGGGGCTTCCACGCCGAGCCCGACCCCGGAACGAACGGCCGCGCCATCCTGTATCCGCGCGGCCGCGTGCTCGGCGGATCGAGCTCGATCAACGGCCTGATCTACGTGCGCAGCCAGCCCGAGGACTACGACCACTGGGCGCAGCTCGGCAATCGCGGCTGGACCTGGGAAGACGTGTTCCCCTACTTCCGCAAAGCCGAGAACTGGTCCGGCGAGGCCGACGACGTCCACGCCAAAGGCGGCCCGCTGTTCACCTCCCACACCGCCGACCACCCGCTGCTGTGCCGCGAGGCGATCGAAGCCGGCAAGCAGATCGGCCTGGAATACCGGCCCGACGTGAACAATCTGCCGCACGGTGCCGGCGACGGCATCGGCTGGGTGCAGCAGACCCGAGGCGGCCGCCGTCGCGCCAGCACCGCGCGCAGTTATCTGCGTCCCGCATCGCGGCGGCCGAATTTGCAAGTGGTCACCGACGCGCTGGTGCATCGCATCACGTTCGACGGCAAACGCGCGACGGGCGTGGCGTTCTCGCGCGGCGGCGTTGCGGACACCGTGGATGCCGCGGCGGAAGTGCTGCTGTGCGCCGGCTCGATCGGCTCGCCGCACGTGCTGCAATTATCCGGCGTCGGCGATCCGGAACACCTCGGCCGCATCGGCGTCGAGACGCAGCACGCGCTGCGCGGCGTCGGGCGGAATTTCCAGGACCATTACCTGGCGCGCATCGCCGCCCGCGTCGTCGGCACGCAGTCGCTGAACGAGAAATCGCGCGGCCTGCCCTTCATGGGCGAGCTGATGCGCTACGTGTTGTTCGGCCAGGGCATCATGACCTACGCCGCGTCGCTGGTTGCCGCGTCGGTGAAGGTGCTGGAGGAGTCCGCCACACCCGACGTGCAGGCGATCTTCGCCCCCGGCAGTTATGCGCCCGGTCCGGTGCGCATGCTGGAAAAGCAGCCCGGCATGACGATGGGCATGTGGCAGATGCGCCCCGAAAGCACCGGCTATGTCGAGGCCAAGACCAACCGCCCCGGCGACGCGCCGGCGATCAACCCGCGCTATCTCAGCGAGGACCGCGACCGCCGCACCGCCGTCGCCGGCCTGCGCTTCGTCCGCAAGCTGTTTGCCGCGCCGGCGCTGGCGAAATACATCGCAATGGAGACGCAGCCTGGGACGGATGTGCAGTCGGATGACGAGCTGCTGGATTACCTGCGGGCGAACGGCTCCACGGTGTTCCACGCCACCAGCACCTGCCGGATGGGGCCGGATCCGATGTCGGTGGTGGATGACCGCCTGCGCGTGCACGGCCTGGAACACCTGCGCGTGATCGATGCATCGGTCATGCCGCGGGTCACGTCCACCAACACCAACGCGCCAACCATCATGATCGCGGAAAAGGGCGCCGCGATGATTCTGGAAGACGCGCGCGCTTAACAACAACACCTCTCCCGCAAGGGGAGAGGTGTTTGTTGTTGTTGTTATTACCCGAGCGCGCGGCCATGCTTCGAGATGAACTCCGGAAACGCGTCCTCCGCCTTCGCCCCGCGCATCACGTGCGTCGTATAATCCTGCTCTTCCGCCCACTGCCCTTCCAGGTCCTTACCCTTCTGCCGCAGCAGCAGCGCCTTCACCCCCATCACCGCGCCGCGGTGATTGTTCGCGATCATGCGCGCCAGCTCCATCGTCTTCGCGCGCAACTGCGCTCGCGGGACCAGGTGATTCAACAACCCGATGCGATAAGCCTCCTCCGCCTCGACAATCCGCGCGGTAAACAGCAGCTCCTTCGCCATCGGCCAGCCGACCTGGTTGGGCAGCGTCCAGGTGCTGTTGATCCGCCCATACGCCGCCGCGAGGAAGCGGAACTTGCTCGCCTCGCACCCCACGCGCATGTCGAGCGACGACGCCAGCACCGCCGCCCCGCCATACGCCAGCCCGTTCATCATCCCGATCACCGGCTTGGTGCACGCGCTGATGTCGTAGCTGTTGCGAGGATTGCGCATCGCATCGAGCTGCTCCTGCGAATACCGCGCATCGTCGGAACGCTGCTCGTGAATGTCGCCGCCGGCCGAGAACGCGCGCTCGCCCGCGCCGGTCAGGACGATGCAGCCGACGCCGTCGTCCGTTTCCAACGCCTTCACCGCATCATGCAACTCGCGCCCGAGCTGGCGGCTCATCGCGTTCAGCACGTCGGGGCGGTTCAGGGTGATGATGCCCACGCCGTCTTCCACATCGACCAGGATCGTTTCGTAGGCCATCGTTTCCTCCCATGGGTCCGGCGCCAATGTCCGACGGCCAGTGTATTGTCGCGCTCGCCGCAGGTGCAATATCGCGCCCAACCAGAACGGAGGACCGCCATGCTGCCGACCCCCGGCTTCCACCATCTGCACCTCAACTCGGTCGATCCCGACGCGGCGATCGGCTGGTATACGCGGCAGTTCCCCAGCACGGAGAAAGGCAGTTGGGGCGGCTTCCCCGCCCTGCTGACTCCGAACAACGTCATGCTGCTGTTCAACAAGGTGGCGACGCCGCCGGTCAGCGAACCGCAAAGCGCGATCTGGCATTTCGGCTGGCACCTTCCCGCCGTCCGCGCGCGTATCGCCGATTATCAGCAGCGCCCGGATGTCGAGCTGCTGCCGCTCTACACCACCGACGAAGGCGGCTCGGTGCTGATCAGCAGCGATACCTGGCCGAATGTCGGCAACGTGCTCGGGCTGACGAAAGCGCAGATCGCCGACGCGCGCGCCCGCAATGTGCAGCCGCGCGGTGGCGGCGGCTTCGCCTATATGCGCGGGCCGGACAACGCACTGGTCGAGTATGTCGGCGACTATCCGGCCGAGCGATTCAACCACGTGCACATGTGGCAGGAGCAGCCGTTCTGCGCTCTGCTGTGGTATGAGAAGCACCTGAACGCGCCGTCGCGCGCAAGCTTCGGTCCGGTGTCGGTCACTGAGGACAACTGCCAGGTCCCGCGCGGCGAGGACCGCACGTGGCCCGCACTGAACCGCGAGGGCATGTTCCGCACGCCGCGCGCGGGCGTCGAATTCGGCGACGTGGTGCTGACGTGGTACGCCAACCAGGGCGACCGGCCGCTGGTCGATCCGCGCGGGCAATTGCAGGACCATATCGCGCTGAGCGTCGCCGACCTCGACGCGTGGATTGCGAAATTGCGCGGCGACGGCGTGCGATTTTTGCAGGAAACCTACGCGCTGGGCGATACGCGCGCCGTCATGATCGAGGGCCCAAGTCGCGAGGCGCTGGAGCTGGTCGAAGTGCGATAATCCACGCCCAGTGTCATCGCGCCCTTCTGTCATTGCGAGGCCGCTTGGCCGAAGCAATCCCGTTCGTGACGAGGCGCCGCTTGTCACGAACGGGATTGCTTCGGCCAAGCGGCCTCGCAATGACAGAAGGGCGCGATGACAACGCCTCATGAAAACCCCTCCATGCTGCACCGCACAAAATCCGCAGCCCCCAACTGCCATTAACGCGACGCGCCAACTGTGCCACAATCCATTCCCAGCAGACGCCCGCATGCGGCGTCCGCGTGCCAGGGAGGTATTGAGGTGGCATACAACGTCCTGATCATGGGCGCGTCCTACGGGTCGCTGCTGGCAAGCAAGCTGTTGTTCTCTGGACATAAGATAAAACTCGTGTGCCTGCCGCAGGAGGTGGAGGCGATCAACTCCGACGGCATCCGCGTGCGCATGCCGATCCGCGGCCGCAGCGCCCCGATCGAGATCGACTCACGCAAGCTGCCCGGCCAGATCAGCGCCGCCGGCCCCGGCGAAGTGAACCCCGCCGATTACGACCTGATCGCCCTGGCCATGCAGGAGCCGCAGTACGGCTCCCCCGGCGTGCGCGAGCTGCTCGACGCGGTGGCCAGGTCGCGCAAGCCCTGCATGTCGATCATGAACATGCCCCCCCTGCCCTATCTGAAGCGCATTCCTGGGCTGAACACCGAGCCGCTGCAGTCGTCGTTCACCGACGCCAGCGTGTGGGCGAATTTCGATCCCGGCTGCCTGACCTTGTGCAGCCCGGACCCGCAAGCGATCCGCATGCCGGACGACAAGATCAACGTGCTGACCGTGACGCTGCCGACCAACTTCAAGGCCGCCCGTTTCGAGTCCGAAGCACACACCAACATCATGCGGCAGATGCAGGCGGAGATCGAAGCCATCCGCTTCGACGCCGGCGACGCGATGATCGACCTGCCGGTGAAGCTGAAGGTGCATGAATCGATCTTCGTGCCGCTGGCCAAGTGGGCCATGCTGTGCACCGGCAACTATCGCTGCGTGACGCCGGACAAGGCCGTGACGATCAAGGAAGCGGTGCACGCCGATCTGCAGGCGTCGCAGCGCATCTACGACTGGGTGCGCGAGCTGTGCATCATGCTCGGCGCCAACCCGGACGACCTGGTGCCGTTCGAGAAATACGCCGCGGCAGCCAACGGATTGATCCGTCCGTCCTCGGCCGCCCGCGCGCTGTTCAACGGCGCACCGAACATCGAGCGCGTCGATCGGCTGGTGCAGAGCATCGCGGCGCAGAAGGGCATGCAGAATGCGACGCTCGATGCGGTCGTCGCGCTGGTCGATGCACGGCTGGAGATGAACCGCAAGAAGGCGGCCTGAGCACGTCGATCCTGACCTGACGATTTGCTCGGCGTCCCGCCTGGTCCGGTGGTTCGGATACGGAACCACCCGGATCAGATCGCGGGAAGCGGATTCAGATCGACCAGCGCACCAAAGCGCCGAAAGTCACTCGTGTTGAACGTCAGCAGACGGGACACGCCGTGCGCTTGCATGGTCGCGACAATGTTGGCGTCGTGCGCCTGTTCTACCAAGCGTCGGAGCCCCGCCCGAGCGATGACATGCTCTGGCGCGGTCGGGCGGCTGGTACAGAGAAGCACGGTCGTACCGACAAAGACCGGATCAGCGACCATCGTCGCCATACATGTCCTCACGGCGAAGCGATATGCTGCCGTCCCAAGGAATGTCGTGCACCGGCAAATCGGCCAGGCGGAAGCGCTTCGGAACGACACCGGACGCAACGGCGATGATGGCCTCGTGCTCGCCGGGCGGCACATCTTCCGGTGCAATCCCGGAGATTTGGCGATCGGGGCCGACGACGACGCGGGTGCGAATCTCATTCATGGCGCTATATGGCCGTTGCGATGGCGCGACTGGCGCGACTGGCGCGACCGATATCCTGCCACGCTGCCCGCCGGCTCGGAGGGAACCGGTTGGCCGCGTCCCCGCTGCCTGACCGCCAGACCAGACAGCCCGCGCCGAGACGCCGGCGACACCATGCCGCAACGCTTGCACCCGCGCGTCGGCATGACCATCGTCACCGCCGCGGAGGTCCGATGGGCGAGACGACCCTTTACGACGAGGATGTATACGCCTGGTCCGAGCAACAGGCGGCGGCTCTGCGCCGTCTGGCTACCCGTCGCGACCTGCCGAACGAGCTCGATCTGACCCACGTCGCCGACGCGATCGAAGACGTGGGCGCCATTGAGTTGCATGCTGCCCGAAGCTTCATCCGGCTGATCCTGGTGCATGCTATCAAGTCCTGGGCGGACGCCGAAGCACCGAGCCTGCGGCATTGGGCGGCTGAAATCGGCAACTGGCATGACACCCTGATCGATCGGCTGACGCCCGCGATGCGGCCAAAGATCGACATGAACATATTGTGGCGTCGGGCCATGCATCAGGCCGATCTGGACCTCGCCGTGCAGGAACGCCACGACGCGCGTGCGCTTGTTGCCGAGGCGCTCGATGCCTCAACCTGTCCGATCGCGCTCGACGATCTGACCATCGAGCAGCTCGCGGCCAAAGATCTGGTCGGACGCATCGAGACGTCCGCACGGCGATCCGGCTGATCCGCTACGGAGGTGGCGCGGGCGGCGCCGCCCGCCGCCGTCGCATCATTCGCCCGATCTCTCGCCAGTCCCCCGCACCCAGCACCGCCGCCGTCGCCGCGTAGGCTGCCAGCCCCACGCCGACCAGCGCCGCCAGCCCGCCGAGCCGTGCCATGCCGTGCAGCGTCGCCTGGAACACGACGAAACGCGCACCCCAGAGTGCCAGCCCCATCACCCCTGCCGCCGCCGCGACGCGCACCGACCGCTGCCGCAGCCGCGCATCCGGCCGCCACTGACCGCGGCGTGCCAGCACCACCGCCATCCAGCCGACGTTGAACATCGCGGCAAGGCTCGTCGCCAACGCCGGACCAACCTGTTGCAGCGGGCGCATGAAAGCCAGGTTCAGTGCCAGGTTCAGCACCACCGCCGCGACGCCAATTTTCACCGGCGTCGCCAGGTCGCCGCGCGCGAAGAAGCCCGGCGCCAGCACCTTCACCAGCACGAACGCCGGCAATCCAACCGCGTAGGCAATCAGTGCGTGCGACGACAGCAGCGCGCTGTTGGCGGTGAACGCACCGCGGCCGAACAAGCCCCACATGATCGGATAGGCGATCACTCCCAGCGCCACCGCCGCAGGCAGGGTCAGGAACAGGGCGTATTCGATCGCCCGGTTCAGGGTAACAAGCGCGGCGTCGGCCTCGCCCGCGCGCACCTGGCGCGACAGCAGCGGCAGCAGCGCGGTGCCGACGGCGGTGCCGATCACCCCCAGCGGCAGTTGCTGCACGCGATCGGCGTAATACAGCAGCGACACGGTGCCGGGCGGCAGCAGGCTGGCGATAATCACGTCGATCGTCAGGTTGAGCTGCGTCACGCCCGCGCCCACCAGCCCCGGTACCATGCGGCGCAGCAAAGCGCGCACCCGCGGCGTCAGACGCGGGCGAGGCAGCCGCAGCCCCATGCCGGCGCGGCGCACGGCAAACAGCAGGACGGCAAGCTGCGCGACGCCGGAGACGGTGACGCCGTAGGCCAGCGCGTGGCCGGCGGTCGGCACGTAGGGCGTCAGCCACAGCAGGAAGCCGATCGTAACGATATTGAACAGAATGTAGGACGATGCGGCCGCGGTGAAGCGGTCGAGGCCGTTCAGCACGCCGGACACCAGTGCCGCGAGGCAGATCAGAATCAGGTATGGGAAGGTGATGCGCGACAGCGTGACAGCGAGGGCGAACTTGGCGGGGATCTCCGCGAAGCCTGGTGCCAGCACCGTCATCATCTGCGGCATGAAGATCTCGCCGGCGATGGTCAGCACGCCCAGCCAGAAGGTCATGACGGCGAACGTCTCTTCGGCGAACTGGCGGGCGGCGGTGCGGCCCTCGGCGGCGAGCGTGCCAGAGAAGGCGGGGACGAAGGCGGCGTTGAAGGCGCCCTCGCCGAACAAGCGACGGAACAAGTTGGGGAGTTTGAGTGCGACGATGAAGGCGTCGGCGACCGGGCCGGCGCCGAGCATCGCCGCGATCAGGATGTCGCGCGCGAAGCCGAGGATGCGGCTGGCGAGCGTCCACCCGCCGACGGTGAGGACGTTGCGGAACATTGGGTGCGTGTAGCGCAGGCGGAGGATTCGGTCGCGGGGGTGGCGGTGCCCGGATCGCCCCGTGCGGGTCCCGGGTCCGCGCTCGCCGTTATCTGCCTGGAAGGAGCAGCCGATGAAGCCTGCGAAGGTTCTTTCGCATCCGGGTGTCGTACGATCGATCGATCGATCGGCAATGCGGCACGAGGCTGCGCAAGATGTATTACCGATCGGCGGAAAGCCTGACTCTCCCGGGCGGTCGCGCAATTCATGCTCAACACGTCATGGCCGGCCATGACGCGGGCGTCGGCGCCCGCCCCCCTGTTATTGCGAGTTGGCCACCGGCCTTCGGCCGACCCGCACTTGATGAAACCCTCGCTCGTCGCCTCCTCGTCATGCCGTCGCAGGTCGGCATCCACGCCTTTGCAGCGGCCAGCACAGCAAGTCGTGGATGCCAACCTGCGTC
>DASXFW010000243.1:0-24852 GCA_036489395.1 Acetobacteraceae bacterium | reverse complement strand
AAACTGTGACGGTCGCAGCGTAGGTCTCCCCTCCCCTGGAGGGAGGGGTTGGGGGAGGGGTGCGTACATCCGCGGTCAACGGATGTACGCACCCCTCCCCCAACCCCTCCCTCAAGGGGAGGGGAGACCTACGCTGCGACCGTCACAGTTTCATCCAGGGCGGGGTCGGCCCCGGCCGGTGGCCAACTCGCAATGACAGGGGCAGGGCGGCCCACATGACCAGGGGCGCCGCGGTGCTATAGTGGCGGCAACAATCCGTGGAGAAACGCCATGAACGTTGCCGATGCCATCGTCGAGACCCTCCGCCGCGAGGGTATCACCACGTTCTTTTGCTTCCCCACCACGTCGATGATCGAGGCCGCGGTCGCCGGCGGCCTCCGCCCGGTGATCTGCCGGCAGGAACGCGTCGGCGTACACATGGCCGATGGCTTCACCCGCGTCACCAACGGCAAGCCGGTCGGCGTGTTCGCCATGCAATACGGCCCCGGCGCGGAGAACGCATTCGCCGGCGTCGCCAGCGCCTATTCCGATTCCTCGCCGATCCTGCTGCTGCCGCTTGGACATTCGCTGGAACAAGCGCAGGTGTTTCCGTTGTTCAGCTCCGCGCGGAGTTATGCGTCGGTGACCAAGTCGGTCGAGACCATCATGCAGCCGGAACACACGCCGGCGGCGATGCGGCGGGCGTTCAATGCGCTGCGCAACGGACGGCCCGGGCCTGTCATGGTGGAGCTGCCGCGCGAGGTCGTCGGCCGCGAGATTCCCGGCAACGCAGGCGAATACGGCGGCGTCCGCGCCGTGCGTTCCGCGCCGGACGCGCATGACGTGGAGGATGCGGCGAAGCTGCTTGTAGAGGCGTCCAACCCAGTGATCCTCGCCGGGCAAGGCGTGCTGTATGCCGAGGCGAGCGACGAACTGGTACGCCTGGCCGAGTTGCTGCAAGCCCCTGTCATGACCACCGTCGATGGCAAGAGTGCGTTTCCCGAGGATCACGAACTTGCACTCGGTACCGGCGGCAACGGCTTCACCGGCGCCGGCTCGGTGTTTTTATACGACAAGGCCGACGTGATCCTCGCAGTGGGATGCGGACTGACGCAGCATCCGCTGTCCACGCCGCCGCTGCCGTCAGGGCCGAAGCTGATTCATAACACCAACGACACGCGCGACCTCAACAAGACCTACGATACGGATGTCGCATTGCTCGGCGATGCGAAGCTGACGCTGGGACATCTGATCGCGGCGGTCGCGGATCGGTTGGACCGTCGCACGCTGCAACGCGCGCCCGCCGCCGAGATTGCCCGCGCCAACGCGTCGTGGCGGGCGAAGTGGCAGCCGAAGCTTGGCGCGAACACCGCGCCGATCAATCCGTACCGGGTGATCGCCGAGTTCCAGCAGGTGGTCGATACCGCAGACGTCATCATGACGCACGATTCCGGCAGTCCGCGAGAGCAGCTTTTGCCGTTTTACCAGGCGAAACGGCCGCGGGGGTATCTGGGGTGGGGCAAGTCGCACCAGCTCGGCACCGGGCTCGGATTGAACATCGGCGCGAAGATCGCGGCGCCGGACAAGTTCTGCGTCAACATCATGGGGGATGCGGCGTTCGGCATGACCGGGTTGGATTTCGAAACCGCGGTGCGCTGCGGCGTGCCGATCCTGACCATCGTGTTCAACAACTCCTCAATGGCGATCGAGACGCGGCATATGGGCCTGTCGCACGAGAAGTATCGCGCGCGCGACCTGGGCGGCAATTACGCCAACCTGGCGAAGGACCTCGGCGGCTGGAGCGAACGCGTGGAACACCCCGGACAGATCGGCGAGGCGATCCTGCGCGCGCGGCGGCAGACCGAGGAAGGCCGCGCCTGCCTGCTGGAGTTCATTACCAACGAGGAGACCGCGTTCTCCCAAGGGGACATGGCGCGGCCGTAAGAACCGCGAACTTCGGGCCGCTCTCATTCTTCGACTGCGACGAAGCTCGCCGGCGAGAGAATCGGGATGCCGCGCCAGGGGTGCATCGAAAGCAGGTGACGAATGTCCCTGCTGACAATGACGTCGGCGCGGCCTGCCGCGGCCAGCGCGAGGTACTTGTCGTCCTTGGGGTCGGTACATTCGCGGATGGTTTCAACCGGCTCAACGCGCTCGGCTGCGACAAGGACGATGTCGAGAATTCTCCGGCGACGCTCAAGCGACACGAACCGGTCGAACTTTGGCCGGAAGATCGTGGCTCGTTCATCATGCAACCGCCGCGAGGCCTTTGCTTGCGACGAGAGCAAGCAGCTTGAGCGTCGCCCCTTTTGGATGTTTTTCACCCCGCTCCCATTGGCTCACCAGTCCCGTCGTGACGTTCAGGTAGCGGGCGAAGACGGCCTGGCTTGCGCCCTCGCGTTCGCGTAGCGCGCGGATTTCATCGGGTCGCAATGGACTTACCGGCGTCAGGCATGCCTTATCAAACTCACGCATCGTGCGCTTGTCGATCAGGCCCGCCGCGTGCAGGTCCTCGGCTGTCTCGTGGACCGCCGCCATCATGCGGCTTCGGTACTGTTTGTTCATCACACGACCTCGATCAGCGCACCGGTTTCGATTGCCCGCAGTAATTCATCCTCGCCGTAGGCCAGCATGATGGCGGAAAGCTTACGAAACTCCGCAAGTTCCTTATCCCCGATATTGTCGCGTTCATTCTTCGCAAAGCCGTACACGTAGATGGCCCGCTCGTTCGCCCTGAACAGGATGTATGGTACGAAAACCGCCTGACTTGCCACCGCCGGGCCTGGCAATCCGCTGCTTGATAACACCACCGCCGAGATCGGCGCCGACCAGGCCCCTTTGGGCTTCATCGATTGCGGCGCACAATGCCACATCCTCGAGGCTGGCCTTGCGCGCAAATCGATCGAAGCCCCTGGTCTTGAGTATGCGCATTCACTTCGACCGTTCCCGGTCGAAATATATAATGCTCAGTGCTATAGTCGGCAAGGTCTGTTGGCGCTTGTGGCGGTGGTACGCGCCCTACCCCTCCAACCCCGCATGCACCGCACAACCCGCCAGAAACCCGGCCAGTGTGCGGTGAAAGTCCGGCTCATCCAGCAGGAATGCGTCGTGCCCCTTGTCGCTGGGGATCTCCACGAACGACACGTTCGCGCCCGCCCGGTTCAGCGCGCGCGCGATCGAACGGCTTTCCGGCGTGGGGAACAGCCAGTCCGACGTGAACGACACCAGCAGGAACCGCGTCTTCGTGCCGCGGAACGCGTTTGCCACGTCGCCCTGGAAATCCGCCGCCAGGTCGAAATAATCCATCGCCCGCGTCAGGGTCAGGTACGAATTCGCGTCGAACCGATCGACGAAGGTGGACCCTTGGTGGCGCAGATAGCTCTCCACCTCGAACATCTCGCCGAACAAGCTGATCGCCTCGCTCGGGTCCTTGGGCGCGTTCTGAATGCGGCGGCCGAACTTACGCGTCAGCGCTTCCTCGGACAGATAGGTGATGTGCGCGCACATGCGCGCCACCGCCAGGCCGCGCGACGGCTTGCGGCCGGTCGTCCAGTAGCGGCCGCCCTGCCAGTCCGGATCGGCGAAGATCGCCTGCCGCCCGACTTCGTGGAACGCGATGTTCTGCGCCGAGTGATACGCCGCGCTGGCAATCGGCAGTGCGGCGAACACCGCGTCGGGGAACAGCGCAGCCCATTGCAGCACCTGCATGCCGCCCATGGAGCCGCCGAGCACCGCGAAGAGCCGCGTGATCCCCAGATGGTCGATCAGCCGCTTCTGCGCGCGCACCATGTCGCCGATGGTGACCGGCGGGAAATCGGTGCCCCACAGGATGCCGGGGGCGTCCTCGCGCTCGCTCAGCGGGCCGGTGGAACCCATGCAGCCGCCGAGCACGTTGGCGCAGATGACGAAGAAACGCTCGGTATCGACGGTCTTGCCCGGCCCCACCATGTCGTCCCACCAGCCGTCCTTGCCGGTGACCGGATGCTTCTCCGCCACATACTGGTCCAGCGTCAGCGCGTGGCAGATCAGCACGGCGTTGGTGCGTTCCGCGTTCAGACGGCCATACGTGCGATAGGCGACGACCAGCCGCGGCAGCTTCGCGCCGCATTCCAGCGTCATGCCGTCGTCGAATACGACATGCGTGTGGGCCACCCGGTCGAGCGTCGCTGTCTGGTCCATGGTGCCGCACGCATATGCCGTGCCGCGATCCCCCGCAACCCGACCGTTCTACTGTTCCCAGGCCCGCATGCTTCGGCTATCTGTTCCGCCCCTCGTGCGGCCAGAAGAATGTCGAGCTTGACGCCCACCACCGAGACTGCGCCCTCCCCGCCCGCCGCCGAGGAACCGGCCCCGCCGGATCACTGGCGCGGCGACGGCGTTCCCGATCTGGCGGGCCTGCGCGCGACGCTGGACCGCATCGACGACGGAATCCACGACCTGCTGATGCAGCGCGCCCGCGTGGTGGAGGACGTGGCCAGGGCGGGCAAGCGCGCCGCGCTGCGGCCGGGCCGCGAGGCATCGATCATCCGCCGGCTGCTGGCTCGCCATGCCGGCGCGCTGCCGCCGCAGGCGATCTTCCGCATCTGGCGGGAGCTGCTGGCCGCCACCACCGGCATGCAGGGCGGCTTCACGCTGGCAGTGTGCGATCCGCGTCCGGGCGGCGCCTACACCCAGCTCGCGCGCGAGCAATACGGCGCGCTGACGCCGCTGCGCGTGCATGGCAGCGCGGCGCAGGCGATCTCGGAAGTATCGGCGGGCACGGCGTCGGTCGCCGTGCTGCCGCTGCCGTCGGAGACCGAGACCTGGTGGCGCACGGCGTTGCTGCATCCGGACATCCACGTGGTTGCCCGCCTGCCGTTCTGGGCGCCGCGGCCGGAAGGCGCGCCGACCGTGCAGGCGCTGGTCGTTGCGCCGTTCTCGCCGGATGCGAGCGAGCAGGATCGGAGCTTTATCGGGCTGGAGCTGGAGGAAGACGTAAGCCGCGCGCGGCTAACGACCGAGCTGACCGCCGCCGGCTTTGCCCCCAGCATGGTGCTGCTGCGACGCGATCCCGGCGCCGGCGTGGCGCATGCGCTGGCGGAGGTCGAGGGCTTCGTGCCGGTGGACGACAAGCGGCTGGACAAGCTGTCGGCGACGCAGCGGCGGCCTCTGGCGCTGGGCGGGTACGCCGTGCCGGTGGGCTCCCCGTCGGGGACCGCATGACGACGCCACGGCCTCGGCCAGAGGTTCTGACGATCTCGCCCTATATCGGTGGCGAATCGACCCTGCCCGGCATCAACCGAACCATCAAGCTGTCGTCGAACGAGGGTGCGTTCGGCGTACCGCCCGGCGCGCAGGAGGCGATCCGCCGCGCGGCGGAGGAAGTGTACCGCTATCCCGATGGCGGCGCCGATGCGCTGCGGGAGGCGATCGGCCGGCGGTGGGGGCTGGACCCGGCGCGCATCGTGTGCGGCGCGGGGTCGGACGACCTGATCTATCAGTTGTGTTTGGCGTATGGCGGTGCGGGGCGCGACATCGTCATGTCGGCACATGGGTTCTCGATCTACTTCATCGCGGGGACGTATGCCGGCAGCCGGGTGATCAAGATGCCCGAGCGGAACCTGACCGCGGATGTGGATGCGATGCTGGCCGCGGTGTCGCCGGCGACGCGGCTGATGTTCCTGGCCAATCCGAACAATCCGACGGGTTCGATGCTGCCGGCCGAGGAAGTGGCGCGGCTGCACGCGGGGCTGCCGCCGGAGGTGCTGCTGGTGCTCGATTCCGCCTACGCGGAATACGTCACGCGGGCGGATTACGAGCCGGGCGTGAAGCTGGTCGATGCGACCGACAACACGGTGATGACGCGGACGTTCTCCAAGGTGTTCGGCCTTGGGGGTATGCGGATCGGCTGGTGCTATGGGCCGCCGGACGTGGTCGATGTGCTGAATCGGACGCGCGGGCCGTTCAATGTGTCCGTGGCGGCGCAGGCGGCGGCGATCGCGGCTCTGGCCGAGCCCGGCTGGCTGGAGAAGGGCCGCGACCACAACGCAGCGTGGCGGCCGAAGCTGGCGGCGGGGATCGCGGCGGCTGGGATCAAGGTGTGGCCAAGCGAGGGGAACTTCGTGCTGGCGGACTTTGGCACGCCGGAGCGTGCGGAAGCCGCGGACGCTTTCCTGCGCCAACGCGGCATCATCGTGCGGGGCGTGCGCGGCTATGGGCTGCCGCATTGCCTGCGCATCACGGTCGGGTTGCCGGAGGAAGTGCAAGCAGTGGTCGAGGCATTGGCGGCGTTCATGCGAGGCGACCGTGGCTGAGATGCACACTGCAAAAGCTCCCCCTCCCCTTGACGGAGGGGGGTGGGGGGAGGGGTGCGTACGGCGACGTTCGGCGGATGTACGCACCCCTCCCCCCACCCCGCTCCCTCAAGGGGAGGGGGAGCCTTCGTGCCGCCTGCCACTGATCTCCCCACGTCCGGTCGCACCCCATGCCTGAGCCCTTGTTCCGTCGCCTCGCCCTGCTGGGGATCGGCCTGATCGGCAGCTCCGTCGCGCGCATCGCCCGGGAGCGCGGCGACCTGGCGGCCGAGATCGTGGTGAACGCCCGGACGCAGAAGACGCTGGACCGGGTGATGCAGCTTGGCTTCGCCGACCGGGTGGAGCTCGATCCGGCCCGCGCGGTGGAGGGCGCCGACTGCGTCATGCTGTGCGCTCCGGTAGGTGCGTTCGCCGAACTTGCCGCGGCCATCGCGCCGCATCTGGCGCCGGGCGCGATCCTGACCGATGTCGGGTCCACCAAGCAGTCGGTGATCCGCGACGTCGGACCGCACGTGCCGGCGGGGGTGCATTTCGTGCCCGCCCATCCGGTCGCCGGCACCGAATACTCCGGCCCCGATGCCGGCTTCACCACGTTGTTCGAGGGCCGCTGGACGCTGCTGACGCCACCGCCCGGCACCGATCCCGCCGCGGTAGAGAAGATCGCGGAACTCTGGCGCCGCTGCGGCTCCATGGCCGAGCGCATGGAGCCGGCGCACCACGACCGCGTGCTGGCGATCGTGTCGCACCTGCCGCATTTGATCGCCTTCACCATCTGCGGTACCGCCGACGACCTGGCGGACGAAAGCCGGCAGGAGGTGATCAACTTCGCCGCCTCGGGTTTCCGCGACTTCACCCGCATCGCGGCGAGCGATCCGGTGATGTGGCGCGACATCTTCCTGAATAACCGCGAGGCGCTGCTGGAGATGCTGGCGCGCTTCATGGAGGACGCGCAGGCGATGTCGCGCGCGGTGCGCTGGGGCGACGCGGCGTATATCGAGGACAAGGTGGAGCGGGGGCGGAAGATCCGGCGGAGTTTGATCGAGAAGAAGCAGGCGTAGCGGATCGCACGCTCAGTTGCGCCACCAATCGCGCAGCCTGCGGACAATCTCGCACGCGTGTTCTGCGAGTTCATGCAGCACGAAAGCCGTGCCCATCACCAGGGTCGCCTCAACGGCCTGGGAGCCGGCGATCGGCAGATAGCCGGGGAACCAGCCGGTGTCACAGGCGACGATCAGCGCAAATTCGATCGTCACGCCTATCCTGATGATGAGAGGGGTTTGACTCATGGGTCGGTCTCCGTGCGGATACGTTCGCAGCGGGATGACACCACGCAGCCGCCCCATGGCGCTGTCTCAGCAATCCTCAGTGGGCCGCACGCGCCGAAGAAGCTCGGAACGGGCTGCCTGCCGCCCAAACTCGGTGAGTTCGGTTTGCTGCGGTTCGGTTCGGTGGCAAGTTGGCTGTGGCCGGCTAACATGCGATCCGAAGACCGATCGAAGCGTGACAGGGACGTACCATGGCGGCGGTGAAAGCATCAGACGCAGGGCTGGTGAGCCGGCCCAAGGAAAAGATCAAGCTGCTCTGCAGCGAAGCCGTGCTGCTTGGCCGCGACCAATTGACCAACGCCGGAGCGATCGCGGCGGCGCTGGACATAGCCGCGGGCACCTTCAGTGCGTGGTTCGGCGACAGTGCCGATACTCATGGCAGCCGGCCGCCGCGCAAACACCTGGCGGCGATGGTCCGAAAGTATAACGAGATCGGCGTGTGCATCGAAATCGAGTGGTTCTTCGAAGACCTGGACGCATTCACCAGCCGCATGGTCGCCGCGCGCGACAACCGCAAAGCCGCGCCGATCCACGACATCGACCCCTCGCGGTCCACCGACCAGTGGGAGGTCGCCGACGCCAACAACATCAGCAAGGAACTGGCCGCGCTGTATATCCACCCGCCGCCGCCCAGCAACGACCCGAACAGCTTTCTGCTGCCGGTCTCGCTGTCGCTGGCGCACTACCCGGATGAGATCGAGGACCTGTCCGTTCGGATCGGCTTGAAGACGGCCTATCTCGTGCCGACGATGAAGGGATGCCAGCCGGCCGAGACACCGGACCACGAACACCTGGCGGAGTCCGGCGGCGTGTTCATCGTGCTCGGACCGAAGCAAGGCGCGCTGCTGGCGGGCAAGCCGCTGGAGAAGACGACGCTCGCCACCATGGAATACACCAGCGGCGCGTTGCCTTCGGTCATTCTGGAACTGCGCAGCCGTCGCCTGGACCTGGAGGTGGTGCCGGACGATCCGAACCACGACATCTCGACCAACCGCGCCAGGGTGCTGCAGCGGTTCCTGCAGGAATGCCAGGTGGCGGATGACGAACGGCGTGTCGTCTGGTGCCACGCGAGCCTCCGCCGCAAGTCCGCCGATGAAGCTGACGCCTGAGCAGCGCGGTATTGCACGCGCGATCCTGGAGCATCCGGACGATGACCTTGTCGCGCTGACGCGCGTGGCGGGGCTGGATCAGGCGACGGCGTGGGTCGGCGCCGATCTGCGCGGCGTGGTGTGTGCCGACGATGTCAGCGGTTTTGTGTTTCACGGTTGCGACCTGCGCGGCGCCGATTTCACCCGCGCACGCGGAAAGACTGCCGCGATGTTCGAGGATGTGGTCGTGGATGCTGATACGCGCGGCGTACCGCTTCCGCAGCCGGTGATCCCGCCAGCGGACTTCAGTGTGCAGGAGGTGCGGAGACGCGTGCTAGCGCGCAAAAGGATTCCTGCCAGTTGGGTTCCATTCATTACCACGCTGAACCTATCCCGCAGCAATATTGTTAGCGTAACAGCGCTAGCAAGTCTGACGGCGATGAAATCTCTCTCACTTGCAGGCACACGGGTACGTGATGTCACCCCACTCGTTGAGTTGACAGCGCTGCAATCCCTCCGGCTCGTAGGCACGCCCTTGAGCGACGTGAGACCACTCGCCGGTCTGACCGCTCTGCATACACTTTGGCTCAACGACAGCCCTGTGGCCGACATGACACCCCTCACTGGGCTCACCGCACTGCGAGACCTCAGGCTCGCCAGCACACGGGTGAGCGACGTGACACCGCTTGCCGGGTTGACCGCCATGCAGTTTCTTACGCTGGCTGAAACGCAGGTAATTGACATGACCCCCCTCTCGAAGCTGACCGCCCTGCAGTACCTCTCGCTGAGCCGCACACGGGTGAGCGATGTGACACCCCTCGCCGGGCTGATTGCGCTGGAAGAGCTTCGGCTTGACGGCACGCGGGTGGCCGACCTGTCGCCGCTGGCGGACCTGACTGCGCTGCATATCCTTTTACTCGATGAATCGCGGGCGAAGGACGTGTCGGCACTCGCCGGTCTACGATCCCTGACGATCTATCGTATTCCCAGGATGCGCGTGCCAAAACCTGGAGATCGCAATCGCCCGCTGCCTCGGTCACAGCGAGCGACCCGGTGATGTGGCGCGACATTTTGCTGAACAAGCGCAAAACGCTGGTGAAGATGCTGGCGCGCTTCATAGAGGACTCGCAGGCGATGGCGCACGCGGTGCACCGGGTTGACGCGGCTTATATCGAGGACAGGCACACATCGACGACAACGTGGACCAGGGGAGAGCAGTCCAGCACAATTTGACTGAGCTGAACCCTGCGCGACGGCGCTACACGCCAGCGGGGGACGAATCGCCCGACCGCTCAATTTGTGGCATAACGCGCGTCCAGGAGAGTGCATCATGGACAATCTGCTGCAACGGATTTCGCTCGACCCGCAGATTTGCGGCGGGAAGCCTTGCATCAAGGGCACGCGCATCTGGGTGTCCCTGGTCCTCGACTTCCTGGCAGACGGGATGTCGGAGGCAGAGGTGCTCGCCGAATACCCGCAATTGACCCGCGAAGACATCCTTGCCGCCATTGCCTATGGCGCGGAAATGGCACGGCAGCGGGTTGTCCCGATACCGCTGCACGAGGTCGTGTGAAATTCAAGCTCGACGAGAACCTGGGGACCCACGGCGCGTTGCTGTTGGCCTCCGCCGGGCACGACGTCGAGACCGTTCGCGGCGAGGGAATGGGTGGTGCCACCGACGACGTCCTGTTCGCCAGATGTTGCGCGGAAGGCCGGGTGCTGGTCACGCTTGACCACGATTTCGGTCATGTCCTGCGATATCCGCCCGAGGATGGCGCGGGCATCGTGGTTCTCGAGCCAGGCCCCCGCACGACGCCGGCGCGCTTGCTCGCCCGTATGCGCGACCTACTTGCCGCGCTCGATGTACATGACCTGAACGGGGCGCTCTGGATCGTCGAGCCTGGCCGCGTGCGCATCCATGATCGCCGGGAAAGCGGAGACTAAAGGAACGGCCGTCGGTCCATTCAAGAAAGCGGCGGGACGGTGGGGCGGATAGTGTGCGCCCTGATCAATTCACCTTTGGCGCGCCGACCGCTTGGCTACTCGCCCGGCGTGATCAGGTCCTCAACCTGCACCGCAAGCCGCCTGGCAAGCCGCGCATAGACGGCGATATCCGCCGACCTTCGCCGGCCAGTCTCCAATTGCGCCAGATACGGCTGCGAAATGCCTGCCGCCGCCGCCAGCGCCGTCTGGCTCAGCCCGCAGCGCTTGCGCCAGTACGCGAGCGGCGTCGGCGCGGCCAGGTACTCGTCCATCTCCGCTTCGGTCAGCCCCGGATCTGCGCCCCTCGCATGCGCCGCCATCGCCAGCGCATGGTCACGCGCATCGATCAGGTCGTCGTATTCCGCGCGGCCGAGGACCACGAGTTCCTCGCCTTTGGGCGTCGTCAGTATCCGCTCGTGCATGGACGCACTCCGTCAGTCATAGGCCGATCCGCGTGGTGCAATGCGCGTCACGATGATCTCGGCCTCGGTCTCCTCGAAGATCATCCGGTAATCGCCGACCCGCAGACGACTTGCCGACGAGCCGGCCAGCCTGATGACATTGTTGGCGTGCATCGCGGGGTCGGCGGCGGATGAACTCGCGACCTGTCACTGTCAAGTTTACCCCGATTTCCTGCTGATGCATGCTGTGGAGGCAGCTACCGCCGAGGCGTTCGCCGGCGCGGCCGGGTCGCGGCCTCGCTGCCGCGGAACAGGAGGAACGTGATGAAAGCCTTCAGCCTGGTTGGTGAGTGCCGGGAGAAGTCGGAGCTTGTGCGACGGCTGGTGGTGGAGCTGACCGGACGCGGTCTGCGCGTGTCCACGATCAAGCGCGTGTCCGACGCTCTGGACCTCGAACGGCCCGGCAGCGGCACCTGGAAGCATCGCACCGCGGGGGCCGAAGAGGTCATGATCGCCAGCGCCAGCCGCTTCGCGCTGCTGCGAGAGATGCCGAGCGACACGCAGGAACCCGATCTCGGCAGCCTGCTGGCGCGGATGACGCCGGTTGACATCGTGCTGCTGGATGGGTTCCGGCGGAGCACCTCCCCGAAGGTGGAGGTCGTTCCGTCCGGCCAGGACCGGGCGCTGTTGGCGCCGAACGACACGATGGTGCTGGCGGTCACGTCGGAGCATCCGGTGACAGCGCCGGTGCCTCGCGTGCCGCTATCCGATATCGGCGCTTTGGGCGACTTCGTGATGGCGCATGCGATGGCCGCCAGCACACAGGCGGACTGATCGCCGCCAACGGAGCCCCCATCATGCGTCGCGTCCTTGCCAGCCTCGCCGTGCTCCTCCTGCTGGCCGGTGCCGCGCGGGCGCAGAACTGCCCACCACTGCCGCCGCCCTATCGCGGACCGATCTTCGATGCCGCAGTGCAATCGTGGAATCCCAATGTCGCGGAGTTGCTCGACGTCCTGCCAGGCACCGGCGTGCAGCGCATCGCGCTGTTCTCCAACGGCCGTGGCCGGCAGGCGGAGCCACGCCGTGAGGCCGTGCTCGCGCTCGCGCGGGCGCATCCGGATTTGTTCGTCGTTGGCGCGCCCAAGATCGGCTTTATCGAGGGCGGCGATCTGCCACGCCGCTACGTCGCCGACACGCTCGATGGCGTTGCCGACGGCACCTACAAATTCGTCGGCGAGATCCTCTACACCCATGGCGACAAGCCGGATCACCCGCCGACGCCGACCGGCGACGTCTATGTCGATCCGCTGGCACCCGGAACGACGCGGCTGCTGCAGGGGCTGCAGGCCCACCCGGTGCCGCTGATGACGCATTGGGAAGCCTGGGCGTGGGATCGCGACTGTCCGCGTTTCGACAAGCTGTATAGTGCCTGGCCGGCACAGCGCTTCATCGTGCCGAGCCTGATATATGGCTCGCCCGACAAGGCGGACGCGATCCTGTCCGCGCACCCGAATGTCTGGGGCACCATCTCGCGGCTGGTCGATGGGCGCTATCAGTTTGTCGATTCCGCCAAGCAGGCGAAGCTCGGGCCGTCGATGTTCGACGCCTGCGGCATGCTGCGGCCCGACTGGCGGGCGGTGTTGCTGAAGCATGCCGACCGGCTGATGTACGCGTCCGATGCGTATGCCACCGCGCGCGTGGGCTGGGACGCCTATCCGCGCATCATCGCGCGATACCGGCGGATCGCCGGCCAGCTTCCGCCTGACGTCGCCCACCGGATTTCGTGGGATGACGCGGTCGCGCTGTACGGCGCGCCGTAGAGGCAACCAGGTGGGCCGAGCGATCGACCACGCTCCGAAGCGTGATCAGGCCTTCAGGCTGCCTTGCTAATGCAGCGTCAGCCGTCGCGCGCGCGGGGCGAAACGCTCCGACTGGTCCGCCTGGCAGGCCCGGATCGCCTTGCGCAGCGCAAAACTGGTGCGCGCGAGGCGGAAATTATCGGCCTCTTCCTCCAGCATCTTCAGACAGTGCAGGATGCCGGAGGCGGCAGTCTGGCTATCCGGGGAGGATTCCTCGTCTTCCGGCGTAGGCCGATCCGTCATGGGAATAATCTCACGATTTCGTGATCTCTGATATGCTTATGATGGAAACCTGGAGATTTTGCAATGCCTGAATCGGTTCCAGGTAATTCTGACGAAAATCATGGGCGTATTTTGGGAATTCTTGCCGGTGGCGGCCGCCTGCCGGCGCAGGTCGCCGCAGCCGCCCAGGCCGCCGGACGCCCGGTCTTTCTCGTTGGATTGGAAGGATTTGCCGACCCCGCCGTGCTCCGCCCCTGGCCGCACGAGGTCATCCGCATGGGTGCCGCCGGCCGCATACTTGCCGCGCTGCGGCAGCATGGCTGCCAGGACCTCGTGCTGATCGGTCCGGTCCGACGGCCGTCGCTGCTGGCCATGCGGCCGGATGCCGAGGGCACCCGCATCCTCGCCCGCATCGGCCGCGCCGCCTTCGCCGGCGACGACGGACTGCTGGCCGCGGTGATCCGCGTCTTCGGCGAGGAAGGCTTCCGCGTGATCGGCGCGCAGGACGTGCTGCGCGAGGCGCTGGCCCCGGCCGGCCTGCTGACCCACACCGCGCCGGACGCCATGGCGCTGGCCGACATACACCGCGGCATGGCGGTGGTGCGCGCGTTGGGCGCGGCGGACGTGGGCCAGGGCTGCGTGGTGCAGCAGGGGCTGGTGCTGGCCGTGGAGGCGGTGGAGGGCACCGACGCCATGCTGGCCCGTTGCGCCGGCCTGACGCGGCCCGGACCGGGCGGCGTACTGGTGAAGCTGGTCAAGCCGGACCAGGAGCGGCGGGCCGACCTGCCGACGATTGGTCCCGACACGGTCCGCGCCGCAGCCGCAGCCGGACTGCGGGGGGTTGCGTTCGAGGCCGGGGGCACCATCCTGGCGGACCGCGCCGCCACCGTGGCCGAGGCGGACGCGGCGGGGCTTTTTCTGCTAGGTCTCGATCCAGAGACCATTGCCAAAGGGGAGTGAGGGTATGAGCCGTTTTCTGCACACCATGCTGCGCGTCGGCGACCTGCAGCGCAGCGTCGATTTCTACACCAAGGCGTTCGGCATGAAGGAGCTGCGCCGGCGCGACGTGCCGGACGGCAAATACACGCTGGCATTCGTCGGCTACGGCGATGAGGACAGCAACACCGCGATCGAGCTGACCTACAATTACGGCGTCGAGAAATACGAGATGGGCGGCGCGTTCGGCCACCTGGCGGTCGGCGTGCCGGACGTGGCGGTGGCGTGCGAGATCGCGGCGAAGGCCGGCGGCACGGTGACTCGCCCGGCCGGGCCGGTGAAGTTCGGCACCACGATCATCGCGTTCGTGAAGGACCCGGACGGCTACGCGATCGAGCTGGTGCAGCGAGCGTAACGGGCGCGGGACGGGTGGGGACACAAAATCAAAATCCCCCCTCCCCTTGAGGGAGGGGGCCAGGGGGAGGGGTGCTTACTTCCGAGGTCTGGCGGCTGTTGCCACCCCTCCCCCAACCCCTCCCACAAGGGGGAGGGGGGATCTCAGGTTCGCTCGCGATGACAACCAGGGCGCGCGGTCAGTAAACCCGGTCGCCGGCGATCTGCGTGCGCCGCATGATCCGGCGGAACGGACCGGCGTCGTGCACCGCAAGGTGCTTGGTGCAGCGATTGTCCCAGAACGCGATGGACCCGTTCGCCCAGCGGAATCGACAGGTGAACTCGGGCCGGTGTCCGTGCTCCAGCAGGTAATCCAGCAGCGGCTTGCTTTCGGACTCGGTCCAACCCTCGAAGCCGACGGTGTAGGAGCGGTTGACGAACAACAGCTTGCGGCCGGTTTCCGGGTGCGTGCGAACGACGGGATGGACGGTGATGGTTTCGCGCCAGTCGGCATCCTCGCGCACCTTGGTCGAGCGTTGCGCGTTCATCCCGGCCTGCGGACCGGCAACCATGCGGTCGGTGTGCACGGCGCGCAGGCCTTCCAGCGTGCGCTTCAAACCGTCCGACAAAGTTTCGTAGGCGAGATACTGGTTGGCAAACAACGTGTCCCCGCCATAGGGCGGCACTTCGATGGCATAGAGAATGGCGCCGAGCGGCGGCTCCGCCACCATGGTGGTGTCGGTGTGCCAGTCCTCGCCGACGATCTTCTTGTCGCCGGGTTCGCGGCGGATATCGACGATCTCCGGGTCGGCACTGACGCCCTTGTAGTTCGGGTGGATGAAGATCTCGCCGAACCGCCGGGTAAAGGCCTTGTGCCTGATTGCGTCGAGCTTCTGGTCGCGAAAGAAGATCACGCCGTGATCGAGCAGCGCCTGGCGGATGTCGGCGATCACGGCATCGGACAGGTCTTGCGCCACATCGACGCCGCCGATCTCGGCGCCGAGTGCCCCGGCGATCGGGCTGATGTCGATATGAGCGTTGCGCATCGGCGGTCTCTCCTGCCCGCAGACGGTGGCCGGCGCGGGATTGCGGGTCAAGCTGGCCTTCGCATCTGCGCGGCGAGGATGGAGCGCCGGCGGATCGGTGGTTTCTCCTGACGCGGACGTTGAGGGGAGCGGGGTAATGGATCAAGCTCGTCAGTGCATCAGCGCGGGAAACATGTGAGGAGCCATGCCGGATCGGATCGTTTACAAGATCATGTCGGAAGCAGAGCACCAGCAGATGTTGCGTGACGGCGTATTCTGCGGATCGCCGGCGGATCTGCACGATGGCTACATTCACCTGTCATGCGGTTCCCAGCTTGCCGCGACACTGGACAAGCACTACCGCGGGGTGGAGGGGCTGATACTGGTCGCGGTGGACCTGTCGCGCCTCGGCGATACCGTACGCTGGGAGCCCGCGCGCGGCGGAGAGCTGTTCCCGCACATCTACGGGCGCCTGCCGGTCGAAGCCGTGGTAGCGATGGCGGCGCTGGAGCGGGAAGCTGACGGAACGGTCAGGCTGCCGGTGCAACTATGAAATCGCGGCCACGCCGCAAAGGGGAGCGAACGACATGGACCTCGGATTGCAAGGCAAGCATGCGATCGTGACCGGCGGCAGCCGCGGCATCGGCAAAGCCATCGCGCGGGAATTGGCGCGCGAGGGCGTCGATGTGGCGATCGTTGCGCGCAACAAGGAAGCGCTGGAGGCGACGGCGCGCGAGCTGGCAGCCGAAACGAACCGGCGCATCCTTCCCCTCGTGGCCGATGTCACCAGCAAGGAGCAAGTGGACCGCATGGTCGCGGAGGCGGCGCAGCAACTGGGCGGCCTGCATATCCTGGTCAATAGCGGGTCGTCGCCAGGCGGCTCGACCACCGCGACCGGACCGATCGAAACGGTCGTCGATGAGGACCTGATCCAGGACTTCAACGTGAAGTATGTCGGTGCGCTGCGTTGCTGCCGCGCCGTGCTTCCGTTCATGAAGCAGGAAGGCTGGGGCCGCATCGTCAACATCAGCGGCGGCAACGCGCGCAACGCCGGCAATCTCAGCGGCGGCGCGCGCAATGCGGGCCTGGTGCACCTGACCAAGACGCTGGCGGTGCAGATGGGCCGGAATGGCATTACGGTGAATTGCATCCATCCCGGCACGACCCGCACCGAGCGCACGCCGAGCTTGCTCGCGGCCCGCGCCAAGCAGTTGGGCGTGTCGCCGGAAGAAGCGGAGAAGCAGGATTTCGCGCCGGACTCGCCGCGCGGCAATTCGATCTGCCGCATGGTGGATGCGTCGGAGGTGGCATCCGTCGCGGTATTCCTGGCGTCCGACAAGGCCTGGGCGTTGTCCGGCGAACTGGTCGCGGCAGGCGGGGGAGCCGGGCGGACCGTGCATTACTAAGCCGCATTCATACAAAGACAGGAGGACGGCCATGCCGGTCATCGACGTTCAGGTGCATCCGTTCGATCGCAATCATCCCGGCCGGCCGTGGGCCAGCCCCTCGCACGGTCTCGACTCCGCCACGGGCGAGGAAATGGTCGCGGCCATGAACAGTGTGGGCGTCGATGGCGCGATCATGGTGTCGTCGTTCAGCGCTTATGAATACGACCCGAGCTACGCGCTCGAGGTTTACCACACCTGGCCGGATAAGTTCCGCGTCGTGACGCCGGTCGATGCGACCGACCCGGCGATCGACGATGCGGTGGCGAAATGGGCGGCGACACAAGGCGCGCGCGGCATCCGCATCCGCATGCGCGAAGGCCTGCCGATGGACGCCGATCATCCCGGCCTGAACCGCGCTTTCGCCGCCGCGGCGCGGCACGGACTGCCGGTCAATTTGCTTTGCTGGGGCATCCTGGACAAAGGCCTGCCGCACATCCAGCAACACCCCGATACGGTCATTGTGATCGACCATCTCGGAATGCTGCAACCGTTTCGTCCGCCAGTCCCCGCCGACGTTTGGGCCGATCTGCCGAAGCTGCTCTCGTTGGCCCAATACGCGAACGTACGGGTGAAGATCAGCGGCGCCTGCACGATGTCGCATCAACCGTTCCCGTATGACGACATCTGGGAGCCGATGCTGCGGGTCATCGATGCGTTCGGGCTGGATCGCTGCATGTGGGGCACCGACTGGACGCGGACGATCGGCATGCTGACCTACGAGCAAGGCGTCGCGCCGTTCCGCGACACCACGCGACTGTCCGAGAGCGACAAGGCGGCGCTCATGGGCGGGACATTGCAGAAAGTCTATAAGTGGTAACCCGACCGCGACGATCAGCGATGATCGAATAACCCAGGAGGCGGCTATGGCGCTGCTCATCGTTGATCTCGACAAGCATATCGGCAGCGCCAAGGCATGGCGCGACACGTTCGGGGAGAAGCTTCCCGGCCTGGAGATTCGCTTTTGGCCTGATTCCGGAAACCCGACGGATATTGAATATCTCGCCTTCATGCATCCCGATTTCGATGCCCTTCCCGCATTTCCGAATCTGAAAGCCATGTTCAGCCGCTCGGCCGGTGTCGAATCCTTCGTGCAGCATCCGAAGCTGCCGAAGGCGCCGCTGTGCAAGGTCGAGCCACCCGGCGGCGATCCGATGATGACGGAATATGTCGTCATGCATGTTTTGCGTTTTCATCGCGACATGCCGGGGTATCAGGCGGCTCAGGCCAACCGGGAATGGCGTCGCACGACGATTCTGCGGCCGGAGCAAAGGCGTGTCGGCTTCCTCGGCTTCGGCATGATGGCGAAAGCGCCGGCGTTGGTGTTGCAGTCGCTTGGGTTCAAGGTCTCGGCCTGGGTGCGCCACCCGCGGGACGAAGGCGACGTGCCGATCTATCATGGCGCCGACCAGCTTGAGCCGTTTCTGCAGCAGACCGACATCGCGGTCTGCCTGTTACCGCTGACGCACGAAACCGAGGGCATCTTCTGCACGCGCACCTTTGCCATGATGCCACGCGGGGCGATGCTGGTGAATGTCGGGCGCGGCAAGCATGTGGTGGCGGACGATCTGATCGCAACACTCGATTCGGGACAGTTGTCATACGCCGCGTTGGACGCGCTGTGGCCCGAGCCGCTGCCGCCAACAAGCCCGCTTTGGCTGCATCCCAAGGTGACCGTGATGCCGCATGTGGCGCGGCGGCCGACCGTTGCCCAGCTTGTGACGGAGATCGCGGCGAATATCCGCAGCGTCGAGGCAGGTCGGGGGCTGTTGCAGGAAGTCGATATCACACGGGGATACTGACGCCGGTAATTCTGACGCATCGATACCGTCTCCGCCTCGCTTGAGGCGCCACGGCGATACGTCAGTCCGCGGTCGAAGCGTGAGAATGATCATGCCAGCGCCCCTGCCGCCGATTATGGTCGGTTGTGCAACACCGGATACCCGTGACGTTCGCTTCATCGAAACACTTGAACCTCCAGAGACGCAGAACACCCACGCTCGGCTTATGGGCCAAGCTCGGCGAGCAAGCGGGCCGCCATTTCCTTCACGTCGTAGCTCTGCCCAAGGTTAAACCGTCGCACGGTATGCTCCTGGCCTGGCTTGCTGATGGTAAAGGCTGGTCCGTCTTCCGCGATGACGAATTCGATCTGAAGCCTGGTTCGGTTATCGGCGGTGACAACCGATGAGTCTCTGTCGCGCAACGCCCGCAGGAACGCTTTGGCTGCGTCCGTCGTCAGGTCGAAATGGGGCATGGTTTGCGGCGAATAGTCCCCGTTCGGCTCGCCGATTATCGAGATGATCATGCTCGAACGATTGATGGCAGGTACCTCGGGAATGACTCGGAATGTGAGGATCGTATTGCCAGTACCGCGAATTTCGACCGGCCCCCGCGGCGTGGCTGGAGACGGCACGGCCGGTGGGAGAGACGGCAACACCACCTCACCAGGACTGTTGGAACGCCGGGATGCAGGCAGAACCAGCGGACCTGCTTCGCCGCTCGGAAAATCGGGAATCGGTGCGCCAGGTGGAGCGCCCTGGATGGGCTTGAGGGTCATGGCAATGCCTCCCAGCGGTCTATCGGCAACCGGCCTCTGGATGATAGTGGAGGCCGGCGTGTTCCGATGCGGTCGACCAGTACATGCAGTAGGACGCGATCGCCTGCGAAGGCAACGATGCTTCGAGCCCCCCTTTCAAGCGAGGCACAGCGTGACCATGGCGCTCTATTATTCCCTGAGCGATCTCGGACCGCTAACGAACCGATTGTCTCGAAGATAAAATCGCAGGGGGCGGTGCGCATCCCGCGAGATGCCGATCCTGATGCTCTGCCCGATTTCTCCGGGTTCCTGGTCACGGCGTCCGAGCCATAGCGGACCTTCCCGGCAAAGGTCCAGCCCATCAAGCGAACGATCGATCCGCAACGCCGCGGCAAGCCTTCCTGGTCCCCGCGCCAAGTCGCGCACGCGTTCGGTCCCGCGATTGAGACGCATGAGTGGAATGCCTTCGAGCGGCTCGATCGCCCTGATCAAAACGCCGGCGCCGATCCCGGACAGCTCGCTCGACACGTTCAGCAAGTACGAAATGCCGTAGGCGAGATAAACATAGGCGTACCCACGATCGAGAAACAGCGAACGATTACGCTGGGTGATTCCCCGATAGGCATGTCCGGCCGCGTCGCCGACGACATACGCCTCGGTCTCAACAATACGACCGCTGGCAACGCCCTCCGGCAACTCCCGCACCAGGACCGTGCCAATCAGAAAACGTGCGAGTGAGACTGTATCAATCGGCAGCTCCGAGCGCGTGAGTGTGCGATGCACGGCCATCCTTGCGGCAGCCAGGCTTCAGGTCATGGGCTCGACCCATTGCGCGCGCGAAGGTCCCGGCTCGAAGGGATCACCGAAATACTGGGTCTCCCGCGATACCTTTCCATCGAGGAACTCCATGATGCTCACGGTGTAAGACGGCCGCCCGTCGTAGGTCAGGACATATTCAGTAACCCAGATCTCACCCGCGCCAATGATTCGCCGGATTGCGAAGCGTTTCCGGTTCGGCTGCGCGGCGCGCGACCACTGGATCTTCCGCCGCCCGCGGATGCGCTCGCCGGATTGCGGATATTCGAGCACCGCGTCCTCCCGGTAGATTTGATGCTCCGCCTCGAAGTCGTTCGCATCGGAGGCCGCCCAGTGCCGATCCAGCGCTGCGCGAATCTCCTGGTCGTTCATGCGAATCTCCTCGACCACTGACGTGCGATATTGAGCCATCGCGCCATTAGCTGGCCCGGAACAAACCGGTGGCCAAGAAACCAGCCGGCTTGACACATTCGTGATGCCAGTGGTCCGGTTGAGCTCCGCTCGCCGAAATAGGCCGGTCGTGGATATCCGACGACCAGATCCTTGATCCGTCGAACCCTCCCCGCCGAATCCCCTAGTAAAACACCAGCGTCCGAACCTCGATGCTCTCCCGCGGCGGCGCGTCATCCGGCGTCTGCGGATCGTCGAACGCCCCGTGCGCCGAGAACCGCGCCGGCCCCGAGCGCGCTGAATCGAAGCACCGGATCAGCACCGCCTCCTCCGCCTGCATCCGCGGAAAATAGTACCAACGTTGGTTCGGATTATAGGTGATCGCGTATGTCTCGCCGACGCGATCGGGATAGCGCAGCTCCGACGCGACAAGGTTCTCGCTTTCCAGCGTCCCGGCGTCACATAGCGCCAACGGCGAGCGCAGCAGCGGACCGGCGATCGGCCGCCATACATTGTTGATGGCGTAGCGGCGCGTCAGCAGTTCCTCGGCCTCGTCGCCCATCAGGTCGCGCACGCGCTGCGGCGCCGACCAGGCGGTGTAGTCGTTATGCACCCGGCCGGCCGGCATCTTGATGCCGCTGCCTTTAATCGCAGCCTTGGCGGAATTGCGCACGATATGGTCGAACGCGACCACCCGCCTGGCGCCGGTCGCCTCTCGCATCAGCCGCTCGCATTCGGGGTAATAGACCGAGGTGATGATTGCATCGTCGTAGAGATCGGTCGCCGCGGTCTGGTGATGCAGCAGGACGAAGCCCTCGCGGTCGAGCGACAGCGCATCATTCACCGGGCGCGCATCGTGCACGGTGATCTTGTGTTCGATCATCTTCCCATTGCGCAGCGGCGTACCCGGCGGCGGGTCGTAATTATACGAAAAGGGCTTCTCTGCCATGGGCACCATGAAGTTCAGCGGCGCCACGACTCCGTGCAAGTCCACGCGTGTCATACCATCCATGGTATCCTCCATTGGCGGGTGTTGCCCGTCCGCGATTTCGCTCGATCTGGCGGCGAGTCTATACGTTCGACCGCCACGCGGGAAGCCGGCGAGCCGATACGGCGTCGAACCTCGTGCATCGCCGGCTCCGCCACGTTTGCGCACGCGCAACAGCCTGCGGCATGATCTTCCTGCGTCCAACGAAGCAGGGAAACGCCCATGTTAGCCAGCACCGACAGGATCCTGGTCAGCCATGTCGGCAGTCTGCCGCGTGCAGAACACCTGACCGACCTGCTGATCCGCCAGGAAGCCGGCGAGACGATCGATACCGCCGAGCTGGCCCGCGAGGTGGAAACGGCCACCGCGCATGTGATCGCAAAGCAGATCGAAGCCGGTGTTGACGTGGGCAACGACGGCGAGCAATCGCGTGTTGGGTTCCAGACTTATGTGCCGCGCTGCCTGTGCGGCTTCGGCGGTGCGTCCAAGCGTCCGCCGGCACGCGACCAGCTTGAATTTCCCAGCTACGTCCGCCAGTCCGCCGCGCGTTTTCCGCACATGGCGCGCGCGATGAACGCGCCGGCGGCGGTATCGGACGTGCGGTACGTCAACAGCGCGCCGATCAAGGAAGACGCCGAGAGGCTCAAGCGGATGGGCGGCCGCTTCGCCGAATGTTTCATGACGGCGCCATCGCCGGGCATCGTTGCGACGACCATGCTCAACCAGCATTACGACAGCCACGAGGCCTATCTGATGGCCCTGGCGAAAGCGCTGGCCAACGAATACCGGGCCATCCATGACGCCGGCCTGATCCTGCAGATCGACGCGCCCGACCTGGCGATGGAGCGGCATCGCTTCTTCGACGGCCTGGCCGACGCTGAATTCCTGCGCCAGCTCGAGCTGCATGTTGCGGCGATCAATGCGGGCATAGCGGGCATACCCCGCGACCGTATCAGGCTGCATGTGTGCTGGGGCAACAACGATGGGCCGCATCTCTACGACATCGCGATGGCGACCATCCTGCCGGAGTTGTATCGGGCGAACGTCGGCGCGCTGTCGATCGAGTTCGCCAATCCGCGGCATCAGCATGAATACGACGCATTACGCAACAATCGACTGCCCGCGCATATGCTGCTGATGCCCGGCGTTCTCGATACGACCACGAACATCGTGGAACACCCGGAAATTGTCGCCCGGCGACTGGAGGAAGCTGTCTCCGCTGTCGGCGACCGCGAACGGGTGATCGCTGGCACGGATTGCGGGTTCGGAACGTTCGCCGGCCGCGAATACGTGGCGGAGGACGTCGTCTGGGTGAAGCTCGCCGCCGCCGCGGAGGGCGCGCGCATTGCGTCGTCCCGATTGTGGGGCCGCGCTCCCACGTGACGACCTACTGGCCGAAGGAACGATTGCTCCGTTTCCTTGGCCGCTGACCGGCGATCCGGCGGCCGCGTCATGCAGCGATCACACCGGCCCCGGCGCATCCAGGCACACGACTTATACGTGTAAATCCGGACGAGAGAGCGGTAACCGGCGGCAACGTGATAACAACTTATACGGGTAAGTCAGCGGCGGCCTGGAAGGCCTACTGGGTGTGTTGATACAGGGGGTGTGGGATGCGCGGGAAGAAGCTGTGGGTGAGACGCGCGGTGTATGGGCGCATCAGATCGTCGCGCAGTGCGTTGGCCTGCGCCACCACTTCGACCAGCGGCTGTAGGATGCCGGAGCGCTCGATCACCGTTTCTACCGCAGTGGTATAGTCCGGCGAGGCGTTCACTGCGACCATCAGGAACGGAATGAACAGCAGCGTGATCGACAGCGAGCCGAGCGCGAAACCTGAAGCCATCTGCCGCATCGAAACCTCCCCCAAATGGTTTCCTCAAGACTTCAGATAGATTGCGCGAAACGAGACTGCAAGTGTTTTTAATGATATTTGTATCATTATATCATCATCGATGCGCGCCGCCCTGCCCTGCCCCGAGCAATTGCCCCGCCTCCGCCCCGGCGTTAGCGTGCCCGCCAGTCCTTACGGAGGTCCGTCATGCTCAAGCTTGGCTATAAGGCATCCGCCGAGCAGTTTGGCCCGCGCGACTTGCTCGAATTCTCCTGCCTGGCCGAGCAGGTGGGGTTCGAATCCGTGTTCGTCAGCGACCATTTCCAGCCGTGGAAGCATACCGACGGGCACGCGCCGTCCGCGCTGGCCTGGCTCGGCGCGCTGGGCGCGCGGACGCAACGGATCGTGATGGGCACCAGCGTGCTAACCCCGACCTTCCGCTATCACCCGTCGATCGTGGCGCAGGTGTTCGGCACGCTCGGCGCGTTGTTTCCCGGGCGGGTGATCCTGGGCGTGGGCACCGGCGAGTCGCTGAACGAAGTGCCGGCGATCGGCATCAAGTGGCCGGAGACGAAGGAGCGGTTCGCCCGCATGCGGGAGGCGATCCAGTTGATCCGCAAGCTGTGGTCCGAGGACCACGTCAGCTTCGAGGGCCAGTACTACCGCACGGAAAACGCCACGATCTACGACAAGCCCGGCAAGCCGGTGCCGATCTACGTCGCGGCGGCGGGGCCGGCGGTGGCGAAATACGCCGGCCGCGGCGGCGACGGCTTCATCTGCACAAGCGGCAAGAAATGGGACCTCTACACCGAGACGCTGCTGCCGAACGTCGATGAGGGCATCAAGGCGAGTTCCTCGCCGAAGCCCGACTACGACAGGATGATCGAGATGAAGGTGTCGTTCGACACCGACCGCGAACGGGCGCGCCAGGACACCCGCCACTGGGCGGCGCTGGCGCTGACGCCGGAGGAAAAGGTGTCGGTGGAAGATCCGCGCGAGATGGAAAAACTGTCGGCCGCGCTGCCGGTGGAACGGGCGGAGAGCCGCTGGATCGTCTCTACCGACCCGGACGAGCATGTGGAGAAGATCGCGCCGTACGTCGCGCTGGGGTTCCGCCACCTGGTGTTCCACGCGCCCGGTCCGGACCAGGCGCGGTTCCTGAAGCTGTACGGCGAACAGGTGCTGCCGCGGCTGCGCCGGCGGTTCGATTAAGCCGACGCGATTTCACTGAGGAATTGCCAGCACCCCCTATTCTGTCATTGCGGAGAAGCGAAGCGACGAAGCAACCTCGTTCGTGACAAGCCGCCGCTCATCACGAAGGTGGTTGCTTCGTCGCTTCGCT
>DASXFW010000231.1:0-10608 GCA_036489395.1 Acetobacteraceae bacterium | reverse complement strand
CCCCTCCCCTTGAGGGAGGGGGTTTGGGGGAGGGGTCGATGCTTGCGTTTCTACCCCTCCCCCTAACCCCCTCCCTCAAGGGGAGGGGGAATTTTCGTCAAGCCGCCGGCCGGTGGTCAACTCGCAATGACAGGGGCCGCTAAAATACCCGTCGCGCGAACGGCAGCCGGAGGACCACCCAATTGGTAAACGCGAACGTCCCGACGATCGCGCCAACCACCGTAACGACCAGCCGCAGCCATTTCGCAGCCGGCGCGTCGATCAGCGCCCACTGCAACAGCAGCACCAACGGCATGTGAAACACATACACCGCGAGCACGTTCGCCCCGAGCACCTGCCACAGTCGCGCGGCACCCAGCCGCAGTTCGCGCAACAATACCGGCAGGCCGACGCACAGTCCGGTGCACAGGAGGCACTCCCACCCGCACACCCACCAGGCGCGCGAATTGAAACGATAGAGCGTGCCCGTGCCGATGACGACGTACGCGGCCAGCGCCAGTCCGCCGCCGATCGACAGCCATATCAGGCCGCGCCGGGTTGGCATGGTTTCCAGCCAGCGGTTCCGGCCGGCGATCACGCCGATGACGAACAGACTGGCATATTGCGCGATGTGCGCGGGCTCCATCTGGACGAAGCCAAGGAAGTCGATCCAGCGGTCCTGCGGATACCAGATGCGGATCATGAATGTCGCCGCCGCGAGCACGATGGCATAGCCGGCGATCGCGCCGCTGGAAGGCGGCTCGCGCACCGCAGCGTCACGGCGCAAAGGAACCGCCACGCGCAGCGCCGAATATAACAGCGCGTAAATCAGCAGGTGTTCCAGGAACCAGAGATGGCCGAAGTTGAACGTCGGCCAGTGCACGGCCGGCGGCCAGAATGCCGGTTTCGGTCCGAAGCCAAGGAAGTCGCGCGTCACGTAGGTCCAGTAGCCGACCGGCGGCATCGTCGGATCGAGCCGGAGATGCGCCCAGCCAACCAGCGGCACGAGGAACACCGTGCCGAACACCAGGGGCAGGCCGATGCGGCCGAGGCGGTCGCGCGCGAACGCCGCGATGCCTTTGCGGTCGGCGGGGCCCGGCGTGAAGTAACCTCCGAGAAAGAAAAACAATCCCATGAAGAAGGCCGCGTTCACCCACAGGAAAACCCAGATGCGCGGGATCGGCGGGTCCGGCAGCGGGATCTCCGAGGGATGCGGGATGGCATAGGCCTCGAGCGAATGGTGCGCGACCACCAGCATGATCAGCACGACGCGCAGCGCATCGACGTAGGCGATGCGGCTGCGTTGCGCGGCGCTCGCGGCCGGTTTCGTCGCGATGCCGGGCAACGCCGTTGCGCTCATGGATTTACCGTAGCCGACAATGCCGGTGCGTGCCATTCCAACGGGCGACCCGCGCGTTTCGGTTCGCCGGACGGCGTGCTAGGAGCTCCGTCGCTGCGAGGAGCGAAGCAGTCCTCGCGGTGACAAAAAAGCCGCGCAGTGCAGCGGCCGGCGGAGAAAATGCGTCACGCCCACATCATCGGCGGCGGTCTGGCCGGCCTGTCCGCGGCCCTCGCGCTGACCGAGGCCGGCTGCGGCGTCACGCTGTACGAAGCTGCGCCCGTGGCAGGCGGCCGCTGCCGATCCTACTTCGACCGCGAACTGGGCCTGACGATCGACAACGGCAACCACATGCTGCTGACCGGCAACCGCGCCGCCTTCGCGTATATCGCCGAGATTGGCGCCGCCGCGAAACTCGACGGGCCGCGCAGAGCACGGTTCCCGTTCATCGAAATCCCCACCGGCGAGCGCTGGACCTTGCGCCCGAATCGCGGCCGCATCCCGTGGTGGGTCCTGCTGCCGCCGTTCCGCGTGCCCGGCACGCGCCTGGCCGACTACCGGGCGCTACGCCGGCTGGGGTCGCTCACCGGCGATGCGACCGTCGCCTCGGCGCTGCGCCACGGCCGGCTGTACTGGCGGCTGATCGAGCCGCTCGCCATCGCCGCGCTCAACACCCCGCCGCAGGACGCGCTTGCACGGCTGCTCGGCGCCGTGGTGCGCGAGACGCTGCTGGCCGGTGGCGGCGCGTGTTTGCCGCGTTTTCCGCGCGAGGGCCTGTCCGCCGCGCTGATCGATCCCGCCGTCGAAATGCTGCGCGCGCGCGGCGCCACGCTGCATGTCGGCCGACGCATCTCCGCGCTGGACATCGACACCGGCTGGATCACAGGCTTGCAAACCACCGAAGGCGCCGTGGCGCTCGGACCGGACGATGCGGTGGTATTGGCCGTGCCATCGTGGGTCGCGACCGACCTGCTGCCGGACCTGGTCGCACCGGACGCATTCGAAGCGATCCTCAACATCCATTTCCGCGTCGAGGCCGACGCGGGCGAGGCCGGCTTCGTCGGCGTGATCGGCGGCACGGCGGAGTGGGTCTTCGTCAAGCCGGGCCACGTCTCGGTTACCATCAGCGCCGCCAATCGCATGGTGGACCGGCCGGCCGAGGCGATCGCCGCTGCGGTGTGGCCCGACGTGCGCGCCGCGCTGGGCCTGGCGGGCGAGATGCCGCCGTTCCGCGTGGTGAAGGAACGCCGCGCCACGTTTGCCGCCACGGCCGCCCAGGAAGCCCGCCGGCCGGGCGCGCGCACGGCCCTGGCGAACCTGGCACTCGCCGGCGACTGGACCGCGACCGGCCTACCCGCAACGATCGAAGGCGCGATCCGATCGGGGCGGACGGCGGCGGAAGTGGTGCTGCGGAACTGAACCGCGCTATCGCAGCGCAGCGCACTTGTCATTGTTAGTTGGCCACCGGCCTGGCGGCTGACCCGCGACTGGATGAAACGGCGTCGGCGGCTTGACGTAGGGTACGTCCCCCCTCCCCTTGAGGGAGGGGTTGGGGGGGGGTGCGTACATCCCCGGTCCGTGGATGAACGCACCCCTCCCCCTGGCCCCCTCCCTCAAGGGGAGGGGGGGACGTATGTCAACCCGCCCGGTATGAAACGGCAGCGATGACAGGGTGGTCAGCCGCCCCCGCGACCCGGACAATTACCGCCACTTTACACGCGGGTAAGGATTGCTCAGTCTCACCGACAGCTCCCACCGATAGGGAGCCGCACTGCGAGTCCTCCCGCCTGTGGCGAACCTGAACAGTGGTTCGGCACAGCCGGCCGGGAACCGCAGGACAATAAAGAATGCCAGGGATTGAGGAAGGAAACGTCACCAATGACCAGCCGATCTACCTCCGGGAGCGCGGCAGATGCCGTGCCGATGAGCGTTGCGGAGGACGGGCTTTCCATGCGGGTCGCCACCGCCGCGGAGAAACTCACTGCCCGGCTCGACCGCCTGCCCATGACGCGCACGCTGTGGATCATGGCGATCCTGCTGACCTTCGGAGGCTTCTTCGATGGTTACGCGATCGGCCTGATCGGCGCCCTGGGCCCGGGCTTGTTCAAGGCGAAGATCTTCACCGCGACCACCGTCAGCTTCTTCGGCATGACCGGTTTCGCCAGCTTCGTTGCCGCGCTGTTCGCCGGCTTCTTCGTCTCCACGCTGCTGGTGTCCTATATCGCCGATCATTTCGGCCGCCGCGCCATCTTCGCTTACTCGCTGCTGTGGTTCGGCATCGCCAATTTCATCATGGCGTCGCTCGACACCGCCAACGGCGTGAACCTGTGGCGCTTCATCGCGGCGCTCGGCGTCGGGCTGGAGCTGGTCACGGTCGATGCGTACCTCTCCGAGCTGGTGCCGAAAAAGAGCCGCGGCGCGGCCTTCGCCTTCCTGCAGGCCATGAGCGCCATCGCCTTCCTGGTGACCTATTTCCTGTCCTGGAAACTCACCCCAACCCAGGTGTTCGGCTATGACGGCTGGCGCTGGGTCGCCTGGATCGGCTCGGTCGCCGCGGTCGTCATCTGGTGGATCCGTCTCGGGCTGCCGGAAAGCCCCCGCTGGCTGGCGCAACAGGGCCGCATTGCGGAGGCCGAACGCGTCATGGCGGAAATCGAACGGCGCGTTCAGGCGGATTACGGCCGGCCGCTGCCGGAGCCGGAGCCGCCGCACTATCAGGATCCGCGCAAGGGCAGCCTGTGGGAGATCTTCAGCCCGAAATACATCAAGCGCACGATCATGCTGGTGTTGTTCAACTTCTTCCAGACGGTCGGGTTCTACGGATTCGTCGCGTGGACGCCGACGCTGCTGATCGCCAAGGGCATCCACGTCACCCAAAGCCTGGAATACAGCACGGTCATCAACATCGCCGCGGTGATCTTCCCGTTCCTGATCATGTTGTTCGCCGACAAGATCGAGCGGAAATGGCACGCCTGCCTGGCGTGCTTCGCCATCGGGGTGTTCGGCATGTGGTTCGGTAACGCGGAGAGCACAGGCGCGTTGCTGGCACTGGGTGCCTGCCTGGCGATGTCGGCACAGTGGCTGTCCTACGGGCTGCACAACTACCAGGCGGAACTGTATCCGACGCGCATCCGCGCGCGTGGCGTCGGCTTCGTCTATTCCTGGAGCCGACTCAGCGGCATCCTGACGCCGTTCTTCATCGCGTTCTTCCTGCGTGACTTCGGCGCGCCGGGCGTGTTTACCTTCGTCGCGGTCTGCATGGCGATCGTAATCGTGTCGGTCGCCACGCTGGGGCCGCACACGAACCGGCTGGAAGTGGAGGCGATCGCGCACTAGCCGGCCGGCTGAAGGTTCGGGAGCCCGAAGCAATCCCCTGCTGGGGATTGCTTCGGTGCGGCGCGCCGATCAGGTCGTTTCATCCCCATAGCCGAACGGCGCGATTGTGCCTAGGATCGCGCCCGCTTCGACGGGGAACGTCTTGCCATGCGCCTCGGCTCGACGCTTGCACTGCTGGTCGTCTGTCTGACGCTGCATGTTTCGCCCGGCGCAGCCAAAACGCCGGAGCGGCGCGTCGCGCTCGTGATTGGCAATGCCCACTATCTCCATCTGCCACAGCTTGCGACGCCGCTGGACGATGCCGAGGCAATGGCCACGACGCTCAGCCGCCTCGGCTTCAACGTGCGGCTTGAATACGATGTGTCGCGACAGGAATTCTCCGACGCGTTGCGCGGGATCGCTGCCAGTGCGCGCGGCGCCGACATCGCCATCATTTATTTCGCGGGTACTGCCGCGCCAAACAGCAGCAATGGCACGTCCGGCGAATCCTTGCTGCCGGTGGATGCGCCTGCCGGGCCTGGACCCGGCACAGGCCCGGCGGAGATCCAATTATCGCAGGTGACCAATGCGCTGAGCGGCGCGAAGACGAGGCTGCTGTTTCTCGACGTCGTGCGGCCGGACAGGATCGCCGGACAGGCGAGCCCACAAGCTTACCCGGACCAGTTCGCAAGGTCCGTTGGCCGCGGCGTGTCTGTCATCGTAGCCGACCAGTCCCTGGATGCCGCGGCCGGCGCAGGGGCGCCATTGTCCCCCTTCACCAACGCCCTTGTGGAGACGCTTCCCGATCCGGACCTCGATCTTACCGAGGCGCTCCGCCAGATCACGCAACGGGTGCTGCACGCGACGGGAGGGCAACAGCAGGTCGCCAGCGTCGGCAAGCTTCCGGCACGCGGCGTCCATCTTGCGCCTCCTCCCGGATCGCTGGAGGGGATCGTGACGCTGGGTCCGACCGAACGATTTTTGAACTTCGAAGCTTCTCCGATCGAACAACAACACGCGGACGTGCTGCGTGATTTGGAAGTGCACCACCGCGGTACGAAGGAGGTCGGGCCCTGTGCGCCGCAAATCAATCCGGCCGCACCGTCGGTAGGCGCCGGGCCGCAATCCGTCCAGGGCGGGCCGAATTGTTCCGCATCGGTCCCGTCCCCGGCCGCATCACAGGCGTCGGGCGGGGCGCCAGCCCCTTCTGTCGCTGCTGCAGATGAGGGTGCCTCCCCGGCCGTTGGATATGCTGTCCCGCCGGCCGTACGGATTCAATCCCCCCTGTCTGTCCGCCCCTGGCAATTGGAGGAGGCGCCACTAACCCAATACGGGGCGTCGAAGCTTGCGCCGCCAAAAACGGATGGATCGTCGCGCTCGCCCGCCGCCACGACGGCGGCCCCGCCGATCGCTGCGCTGCCCGAGTTTCCGTGGCCGCCACCGTCGCCCTCCGCCGAACTCGTGCTGCCCGGCAGGGCGATCGGTCCTTCGGCACCACCGACCCTTGGCGCGGTGGCGGATCGGCTGGTCTCCGCACTGCAAGCCGCGGACTATCTCGAGTACAGCTTCTATCACGTGCCCGACGGCTTCGCTCTTGTCGCCCGGCTGGAACGCATCACAGCGGATGGCCGCCCCATGGCGGCGGAGTTCCGCTATGTACCGCCCGACTCCAGCGCACCGTTGTCCTTCTCCGATTACATCCGCTCCCTGTTCTTTGCGCCTGAGGGCTACTATCGCCTCATAGCCTTCGTTGCGACGGACACCCCGTTCGTTGTGGCGGCCGCCACGATGAACGTGGCGCATGCCGAGGCGCTGCTGCGCGGTGGTACCAACACTCTGCCGGCGGAATGGCGGGCGCAGCCATTCACCGCGGCGTACGCCGTCACCGCGCTGATCTACGAGTATCGCAAAGGCCCGCAGGATGGCGCGGTGACGACAATGATCCCGAGCCCGCTTGCCGCGGAGACCCACCTGCTACGCGCTGGCATCCATCTTGGCTGGTCTGCGCAGCCATGAAGGTCTTCATCAGCTATCGGCGAAGCGACACCCAGGACCTCGCTGGCCGTATCGCCGATTGGCTACGTACGACGCCAGGCATCACGGGCGTGTTCCTTGACGTGAGCGCCATCGAGCCTGGCGCCGACTTCACCGAACGTATCGCCGCGGCGCTGGCAGAAGCGCCAGTCTGCATCGTGTTGATCGGCCCGGCGTGGCGCGGCCCGCCGGACACGGCACGCATCCTCGATCCCGCCGATTTCGTGCGCCGGGAGGTCTCGATCATGCTCGCGCGCGGACTCCGCATCGTTCCGGTACTGGCGAGCGATGCCGCGATGCCCGCCGCGGAGGCGTTGCCCGAGGATCTGCGTGCGCTGACGCGGCTGAACGCCCTGCGCATCCGCCATGACAGCTTCGACCGCGACCTGGCGGTGTTGGTTGGAGCGATCCTGGGCGACGCCGGGCGCGCCCCCGGCGTCGGCCGACGCTCTCCGCCGCTTCGCGCGATCCTGCGCGCCGCCGTGTCTTTCCTCGCGTCGGGCGCAGGCATCATCCTGGGCGCTGCCGTTCACTACGCGCTCACGGGCCGGTCCCTGGACGAGACGCTTGGTGGCTCGGGCCAGGTTTGGTTGCTCATTGTCGTCGTGCTTACCGCCGGCACGCTGGCCGGGACATTGACCGGGCGGCCAAGCCGTCAAATCGCGCTGTGGCGCGATGCGCCGCCGCACAGGTCCCGCTGACGCAGCCTGTGTCGCGGCTTTGCCATCGGCCAGCGCGTGACCGCGAGTTGTAGGCCACGCCGTTAGATGCCATCCACCCGAACAGCCATGCCGGATTTCCTCGTCACCGATGACTTCTCCGACGCTGCCGTTTCCCCGGCAGTATCCCGCGCCCGCGATGCGCTCGCACGCCGGAAGCACGCCGACGGCCACTGGGTGTTCCCCCTCGAAGCCGACGCCACCATCCCCGCCGAGTACGTGCTGCTGGAGCATTTCCTCGACCGCATCGATGAACCGTTGCAGCGGCAGATCGGTATCTATCTGCGTGCCATCCAGGGCGGCCATGGCGGCTGGCCGCTATTCCACGACGGTGCGTTCAATCTGTCGGCCAGCGTGAAGGCGTATTACGCGCTGAAGGCTATCGGCGATTCCCCTGACGCGCCGCACATGGCGCGTGCGCGCGACGCGATCCTTGCAGCGGGAGGCGCCGAGCGCAGCAACGTCTTTACCCGCGCGCAGCTTGCCTTGTTCGGCCAGGTGCCGTGGCGCGCCGTGCCGGTGATGCCGCTGGAGATCATGCATCTGCCGCTGTGGTTCCCGTTCCATCTGTCGAAAGTGTCGTACTGGTCGCGCACGGTGATCGTGCCGCTGCTGGTGCTGATGGCGCTGCGTCCGGTCGCGCGCAATCCGCGCGACGTGCATGTGGCGGAGGTGTTCTGCACGCCGCCGGACCGGGTGCGGGATTGGATCCGGGGGCCGTATCGCTCGGCGTGGGGCCGCTGCTTCAAGGTCGTGGACAGCGTGCTTCGCACCGTCCAGCCGTGGTTCCCGCGCCGCTCCCGCAACAGCGCTCTGCGCAAGGCCGTGGCGTTCGTGACCGAGCGGCTGAATGGCGACGACGGGCTCGGCGGCATCTACCCCGCGATCGCCAACAGCGTGATGATGTTCGACACGCTCGGCTACGCGGCGGACCATCCCAGCGCGGCGATTGCCTGGCGCGCGGTGCGCAAGCTGCTGGTGCCGGAGCCGGACCGCGCCTGGTGCCAGCCTTGTTTTTCTCCTGTGTGGGACACCGGTCTGGCCGGCCATGCGATGGCCGAGGCCGGCGTTGCGACGGATGCCGAATGCGCGTGGCTGGTGCAGCGGCAGATTCTCGACGTGGTGGGCGATTGGTCGGTGCGCCGTCCCGGCCTGCGTCCCGGCGGCTGGGCGTTCCAGTACGCCAATCCGCATTATCCGGACGTGGACGACACCGCGGTGGTTGGCATGTTGCTGCACCGGAACGGCGATCCCGCCTATGCCGAGGCGATCGACCGTGCGCGCGAATGGATCGTCGGCATGCAGTCCTCCGACGGCGGCTGGGGCGCGTTCGAGCCGGAGAACATGCATCTTTATCTCAACCACATTCCGTTCGCCGATCATGGGGCGCTGCTGGATCCGCCGACATCCGACGTAACCGCTCGCTGTGTTTCATTCCTGGCGCAGATCGGCATGACGGCGGACGATCCAGTGCTGGCGCGTGCGCTGGCGTTTTTGCAAAAAGCGCAGGAGACGGATGGGAGTTGGTTCGGGCGGTGGGGGACGAATTATATTTATGGAACGTGGTCGGTGCTGTGCGCGCTGAATGCGGCCGGCGTGCCGCCTGACGATCCGGCGGTGCGCCGCGCGGTCGATTGGCTGGCGTCCGTGCAGCGCGAGGATGGCGGTTGGGGCGAGGATGAGGAAAGTTACGGCGACGCTCCCCACGGCCGCTACAAGGAAAGCACGCCGAGCCAGACGGCCTGGGCTGTATTGGGGCTGATGGCCGCCGGTGCGGCGGATCATCCGCCAGTGGCGCGCGGCGTCGCGTATCTGACGGCAACGCAGCGCGTGGATGGCGAATGGTCCGAGCTGCCGTACACCGCGGTTGGTTTTCCGCGCGTGTTCTATTTGCGTTACCACGGGTACCGGCTGTATTTCCCGCTGCTGGCGTTGGCTCGATATCGGAACCTTCGGCACGGAAAAGAGCAGCGCGTGACGGTTGGGTTCTAGTGCCAGGTGTCGGAGAGTCTGACGTACAGGCCGGCACCCGTACCGTCATGCCGACGAAGGTCGGCATCCACGCCTTTGCGTCGCCGAGTGCTGTAAAGAGTCGTGGATACCGATCTTTGCCGGATGACGGGGAGGACACAGTCACCGTTCCAGTCAAGGGCAATGGGGTCGGCAATCCTGCCGCATGGCGATATTCTATCGCAGCCTACAGTGGACAAGGACCACACCATGACCAGCTTCGCAGGCAAACGCATCGTCATCACCGGCGGCGCTGGCGGTATCGGCACCGCGACCGCACGCGCGTTCCTGGAACATGGCGCGCATGTGCTGCTGGTCGATCTGGAAGAGGACCGGCTGGCCGCGGCCAAGGCCGCCCTCGGCAACACGCGCATCTTCACCTTCGCGTCCGACCTCGCCACGCCGGAAATCTGCGCCCACATCATGCAGAACGCGAAGCCGGTGCACGCGCTGGTGCATCTGGCGGGCATGTTCGAGCGCGATCCGCTCGACCCGGACGACCACGGCGTATGGGACCGCGCCATCGCCGCCAACCTGACCAACGCGTACGACATGGCCGTCGCGTTCCAGCCCTGCGCCGACACGCGCGAGCCGGCGCGCATCGTGTTCGCCAGTTCCGTCGCGTTCCGCCGCGGCAGCCCGGGCTATGCGGCCTACGGCGCGGCGAAGGGCGGCATTGTCGGGCTCACCCGCTCGCTGGCACGTCGTTTCGCACCCGGCATATTGGTGAACGCCGTCGCGCCCGGCCTGATCGTAACGCGCATGTCAGAACACGTGATCGCCGAACGCGGCGACGCCTACCGCGCCGACATCCCGTTGCAACGCTTCGGCCAGCCGGAAGAAGTCGCGTCCGTGATCCGCTTCCTGTGCTCGCGCGATGCGTCCTACATCACCGGCCAGACGATCACGGTCGATGGCGGCATCACCAACGGATGATATTGTCAATGCGAGTTGCCACCGGCCGGCGGCAGCCGACCCGCACTCGATGAAACGGCGTCGGCCGGAGCGTAAGTCTCCCCTCCCCTTGAGGGAGGGGCTGGGGGAGGGGTGCGTACATCCGCGGTCAGTGGTTGTACGCACGCCTCCCCCAACCCCTCCCTCAAGGGGAGGGGGGAAACCTGCGCTCCTCGCAATGACAGGCAGCGCCCCCTACGTCAGATCGCCATGTACCCGCCATCGACATTATAACACGCGCCGCTGACGTAACTCGCA
>DASXFW010000230.1:0-6789 GCA_036489395.1 Acetobacteraceae bacterium | reverse complement strand
CCCCCTCCCCTTGAGGGAGGGGGCCGGGGGGAGGGGTGCCAATCCCCACCGCCGCTGGTTGTTGGCACCGCTCCCCCAACCCCCTCCCTCAAGGGGAGGGGGAGGTTTGTCCTTTCCAAACGCGGAGGCAGCATGTTCCGTCTCGACGGCAAAACGGCGCTGGTGACCGGCGCATCGGGCGGCATCGGCGCCGGCATCGCCCGCGCGCTGCACGCACAGGGGGCGGCGGTGGTGTTGTCCGGCACGCGGCGCGACGCACTGGATGCGCTGGCGGCGGAGCTGGGGGAACGCGCGTTCGTCTGCCCCGCCGACCTGCGCGACCCGGCTGCGGCCGAGACGCTGGTCGAAGCGGCCGAAACTGCCGCGGGCCCCCTCGCCATCCTCGTCAACAACGCCGGCCTGACCCGCGACATGCTGGCGATGCGCATGAGCGACGAGTCCTGGCAGACCGTGCTCGACGTGGATCTGGGCGCGCCGTTCCGCCTGGCACGCACTGCGCTGCGCGGCATGGTGCGGCGGCGGAGCGGGCGGATCATCAGCATTTCCAGCATCGTCGGCGCGACGGGGAATGCCGGGCAGGCCAACTATGCGGCAGCCAAGGCCGGGTTGGTCGGCATGAGCAAGGCGCTGGCGCAGGAGGTGGCGTCACGCGGGATCACGGTGAACGTGGTGGCGCCGGGGTTCATCGTGACGCCGATGACCGACGCCCTGAACGAGGCGCAGCGCACCAAGCTAACCGGAGCGATCCCGCTGGGGCGCCTGGGCCAGCCCGGCGACGTGGCCGCGGCGGTGGTTTACCTGGCGTCGGACGAGGCGGCGTGGGTGACGGGCGCCACGCTGCACGTGAACGGCGGTATGGCGATGATGTAGGGGGAAAGGCGCAGCGTATGTTGACGTGCGCATGGAAGGCGATGTTCGGGTCGTGACGTTTGCCGACGGCCGCGTCGTGCCGGAGCGCATCGTCGGCATCGACGACACCCGGCGCCGCATGGCCTACGCCGCGGTCGGCGTGCCAGAGCGGAAACATCACAACGCGTCGTTTCAAGTGTTCTCAAACGGGGTCGGCGCGAGCCGTCTCGTCTGGATTACCGACGTGCTGCCGGACACGCTTGCTGACGTCTTCGCCGGAAATATGGAAAAACGATTGGCGATCGTGAAACGTCAGCTTGAGCAAGAAAGAACGTGATGCGTTGAGCGACCGTGCGACGCAAATACTTTCACGTTCTGGTGTTGTGATCCCGACGATTCGATAGCGCTTCTGCGCCGCTTTCCGGATGCACATTCGCACAAACCCACGACCTACCGCGGATTGAACTCCGCATGCCACCGCAGCAGCCACGCCCGCAGCCGCGCCATCAGCACCACGGCGATCATCCCCACCGCCGCCGTCTCGACGATCCCCGCATACACCCCGACTGCATCGGCGTAGCTGCCGGCCTGCATCATCGCGCCGCCGAGCCCCGCGCCGCCCATCAGCATCTCCGCCCCCACCGCGATGATCATCGACTGCGGCAGCGCCACCTGCAGTCCCGTCAGGATCTGCGGCATGGAGGCGGGCAGCGCGACCTCCCAGAACACCGCCAGGCTGCGCGCGCCCAGGCTCTGCGCCGACCAGACCAGCCGAGTCTCCACCCCGCGCGCGCCGGCATCCGCCGCGGCGATCACAGTGAACACCGTGGAGAACGTCACCATGACGATCTTCGACAGATCGAACACCCCGAACCACAGCATGAAGATCGGCAGGAACGCGATCTTCGGCATCGGGAAGCCAACCGAGACGACCGGCTCGCAGAACCACCGGAACGCGCGCCGCCGCGCGATCAGCAGCCCCAGCGGCACGCCAATCGCGACGCTCAGCACAAAGCCGGCGAGCGCGTGATACAGCGTGATCGCCGCATTGTTCAGCAGCGCGCCGTCGGCGATGTCCTCGCCGAGCCGGGCGACGACCGATTCCAGAGGCGGCAGCAGGAACGGACGGACCAGGCCCAGGCGGCCGATGATCTCCCATAACGCCAGCAACACTAACGGGCTGGTCCAGCGCAACGCCATCCCGCGCAGCCGCGCCAACGGTGGCAGCGCCCAGCGGCGCGACGGCGCGGCGGCAAGCGTGCGTTCGCTCATTCGCGCCACCGCAGCAGGCGGTCGGACAGCAGCACGAAGCCGCGGTCGGCGAAGAAGCCCAGCGCGCTGACGGTCAGGATCACCGCGAACATCGGCGGATAGGCGCCGTTGTCGCCCAGCTCGCCGATCAGGAAACCGAGGCCGTTGTTGGCGATGATCAGCTCCGATGCGACCATCAGCAGGAACGCGAACGCGACTGCGGTGCGCAGGCCGGTGAGGATCTGCGGCATGGCGGCGGGCAGCAGCACCTCGCGCAGCACCGCGCGGCGCGACGCGCCCAAACTTTGCGCCGACCAGACCAGCACATGGTCCACGCCGCGCAGGCCGTTGTAAGTGCCCAGCACCACCGGCAGCAGGCAGCCGAGGAAGATCAGGAAGCCCTTGGCCATATCGCCGAGGCCGAACCACACCATCACCAACGGGATCAGCGCGGATTTCGGCAGTGGATAGAACAATTCGACGAGCGGCCCGACGGTGGCCTCGAACCGCGGCCTCAGCGCCATACCGGCGCCGAGGATGAAGCCGACGATGATTGCCGCCCCCAGCCCAGCCACGGCACGCAGCATCGATTGCGCGCCGTTGCCCAGCAGCGAGCCGTCGGATACCAGGCTGGCGAATGATGCGAGCACGGTGGAAAGTGGCGGCAGAAGCTGCACCGACACCAAGCCGAGCCGCGTCACTGCCTCCCACAGCACGGCGAGGATCAACAGCGGCGCGTAGCGGACGAATGTGCGCATGGGTTAGAACCCCTGACGGCGGGCTTCATCGACCTCGCCGCGTACCAGCTCCCACACGTGTTCTACCAGCTCGATGAACGCCGGCAGCTTGAACACGTCGGTGTCGGTCTGGCGGTTGAAGCCGGCCTCGACCTGCTGGCGGATGCGGCCGGGGCGCGCGGTCATCACCGAGACCGTGTCAGACAAATAGACCGCCTCTGCCACGTCGTGGGTGACGAACACCACGGTCTTCTGGCTGGCGCGCCAGATCGACAGCAGCTCCTCCTGCATGATGCGACGGGTTTGCGCGTCCAGCGCGCCGAACGGTTCGTCCATCAGCAGAATGTCGGGATCGGTGGCGAGCGTGCGGGCCAGTGCCGCGCGCTGCTGCATCCCGCCGGATAGCTGCGACGGGAAGCTGGCTTCGAAGCCGCTGAGATGCACGAGGTCGATGAAGTGCTGCGCGCGCTGGTCGGCTTCCGTGCCGCGCAGGCCGCATTTGTGGATGCCATAAAGCACGTTCTGCTTCACGGTCTTCCAGGGAAACAGGGCGAAGTTCTGGAACACAATGCCACGTTCCGGGCCCGGTGCGGTGACCTCGCCACGCACGGTGCGGATGCTGCCGGATTGGATGCGCAGGAAGCCGCCAACCAGGAACAGCAGCGTGCTCTTGCCGCAGCCGCTCGGCCCAAGCAACGCGTGGAAGCTGTTCGCTGGGATCGTGAGCGACACGTCCTGCAGGGCGCGCACAGGCGGACCGTTCTTCGGTTCATAACCGTGCGAAACGTGGGCGATGTCGATGCCCAGGGAGTTATCCGTCATGATCCCTCTGGCCCATGGCGCATTCAGCCAGGACGCGAGACATCATGCGTTCGCCTTGATTCGCTTCTTCGCCTCCTCAACGAAGCTCAGATCCGCATGATCCGGTGACACCTTGATTTCCTGCTTCAGCACCCCTATCTGCACTGCGGCGTCGATCGGCTTCTGCACGCCGGGAATGTTTGGAAAGCTCCACGGATCGCGATAGTAATCGTCGTGCGTGAACAGATAGTCGAGTTGTTCCGGCGGCAGGTGCATGAAATCGGCGACGATGCCGACAGCGGCTGTGCGATTGGCGGGGGCCATGAACCAGCGACGGCTGCGCACCCAGTCCTCCATGAAGTCCTGCACCTGCGCATTGTGATCCTGCATCCAGGATTTGCGACCGGCGAGGAAAACCGTCTCGGTCGCCCCAAAGGCATCGCGGCCCTGGAACAACACGCGGTAATTGCCGGTCTTCATCAGCGTGCGGTAGCCGGGCTGCAGCACGATGGCACAATCGACCTCGTGCTTCTCCAGCAGCGACGGCATGGCGGGGAAAGCGGCCTGGATCACCACGTAATCGCGCCGGTCCTGCAAACCCGCGCGCTTTAGCACCACGCGCATGATGGTGTCAGCAGCGGAACCGATGGCGTTGATCGCGAGCCGCTTGCCCTTCAGGTCGCTGACCGTCTTGATCGGACTGTCCTTGTGCACCAGGAAACTGTCGGAATGCCAGCCAGGCACGCCGTCCTGGATGATGTCAGCCACGACTTGCAGATCGAGATGCGCGTTGGTCACGCCCAGCGCCAGCGTCGATGCGGCGGAGGCGAACAGATCGAGCTCCCCGCCGGCGACCGCGGTAAGCTGCGGCGAGGAACCGCGGAACAAGGTGCACTGCACGGTGTAGCTGGTGCCGTAGTGCTTCAGTCCAAACTGCGTCGGATTCTGGAACAATACCGGGATGAGATGACCTGGCATGGTCGCCCAGCCAAGCCGGATGGCGAGCGGCGCGGCGAACGCCCGGCGCGTTACGGCGGCGGCGGCCAGTGAGGTGGCTCCAAACAACAGCGGACGGCGGCCGAATTTGCGGTCAGTCATGGTTCCTCCCCGGATGGCGCGCGCCATCATACAGGGACGGTCGGTTGAGGCCAGAAGGGTCCGCTTCGAAATGTCATTGCGAGTTCCCGTCGGCCGGCAGCAACGCGCGATGACAGATCGTTCATGCCCCCAACGGCAGCAGCAACACCCCGAGCGCGATCAGGCCGCAGGCGATCGCCGCCGCTATCATCATCCGTCGCATCAGCCCGCGCCCTCCGTTCTGCCCGGACAGCGGACCTGGCGCGTACTGCCGCTCGCTGGTCCCGGCAGACGCATCCTGCGCCAGAGCGCGCATCGCACGTATGAACCCGTTCACACGCCGGGGCGGTGGAAGAATCTCGGACGAACATGACACATAGTGCATCTCTGCCTCCGCGTGGCGTGGCGCCGGGTCAGACCATCGTCAGGCAAGGTCGTTACGGCAACGGAGAATGCAGGCTGCGGCGATCGGCAGGGTTTGCCGGTGGACTTCCGGCGAAAAATGCCTGCCTGTTTTCGCCGTCGCTGTGCCCGCCGCCTCCCGTTCGGGAGGCTTCACGTCTTGACCTCACCCACTCGGCGGGAGAGGTGTTCGCCGGCACCAAATGGAGGCCGCCGCCATGCAACTGCGCATCGTCGATGTGCGCGAGATCACGCAGCCGATCAGCTCGCCGATCCGCAACGCCTATATCGATTTTTCCAGGATGACCTCCAGCCTCGTGGCGGTGGTCACCAATGTGGAACGCCGCGGCAAGCGCGTCGTCGGCTATGGCTTCAATTCGAATGGCCGCTACGGCCAGGGCGGGCTGATCCGCGAGCGCTTCGCGCCGCGCATCCTGGAGGCCGATCCCGCATCGCTGCTCGATGCAACGGGCGAGAACCTGGATCCGGACCGAGTGTGGGCCGCGATGATGACCAACGAAAAGCCCGGCGGCCACGGCGATCGGTCCGTCGCGGTCGGCACCATCGACATGGCCGTGTGGGACGCGGTGGCGAAGATCGCCGACAAGCCGTTGTTCCGCCTGCTGGCGGAACGCCACGGTCGGCAGGCCGACCCGCGCGTCTTCGTCTATGCCGCCGGCGGTTATTACTATCCCGGCAAGGACGACGCCGCGCTGTGTGCCGAGATGCGGTCGTATCTCGAACGCGGCTACCGCGTGGTGAAGATGAAGATCGGTGGCGAGTCGATGCATGACGATCGCCGCCGCATCGAAGCGGTGCTGAAGGAAATCGGCCGCAATGCGCAACTGGCGGTCGATGCGAACGGCCGATTCAACCTGGAAACCGCCATCGATTATGCGAAGATGCTGCGCGACTACGACCTGTTTTGGTACGAGGAAGCCGGCGATCCGCTGGATTACCAATTGCAGGCCGCGCTTGCCGAATTCTATCCCGCCCCAATGGCCACCGGTGAGAACCTGTTCAGCCACCAGGACGCACGCAACCTGATTCGTTACGGCGGCATGCGCCCCGACCGCGACTGGCTGCAATTCGACTGCGCGCTGTCATACGGGCTGTGCGAATACCAGCGCACTTTGCAGATGCTGAAAGACGCAGGCTGGAGCTGGAAACGCTGCGTTCCGCACGGCGGTCATCAGATGTCGCTGGCGATCGCGGCCGGCCTCGGGCTCGGCGGGAATGAGAGCTATCCGGACGTGTTCCAGCCGTACGGCGGGTTCCCCGACGGCACGAAGGTGGTGGATTCCATCGTCACGCTGCCGGAACTGCCGGGCATCGGCTTCGAGGGAAAGTCGGACCTATATTCGGTGATGCGAGAGCTGGCGGCGTAAAACCGGGCCTTCCTGTCATTGCGAGTTGCAACGGGCCGGCGGGCCGACCCGCCCTGGATGAAACGGCGTCGGCCGGAACGTAAGTCTCCCCTCCCCTTGAGGGAGGGGCTGGGGGAGGGGTGCGTACATCCGCGGTCAGTGGATGTACGCACGCCTCCCCCAACCCCTCCCTCAAGGGGAGGGGGGAAACCTGCGCTCCTCGCAATGACAGGCAGCGCCCCCTACGTCAGATCGCCATGTACCCGCCATCGACATTATAACACGCGCCGCTGACGTAACTCGCA
>DASXFW010000220.1:0-7744 GCA_036489395.1 Acetobacteraceae bacterium | reverse complement strand
GCCGCTTGGCCGAAGCAATCCCGTTCGTGACGCGCTGCCGGCGGCTCGTCACGAACGGGATTGCTTCGGCCAAGCGGCCTCGCAATGACAGAATGCTGCCGTTTCATCCAGCGCGGGTCGGCAGCCGGCCGGTAGCAACTCGCAATGACACCCCGGCTCGGACATCAACCGGGCCGCTTGACCGCGCTGCCGATCCCGTCACGCTGCGCACAGCACCAGCCCCTGTACCGCCCGGAGGAAACCAAATGCCGCATGCAACGACCGATGACGGAGTGCGCCTTTATTACGAAGAGTCCGGCTCTGGCACGCCAGTCATCTTCGTGCACGAATATGCCGGCGACCACCGCGCGTGGGAGCCGCAGATGCGGCATTTCGGCCAGCGCTACCGTGCCATCACCTACGCCGCGCGCGGCTATCCGCCATCCGACGTTCCCACCGATGTGGCGAAATATTCGCAGGCGCGTGCGGCCGACGACATTGCGTCGGTGCTCGATCATCTGAAGATCGACAAGGCACACGTCGTCGGCCTGTCGATGGGCGGCTTCGCCACGCTGCATTTCGGTTTCCGTCACGCCGCGCGTGCGCGTTCGCTGGTGGTCGCCGGCTGCGGCTACGGCGCCGAGCCCGGTCAGCGCGACAAGTTCCGCGGCGAGGCGGAAACCATCGCCGCGTTCATCGAATCGCAAGGCATCCCGGTATTCGCCGAGAAATACGCCTACGGCCCGACCCGCGTGCAGTTCGAGAACAAGGACCCGCGCGGCTTTGCCGAATTCAAGGCGCAATTGGCAGAGCACGACGCACTGGGCGCAAAGAACACGCAACTGGGCGTGCAGCGCGAACGGCCGTCGCTCTATGACCTGATCGATCGGATGGACGCGCTGACGGTGCCGACTCTGGTGCTGACCGGGGACGAGGACTGGCCGTGCCTGACGCCCGGCATCCTGATGAAGCAGCACATCAAGAGCGCCGCGCTGGCGGTGATGCCGAACTGCGGCCACGCGATCAACATCGAGGACCCGGACGAATTCAACCGCCTGGTCGGCGAGTTCGTCGCGCAGGTGGATGCCGGGCGGTGGCCGATGCGTGACCCGCGGGCGGTGAGCGCGTCGATCACCGGGATGAAGTAGGGCACACCGTCATGGCCGGGCTTGACCCGGCCATCTACGCGCGATCCCACATACAGCGATCGACGCTATCCGACGACCCGCGCGCAGATGGCCGGGTCAAGCCCGGCCATGACGGGGATAGACGTCAGCGTGCCGATCACCCGATTGAACCGCTGACGACGTTGCGGGCACGCATCGCATCCTCCCAATGCTGCCCGTCGAACGGCACCGGATGGATGGCGGCGAGATCGACGCCGTCCAGGCAGCGCACGTTCACGCTGACACCGTCGGGAAACGAGCGCGGCACATAGAACGAGTGGATCCCGCAATGCCGGCAGAAATTGTGCTTCGCGACACCGGTGTTGAACGTATAGGTCGTCAGGTCGTCCTGGCCGCGCAACATCTCGAACTGCTCCAGCGGCACGACGAGATGCAGGATGCCCTTCATCGTGCAGATCGTGCAATTGCAGTCGCTCGCCGTTGCCAGGTCGCCGCGCACGCGGAATCGCACGCGCCCGCAATGACAGCCGCCTTCATAGGTTTGCAGCATCTCATGCCTCCCTTTCATACCATCCTGCGAAAACGCTGACCCATGCGGGGCACTTGTCATTGCGAAGTCCCCCCTCCCCTTGTGGGAGGGGGTTAGGGGGAGGGGTACGTGCAGCCGCTGGTCCGCGGCTGTACGCACCGCTGAGGGCATCGCCCATCCTGACAATCAGGGTGCGTGCTTCCGCGGTCTGGCGGCTGTACGCACCCCTCCCCCTAACCCCCTCCCACAAGGGGAGGGGGGAACTTCAACGATGCTCGCAGCCGTTTACACCTTCAGCACTTCCGCGCCCGCCGCGGCCTCCAGCTCGCACGCATTCACCGTCATGCACAGCAGCGAGTAATAACCGATCGCACCGGTAAGCTGGATGAACTCGTCGTTGCCGAAACGCGCCAGCATCGCCTTCGCCGTTGCGTCATCGACGCGATGGCGGCGCAGCAACTGGCGGGTGAAATCGACGATCTGCGCATCCTCCGGCAGCATGCCGCGCGAATGGTTCTCGCGGATCGCGGTGATCGTCGCCTCGGGCACGCCCAATCGTCGCGCGCCGCCGGTTTGCGCGCCCCACACGTACAGCGCCTCGTATTCACGCGCGACGGTCATCGCCGCCAGCACGCGCACGCGCAGGTCGAGCGATCCCTCGAAGCGCACATACGCGCCGAGATGCGCGGCACGCTGCGCCAGTTCCGGCGAGTGCAGGAACATGGCGAACGGCCCCTGCACGGCCCCGCGGCTCGCCACGATCGCGTCGAACGCGCCCTGATCCTTCGCCGCCACATGCTCCTTGCTCGTGACGTACGGGAGTCTTGCCATGACGTCCCCCTTTACCGTGCGCGCACGTAATGATGCGCGGGGATGCGCAGATGGTCGCGGAAATGCGGCCGCAGCCGATCGGTCCACGGCGAGTTCGCGGCCTGCTTCCACGCGTCGGTCGCCTGCACGTCCGGCGAGGTCAGATGATACAGCGCCACGTAGCGATGCGTTCCCCCCGCATCGCGATAACGCCGCGCGGCAATGGTGCCAGGCACCGCCAACAACGCCGGAATGTGCTCGTGGTCGTACCATTCGTTGAACTCGGCCTCGTGCGCCGGATCGACGTTCATCGCGTTCACCAGCAGGCCGCCCGCACCCTTCGGCGCTGCCTGGTCGCCCGGCAGGATCTGCGTGCCCTCGAAACGGATCAGCCGCTTGCACATCGCGGTGACGCGCTTCGACCACACCGTCAGGTTGTCGCCGGCGATCGCGCGATAGGCCGCACTTTGCAACACTTCGACGTTATCGAGTTCGTAAGTGGCAACGGCCTGCTTCGGATTCTGCGCGCTGATCCAGCGATCGCATTCGCGGAAACCGGGGACACGCTCGCGTTCCGGGACGTGCTCCAGATCGTACCAGTCGTGGAACTCGTCCTCATGCGCGGTGCTGAAGTCGAAGCCGACGAGCAGGATGCCTTTGGCCATTGTGTCGTCTCCTCCGTGGGGGTTGCGGGCATCTTTGCGCAGATGTGCGCGGGACGCCAGTTCACCCCCGACCGGCTCCGGCAAAATACAGCCGCGGATCGGCGGCGCGCACGTGCGCCTCGGGCAGTCCGAGTTCTCGGCGCACGATGTTGGTTCCCTCCACCATCGAGACGCATTTGTAATGCGCGATGCGCCGGCTGAGCCCCTCGCGGCCGAAGCCGCAATCCGTTGTAATGATCAGGCGCTCGGGCGGGATGTATTCCAGCGCGCGGCGGATCAGGCTGGCGACGTATTCCGGCGGCTCGACCACCGTGTTGCAGTGGTTCACCACGCCGATGCCGATCTTCTTGTCGGTCTTGTACTTGCCGAACAAGTGCAGGTCCCGGCCATCGGAGCTGGCGCATTCGAACGTGATGACGTCAACGTTCAATTGCAGCAGATGCGGCATGGCGCGTTCGTAGCTCGGCACTTCCCAATAGACGCGCTGCTGGTTCGGATTGCCCCAGCAGGTGTGCGCCCAGATTTCCGCATCCACGCCGACAAGCTGGCGATTGAACGCCTCGGTCATGAATTCAAGATCCGCATCGGTGCAGTCCGGGCGCGTGGAGCGTCCGTGGTGTGGCGGTTCCTCCACCTGGATCAGCGGACAGCCGGCGGCGGCGACCTCGCGCAGCTCGGCATTCATGATGTCGCACAAATCGAGGATCATCGCCTTGTCGTCGGCGTAGAATTCGTTCCACAGCATGCTGGCCAGCGCCGGCGCGCAGATCGCGCCAAACTTTACAGGCCGGTCGGTCAGGCGCTGCGCCACCTGCCACAGCGCGGCGTATTCCCACGGGCCTCGTGTCAGTTTGTGTTTTACGATGGCGGGCTGATATGCCTCCTGCACTTCCCACAGGATCTTGCCCGGCCGCAGTCCGTGGCGGCCCATCCAGCCTTGCGAGGTGCTGCGATGGCCCTCGATGCCGCCGAGACGTTCGATCGGATAGAAGAACCACGACTTGCCGCCGACCGCGAGATCGAACCGGCTGTCACCGTCGGTGACGATGTCCAGCCCCGCCGCTTCCTGCGCATTGATGATCGCGGCAACGGCGTCGAGGTATTGTTCGCGGAACAGCGATTCACCGAGCGCTGCCTTGAAGGAACGGCCGTCGAGGCTGAGGTCGAACCACAGCGGACGTGGGTAGGATCCGGTAATCGCTGTCGGTAACACCATGTTCTGCGTGACGGTCAGCATGGTTGGACTCCTGGTGTTCCCGTCATGGCCGGGCCATGACGCGCAATGTCAGTCGAACATCAGCACGGTGCGCGCGACTTCGCCCGCCTTCATCGCGCGGAATGCGTCGTTGATATCGTCCAGCCGCCCGCGCCGGCTGATCATCGAATCCAAATCCAGGCGGCCCTGGCGATAGAATTCCAGGTAGTTCGGAATGTCGGTACGGAACTGGTTCGAACCCATCCGCGACGTCTGCACCTTGCATTCCGGGCGGATTGCCAGCCAGGGGAATTCGATCGTCGCATCGGCCGGCAGCACGCCGACGATGGTGGCGGTACCGCGGATCGCCAGGCTCTCGATCGCCTGGCGGCAAAGGATCGAGAGACCCACCGCCTCGAACGCGTGGTCCACGCCGAGACCTTTGGTAAGCGCACGTACCGCCTTCACCGCGTCGTCCTGCCTGGAATTCACCGTGTGGGTCGCACCGACAGCCTTCGCCATTTCAAGTTTAGAATCGAACTGATCGACCGCGATGATCTGCCGCGCGCCGCCAATGCGCGCACCCTGCACGATCGACAGCCCCACGCCGCCGCAGCCGAACACTGCGACCGTCTGGCCGGCCTGCAACCCCGCACTGCGCAATGCCGCGCCGACACCCGTCAGCACGCCGCAGCCGACCAGCGCCGCGCGATCCAGCGGCAGTTCGGGGTCGATGCGCACCAGCGAGTTCTCGTGCAGCAGCATGTGCTCTGCGTAACTGCCGATCGCAGCGAACTGACGGAACGGCTTGCCATTCTGCGACAGCCGCGGGTCGCCCGTTTCCGACCGCTGCACGATGCCGCCGGTGCAAACATTCGGATGCCCGCTCAGGCATTGCGGACAAACACCGCAGAAGCCGGACAGGCATGCCACGACGTGATCGCCGACACGCATCGTGGTGACGTCGTCGCCGACCGCTTCCACCACGCCGGCGCCTTCGTGGCCCAGCACCATCGGACGGTCCAGCGAATAGCGGCTGATGCCGTCGATGACGTGCAGGTCGCTGTGACAGACGCCGGTCGCGACGGTGCGCACCAGCACCTCGCGGCCGCGTGGCTTGTCGATGTCGAGCGTCTCGATGGTAAGCGGGGTTAGTATCTGGCGACAGACGGCGGCGCTGGTTTGCATGGTCGGTTCCCTCCGGTGGAGCGAAGGCTAGGACCGTATCAGTCATACGGGAAGCGGGACGCCCCTGCCCGTCAGCGAATGGTTACTGATACACCGGTTGCCCCGCCGCCCGGCGGTCCTTACGATCCTCGTATGGAGGCTCGGATGTCCCGGCTGGAGGACGAGATGCGTGAGGAACGGGCCGCGCGGGCGCGGCTGGAGGCGGCCGTGCTGCGTGTCGAGACGATCCTGACGACCGCACTGCCGCACCTCGCGACAAAGGCCGACGTGGCCGACTGCAAGTCCGAGTTGAAACTGGAGATCGCACGTCTCGACGCCGACAAGCCCGGCAAGGCTTACGTGTGGCTGATCATGACGGCGTTGCTCGCCGCCTATGCCTGCGGCCTCGCGGCCCTGGCGGTGCTGAAGTAGATCGTTGCAGCCTCTACCGCAGCGTCTGCTGCGACGGGCTCAACCGCGCCGGCAGCCATAGCACCAGCAGCAGCAACGCCACCGACAGCGCGCACGCCAACCAATACGCATTGTGCATCCCCGCGGCGACCAGCGCGATCAGCCGATCGCGTTCCGCCTCGCCCAATCCCGCCCGCAGCGCCGGTTCCAGCAGCCTGTTCATTTGCCCCACCGCATCGGGTGCGCGCGCCAGGATCGTCGCATTCAACACCGCGCCGAACGACGCGGCCCCCAGCGCCTGGCCGATGAACCGCAGGAACAAGCACGACGATGTCGCCGCGCCACGCTGCCGCCACGGCACCGCCGCCTGGATCGACACGATGAACGCCGTGTTGCACAGCCCCATGCCGACGCCCATCACCAGCGAGCCTGTGGTGGCCCACGGCACGCCGCGCAGCGGTGTTAGAGTCACCAACACCAGCGATCCGGCCAACAGCGACAGCGCACCCAGCACGGCGCTGAGGCGATAGCTCGTGCGATCCATCAGGCGGCCGCCGAAGATGCTGGCGACCGCCCAGCTTACGGACATCGCACCCAGCACCAGACCCGCCACGATCGGTGCGCGTCCCAGCGCGCCCTGCACGTATGACGGCAGGAACGCCGCCACGCCCATCATGACCGCACCGGCCAATCCGCCGCCGACGCTGCCGATAACGATGACCCGGTCGCGCCAAAGCTCCAGCGGCAGCATCGGCTCGCGCGTGCGCGCCTCGTGCACCAGCAACGTGGCCAGCAGCACAACGCCCAGCACACCGGCACCGATCGCGATGGGACGCGGCAGGGTGCCGCCTTGCACCAGTACGAGCATCAGCGAGGCGATCGCCAGCATCATCAGCAGAGAGCCCAGGTAATCCACCTGGTGCGTGCGTTTTTCTATGTGCTCATGCAGGAACGCGGTGATCATGATCAGTGCCAACGCGCCGATCGGAATGTTCACCCAGAACACCGTGCGCCAGCCGACATGCTCTACCAGGAACGCGCCGAGCGATGGCCCCGCCACGGCCGCGACGCCGAACACGGACGAGATCAGTCCCTGCACGCGCGCACGTTCGGACGGCGTGTAGATGTCGCCGCAGATTGTCATGGCGATCGGCTGCACGCCGCCGGCGCCGAAGCCTTGCAGCATGCGGAACACGACCAGGCAGATCATGTTCGGCGCGAAGCCGCAGAGCGTAGAGCCGATCAGGAACAAACCGGCGCCGACATAGAACATGCGCTTGCGGCCATAGATGTCGGCAAGCCGGCCGTAGATCGGAATGGCGACCGCCTGGCTCAGCAGATAGACCGCGAACACCCAAGAGAACAGGTTGAAGCCGCCGAGATCGGCGATGATGGTGGGCATGGCGGTGGCAACGATGGTGCTTTCCACCGCGGCCATGAAGGTCGCCATGATGCAGGCGGCCAGCACCAATGATCTGCGCACTGCGACGTGCGGTGTGTGGATGACCTCGGCCGTTGCAGCCGCGGCATAGGATTGGCCGGCGTTGGCTCGCCGCATGGTGGGGATTTCGGGAGGCATTGTTGCCTCTTGTCATGTGGCGGCGTGGGTGGCAACCGTGGCGTACGCAACCCTGTCAGTACGGCGCACTGTCATTGCGCGGAGCGAAGCGACGAAGCAAGAAACTGGGGCCCCTTGGCATTGCGAGTTGGCCACCGGCCTTTGGCCGACCCGCCCCTGGATAAAACGGCGTCGCCCGCTTGACGTAGGTTCCCCCCTCCCCTTGAGGGAGGGGTTGGGGGAGGGGTGCGTACATCCGCGGTCGGTGGATGTACGCACCCCTCCCCCTGGCCCCCTCCCTCA
>DASXFW010000204.1:0-10794 GCA_036489395.1 Acetobacteraceae bacterium | reverse complement strand
GACCGGCCCGATGCCCCTCCCCTCCATCCCAGCCAAGTAAGGGTTCCAAGGGCTATGCCCTTGGCGGAGTTCCAAGAGGCAGAGCCTCTTGGTGGGGTCAAAGGGGCGAAGCCCGTAACCTTCCTGGACGATTTGCCTGTCATTCCGGCATCTGGCATACCGCCGCCCCCACCCCGTCCCTGCCGGGCTGGCTCCCGAATGTGGCGGCCGGCTCGCTCCCAGCAAGGAAACGACTAGATGCATTTGGCCGACATCCTGATCATCGCCTGCGGCGTGCTCGCGTTGATCTACGGGCTGATCACCAGCCGACAGGTCCTCGCCGCCGATGCCGGCACCGCCCGCATGCAGGAAATTTCCAGTGCCGTGCAGGAAGGCGCCAGCGCCTACCTCAACCGCCAGTATCGCACCATCGCCATCGTCGGCGTGGTCATCCTGATCGTGCTCGGCCTGTTTCTCGGCATCCACGTCGCGATCGGCTTCCTGATCGGCGCGGTGCTGTCCGGCGCGGCCGGCTATATCGGCATGAACGTTTCGGTCCGCGCCAACGTGCGCACCGCCCAGGCGGCCAAGCAGGGCCTCGCCGCCGGCCTCGGCATCGCCTTCAAGGCCGGCGCCGTCACCGGCATGCTGGTCGTCGGCCTAGGGCTGCTCGGCGTATCGATCTACTATCTGATCCTGCGCAGCGGCTACGGCGCCGACATCACCGACGACCAGCTTCGCAACGTGCTGGAGGCGATGGTCGCGCTCGGCTTCGGCGGTTCGCTGATCTCGATCTTCGCCCGGCTCGGCGGCGGCATCTTCACCAAGGGCGCCGACGTGGGCGCCGACCTGGTCGGCAAGGTCGAGGCCGGCATCCCCGAGGACGACCCCCGCAACCCCGCCGTCATCGCCGATAACGTCGGCGACAACGTCGGCGACTGCGCCGGCATGGCCGCCGACTTGTTCGAGACCTACGCCGTCACCATCGTCGCCACCATGCTGCTGGCGGCGATCCAGTTCACTGGCGCCGACCGCGACCATCTGCTGATGCTGCCGCTGGGCATCGGCGCGATCTGCATTCTTACGTCGATCGTCGGCACGTATTTCGTGAAGCTTGGGCCGGACAACGGCATCATGAAGGCGCTGTACCGCGGGCTGATCGTCACCGGCGCGCTGTCGGTGATCGGCATAGCCATCATCATCGAGTGGTTTGTCGGCTTCCACACCGCGCTGCCGCTGGCGAGCGGAGGCGCGGTGAGCGGCCTCCGCTTGTTCGGCTGCGCACTGGTCGGTCTGGCGGTGACCGGCGCCCTGGTCTGGATCACCGAATACTACACCGCGACGGAATACCGCCCGGTGCGGTCGATCGCGCAAAGCTCCACCACCGGCCACGGCACCAACGTCATCCAGGGCCTGGCGATCTCGATGGAGGCCACCGCGCTGCCGGCCATCGTCATCTGCGTCGGCATCCTGGTCACCTTCCTGGTCGCCGGCTTGTTCGGCATCGCCGTGGCGGTGACCACGATGCTGTCGCTCGCCGGCATGATCGTGGCGCTGGACGCTTACGGTCCCGTCACCGACAACGCCGGCGGCATCGCCGAGATGGCCGACCTGCCCGCCGACGTGCGCAAGACCACCGACGCGCTGGACGCGGTCGGCAACACCACGAAGGCGGTGACCAAGGGCTACGCGATCGGCTCCGCGGGGCTGGCCTCCCTGGTGTTGTTCGCGGCCTATACACAGGACCTGACACACTACTTCCCTACGCTGCATGTGGACTTCACGCTGCAGAACCCGTTCGTGGTGATCGGCCTGATCATCGGAGGCCTGCTGCCGTATTTGTTCGGCGCGATGGGCATGACCGCGGTCGGCCGCGCGGCCGGCGCCGTGGTGGTGGAAGTGCGGCGGCAGTTCCGCGAAATCCCCGGCATCATGGAAGGCACCGGCAAGCCGGAATACGGCAAGGCGGTCGATCTGCTGACCCGCGCGGCGATTCACGAAATGCTGATCCCGTCGCTGCTGCCGGTGCTGGCGCCGATCGTGCTGTGGGTGGTGATCGACCTGATCGCCGGCCGGGCGGCGGCGTTCGCGTCCCTGGGCGCGATGCTGCTGGGCACGATCGTTACGGGTCTGTTCGTGGCGATCTCCATGACCTCGGGCGGCGGCGCGTGGGACAATGCGAAGAAGTACATCGAGGAAGGCCACCACGGCGGCAAAGGCTCCGACGCCCACAAGGCGGCGGTGACGGGGGATACGGTCGGCGATCCGTACAAGGACACGGCGGGGCCGGCGGTGAACCCGATGATCAAGATCACCAACATCGTGGCGCTGCTGCTGCTGGCGGTGCTGGCGGGGTTGCTGCACTAACACATGGTCGCTTGAGGCTGACTCGGGCGACTCGGGCACGCCGGTGGTACCCGGCGAGCGTGCCGTTGAGCACCAGATTCGGTCCGGCGGCCGCCCGAGCGGACCGGCCGGCGAACAGCAGGCGGGCGCCCGCCAGAACCTTCAAGCGCGTCATGATCGCCTACTCCCCGAAGCATTTCCTCGTTGGCACGAACAAGACGCGAGTACAGTAATTTTTGCCGCCGCATTGCCTGAAACTCCGATATTTGCAGCGATTCTGTAATGATTTTCTACGGTCTCGTTTCCAGGCCGGCTGGCCGCTTGCCGCGGCATCGTTCGCCAGCGCAGACTCGCCCGCCGCCACGGGAGAAGTCTCGCATGAAGGGCCTGTTCCTGGACGCCGTCGATGACCTGGCCGACGTGTTCCAGCGCGTCGTGCGCCCGACCGACCCGCCGGTCACGGTGCGCGAGCAGGATACGGTGCTGCCGGAAGAATTGCCGGGACTGCTGGTGGGGTATGATTTCGTGCTGGACGACCACAGCCAGATGCCGACCGATATCATGCGCCGCTGCACCGGCTTGAAGCACATCGTCTTCCTCGGCACCGGTGCGCGCAGCTACATGCACCCCGAGGAACTCGCCGAGCTCGGCATCACAGTGCACATCATCAAGGGCTACGGCGACACCGCTGTAGCAGAGCACGCGATTGCGCTGATGTGGGCTGCGGCGCGGGGCATCGCGCGAATGGACCGTGCCGTGCGTGCCGGCAACTGGCTGCGCACCGAAGGGCCGCAACTCACCGGCAAGACGCTCGGGCTGCTGGGGTATGGCGGCATCGCGGCGGAGGTCGGGCGTATCGCGCATGGCTCCGGCATGCGGGTGTTGGCGTGGAACCGCTCCGCCAAAAGCGCGCCGTGGGTGACGTTCGTCGATCTCGACACGCTGCTGGCGGAGAGCGACGTGCTGTCGGTGCACCTGCTGCTGACCGACGAAACGCGCGGGCTGCTGAGCGCGGAACGGATTGCCCGCATGCGCCCGGGCGCGATCCTGGTGAACACCGCGCGCGGTGCCATCGTCGATGAGGCGGCGATGATCGCTGCGTTGCAGGACGGCCGACTGCGCCACGCCGCGCTGGACGTGTTCCACACCGAGCCGCTACCCGCCGACCATCCGCTGACGCGACTGGAGAACGTGACGTTGTCCGCGCATTCCGCGTTCCGCACGCCGGAGGCGAGCGAGAACCTGATCCGCCGCGCGCTCGACATCGCGTGCACGTTGCCAGGCTGAGGATCGTCAGGCCGGCGCGGCGGTTGCCACCCTCGCAACGGCGGCCAGCATGCCGGTCATCGCCGCGACGGCGGCCTCCGCCGAGGCTCCGACGCCGTGACGCTGCGCCAGCCACTCCGGGTCGTTGTAGCCGAGCCACGTCACGCCCATCGCATCCTGCCAGATCAGTGCCTTCAGCGGCAGGTCGATGCCAATGGTCTGCGCCGCCTGCATCAGCGGCGTGCCGCCGCGGGCATTGCCGAAGATGAACACCTCGGCAGGGCGCAGCGACAGGCCGGCCGCAGCGGCACCGGCGGCGTGGTCGATGCGGGCGAACACGGTCAGGCCGCGCGCCTGCAATGCCGCCCCCAGGCGGTCCGCGGTCTGCCTGGGGTCTCCGGCGCTCTGCAGGGCGATCAGTCCCGGGGTCATCATCGCAAAGCCTCCCAATCCTCTGCGCACCGGGGCATCATGCATCACCGGCCGGTGAGGTGGCGGTGCCAATGGCGTGAGCTGGGGCCGGCGGAGCGATTTCGCGCGGTCGATCGGCTGCTATAACGGCCGCCCGTGCCCGCCTGGCGGAATGGCAGACGCAGCGGACTTAAAATCCGAAGCCGAAAGGCGTGGGGGTTCGACTCCCCCGGCGGGCACCAAAGCAGCGTGAACAAAGGTCAGCGGGCGCTGCTTCCTGGCAGGCGTCGGAGCCTGCCCCGGCGCGGAAGCCCGACCGTCTCGCGGTCCACCCGTTCGTCCTGGACGTGCAATGCTTCCTGTTGACATCGGCCATGGTGGCGTCCTGTTATAGAAACGAATCTGCAATGATCGTGGAGACGCGGTGTCCGAGGCCAGCATCATCAACAATGAACCGAGGTTCACGCGGCCGTCGCGTGAACCGTTGACGACGCCTCGGCGGGATGTCGAATGGACGCCGAGCACACCCGCCTGACTGAAGCGGCCGCGCGGTGGCAGGCCAGCGACAGCGGCACCGGGTTCGCCGGCGATCTGCTACTGAACGGTGCTGAGCTCGCCGCGGCGCGGGCAGGACACACCTGAGCTGACTGCGCCGCTGCGCGCGTTCCTGGCCGCAAGCGAAGCCAGAGCTGCCGCGCTCGCGCATAAGGAGCAGGCAAGGCACGTCCAGCGGGAACGATACGACGCGGAGCGCGAGCGTGTACGGGACGCCGTCAGGCGTGCCCAGCGACGCTGGCTCACGAAGATGGTGGGAAGGACCGTGGCGATCGTGCTGTGGACGACCGGTAGCCTGTGGGGCGGCTACCGCATCTGGCAGGACCTCATCCCGGGCGGCCAGCAGCTTGTTTCCGATCTCGAGCATCGGCAGACCGGCGACAATAGCGGCGCATGGACCGGCCTGATTGGGCGTGCCGATGCGTTCAGCCGTGGCGCGTCCATGGTCCTGCGCGGCAACACCGGCCCGCTCGATTCCACGGCATTCTCGCCCAATGGCAAGCTCGCCCTCGCCGGCTCCGACGACCAAACGGCGCGCCTGTGGGACACCGCCACCGGCAAGGCTGCGGCGACCCTCGGGGAACACACCGGCGCCGTCGCCGCGGTTGCATTCTCGCCGGACGGGAGGCGCGTACTCACCGGCTCCGACGACCAGACCGCGCAGTTATGGGATGTCGCCAACGGCAAGCTACTGACGGCCTTCGATGGACACCGGGATCGCATCACAGCCGTGGCGTTCTCGCCCGACGGCAAGGAAGTCCTCACCGGGTCCGCCGACGACACGGCGCGCCTATGGGAGGCGGCCACCGGTGTGGTCGCGGCGAGCTTCGCCGGCGATACCGGGCCAATCACCACTGTCGCGTTTTCGCCGGATGGCACGCATGTGCTGACTGGCTCCGAGGACGCTACGGCGCGGCTGTGGGACGCCGCCACGGGCGAGCGTTTGGTGACCCTCGCCGGGCATACGGGCGCGGTCACTTCCGTTGCATTCTCGCCCGCCGGCTCGCGCGCCGTCACCGGGTCCGTGCATCACACGGCCCGGGTTTGGGCCGCGACCTGGGCAGGTCATGCGCCGGAGGACAGCGATGCGGCCGCCCCGCATCACAGCCAACCCGAGGATCAGCACGCGAGCCGCCGGTAACGGCGGCCGGCGACGCCTCGTCGTGAGTGGTGTCATTCCGATGCGACCAATACCGGAGCGGATCCCGCCGCTACGCTGTGCCGGACTCAGCCGCGCCCGCCAGCCGCACGTCCGGCTCCAACGTGTCCGGCAGCGGCTGGCCATTGGTCTCCGGCAGGAACGGCGCCGCCAGCACGCCCACCGCGAAGAACAACCCGACGAGCGTTGCCGCCGGCCCGAAGCCGCCGAGCCCGACGATCAGCGTCCCGGCGATCAGCGGCCCTGACGCGGCGACCCAGCGCGGCGCGTTGAAGCAGAACGCGACGGCGGTGCCCCGCATGCGCGTCGGGAACAACTCCGGCAGCCAGATCGGTGCCCAGGCCCAGATGCCGCCGCTGAAGAAGCCGAACACCGTGACGGCGAGCAGCAGCGCCCACATCGTGTGGGTCCAGAGATAGACGACGGGGGTGAGGACCAGCGACATCGCGTACCAGATCATCGTCGTCGGCTTGCGGCCGATCGCGTCGGCCAGGAAGCCCAGCGCGACGAAGCCGAAGATCTGCACGCCGGTGTAGAGTATGCCGGCGATCGCGGCGTAGTGCGCCGCGTCCAGGCCCTGCGCGCGGGCGACCGAGGCGACGTAGGTCGGCACGAATGTCGCGACTCCCCAGAAGCCGAACGTCACCGACAGCATCAGCACGCAGGCGACGATCAGCCGGCCGCGCACGCTTCGATCGGAAAACAGATCGACCACCGTAAACCGCGTCATCGCCGCATGTTCTCCCGCAAGCGTGACGCCGCGTCGGCGGAGTTCTCGCGCCTCCTGACGGCGTGCGTTCGCGTTCTCCCAGCGCGGCGATTCCGGGATGGTGCGCCAGACCCACAGGGTGATGAGCGCCGGCAGCGCGCCGACAAGGTACATGTAGCGCCAAGCATTCGGGCCGAGGCCACCGATGCCCAACCAAACCAGGGAGGCGGCCAGTCCGCCGAATCCGGCGCCCGCCTGCAGCATGCCGCCGCCCTTGCCGCGCGCGTGGTCGGGCCACACCTCAGAGACGATAGACGCGCCGGTCGCCCATTCCGAGCCGATGCCGACGCCGACCAGGAAGCGCAGCAGCGCGAAGGATTCCCAGTTCCACGCGACGGCGCTAAGGCCGGTGGTAAGCGAGTAGGCCAGGATGGTGAGGATCATCGTGCGTTTGCGGCCGATGTAGTCGGCGATGATGCCGCCGATCACGCCGCCGGTGGCCCAGCCGAACACGGTTGCGGCCAGGACGTAGCCGGCGAAGCGCGGCGTCTGCGCTGCCTCGCCTGCGGGAAGCAGTTGATGCACCGCAAAGCCGACGGTTAGGAACAAGGCGAAGATTTCGAAACCGTCGAACAACCAGGCGACGTTGGCCGCGGCGAGGACGCGCCATTGCTGTCGGTTGAGGGTGCGGTGCCAGGGTACGGCGGACGTCGTGGCGCGATTGGCCATGGTGAAGAACTCCCTGTTGCGTACTGCTTCTTTGCGGCGGCGAGTGACGCGTCGGCGGTTTGTCGCTGACCTGTGTGGGCAGCGATTCGGGGCCGGTCCGGACGACTGAGAGACCGTCATCCGGCCGGCTCGGTCATCCCTGGGTTACAGGGCGGTACCGAGCGTAACATGGGTTTGCGGATCGAGCGAGGGCTGAGATGCGATCTGCACGAGACGATCGCGTTTGCAACCAAACTGCATAATCGCAACCGGGCGGCCCGGTTGTACCCCTCGTAACGTTCGCGCGGTTCGTTCTGTTGCAGGCCTTTAACACGGACGTGCGAGGGACGCGGCCAAGCGATCGCGACTACCCGCCGCCCGCACCCTCACGGGCGATTTGCACCCGCAGGATCGTGTTCCCGACATAGGCGATGCGCACGTACAGCCCCTCGCGGATCGGCCCGCCATGTGATGCGGAATTATGAAACCCAGGGGTCATGACATAGTCCGAGTAAGCAAACCGGTGGCCTTCCACCACGAAACTTTCGTCGGCGTGACCGCCATAGGGCATCGGCACGAAGTGGGTGACGGGTCCTTCAACCACGGAGTACCGGCCGGCGGTCAGCTCGGATGCCGCGAACCAATACTGCGTGAAGGCGACCGTGGAGGCGAGGGCCGTCCAGAGCATCGCAAAGACAAAAATGCACAGGCTGAAGATTCGCCGGGCCATGCCTTGCAGGCCGCTGGGCGTGAGGTGTTGCATGTGCGCGGGCCGGAACACGAGCAGAAACCCGACGCCAACGAACAGCAGTCCGAATGACGGGAACCACCAGTATCCGAAGAAGCTCGGATCGGATGCGTCGAAGACTGTGACGAGCTTCATAGCCGCAGCACCCCAACGCCTGCTGATGTCGCGATCGAGTGTGGCGGGCGGTGGATGACAAGGCCGTTTCGACGCGGGTTGCCGACGCTCAGCCCACGGCCTGAACTCCTGCTGCCCCATTGCCAACCGTGCCGTTTCCCGTATAGTTCTTGCAACATCAAGAGGTTCGGCAATGCGCTGTCTGCCGTTCACGATGACCGGGGGTGCCCTGCTCACGCAGGTGATTCAAGAAGCCCACCGGAACCCCACCCGCACCAGCCCGTGCGCCCACTGCGGCGCGCGCATGCTGATCACGCCTGACCGCGCCGACCGGTCCATCCGCTGCACGTCCTGCCTGCGCGTCCAGCGCGTCACCTCCGACGAGGAACCCCCCTGGCGCCTGACGGCCGCTTCGGCCGAGGCGCTGCGCCGCACCCGTTCCTGGGTGCGCTGGGTCGGCGCCTAGAAGCTTGCCGCGAAGCCTCGCGACCAACATGATGCCGGCCACAAACCACGAAGGCTGGCCATGTCCCTCCCCAATGATCCCACCACCGCGATCCGCGAGCTGACGCAGCGGATCGAGCCGCAGCTCATCGAAATCCGCCGCGACATCCACGCCCATCCAGAACTTGGCATGGAGGAGGTGCGCACCGCCGGCGTGGTCGCGCGCGAGCTGGCCCGGCTCGGCATCCCGCATCAGACCGGCATCGGCAACACCGGCGTGGTCGGGCTGATCGAGGGCGGCCGGCCCGGCCCGGTGCTGGCCATCCGCGCCGACATGGACGCGCTGCCGATCCAGGAGACCAGCGGCCTGCCCTGGGCGAGCACCAGGCCCGGCCTCATGCACGCCTGCGGCCACGACATCCACACCACCACGCTGCTCGGCGTCGCCGAGGTGCTGAAGGACCTGGCGCCGCAGCTCGCCGGCACGGTGAAGCTGGTGTTCCAGCCGGCCGAGGAAGGCCTCGGCGGCATGGCGGCCATGATCCGGGACGGCGTGATGGACGGCCCGAAGATCGACATGGCGCTGGGCTTCCACAACCATCCGGACATGCCGGCCGGCCGCTTCGGCTTCGTGCACGGCGCAGCGCTGGCCGCCAGCGATCGTTTCGACATCGTCGTGCGCGGCAAGTCCGGCCACGCCGCCTATCCGCACACCACGATCGATCCGCTGGTCGCCGCGGCGATGCTGGTCGCGCAGTTGCAAACCATCGTCTCGCGTGAGGTGAATCCGGTGCATCCGGCGGTCGTCACGGTCGGCGCGATCCAGGGCGGCACCACCTACAACATCATCCCCGACTCATGCGTCATCAAAGGCACCGTCCGCACGCTGCACCCGCAGGCGCGCGATGCGGCCGAGGCGGCGATCAAGCGCCTGTCGGCCGGTATGCTGGAAGGCATGCGCGTGACATGCGACGTGGACTACCGCCGCGGCGTGCCGCTGCTGCGCAACGACGACCGCGTGCTGGAACCGACGGTCGCCGCGGTGCGCAAGCAGTTCGGCGACGTGGCGGAGGAAGGCCAGGCCAGCCTGGGCGGCGAGGATTTCGCGCTGATGGCGGACCTGGTGCCCGGCTTCCAGTTGCGCGTCGGGTCCTCGCAGCCGGGGCGGGCGGACAAGCTGCACAATTCGGCGTACCAGCCGGACGAACGCTGCATTGGCTTCGGCGTGCAGGCGCTGTCGCGGGCGGCATTGGAACTGCTGGGGTAGGAAGCTCATCACCCCCACGGAGGCGGGAATCCAGCGGGCCTGGATCCCCGCCTCCGCGTGGATGACGGGAACGTGCGAGGTCGCGCGGCTATCCCGGCAGGATCGCCACCGCACGCGTCCATCCCGCCGAGGCGCGGTGCACCTTCACGGGAAAGCACACCACGTCGAATCCATCCGCCGGCAGGGCTTCCAGGTTGTGCAACTTCTCCAGGTGCGAATAGCCGATCTCCCGTCCCGCGCGGTGACCTTCCCAGATCAGCGACGCGTCGCCGGTTTCCGCGATCTTGCGGCGGGTGAAGGAGAACGGCGCGTCCCAACTCCACGCGTCGGTGCCGGTCAGCCGCACGCCGCGCTCGAGCAGCCACATGGTCGCCGCCTTGCCCATGCCGCAGCCTGAATCGACATAGTCGTCCTGGCCGTATTTCGCGCCGGCCGCGGTGTTGACGACGACGATCTCCAGCGGGCGCAGCGTGTGGCCGATGCGCTTCAGTTCGGCTTCCACGTCGGCTGGCGTGACGAGATAGCCGTCGGGCAGATGGCGGAAATCCAGCTTAACGCCGGGCTGGAAGCACCATTCCAGCGGCACTTCGTCGATCCGCCAGGACGGCTCCCCGCCCGGCTTGAGCGCGTGGTTCATGGTGGAGAAGAAATGATATGGCGCGTCGAGGTGCGTGCCGTTGTGCGTGCTGATCGTTACTTTCTCAACTGCCGCGTATTCGCCGTCCGGCAGTTGATCGATGCTGATGCCCATGTACTCGGCCATGGCGGGCGCCGTGGCGTGGTGATCGAAGTATTCGATCTGCGGCAGCATGTGCGGCGGATCGCTTTTGATCCCCGACTTCAGCGGCGAGGAAATGTCGATCAGGCGACGCGGCATGTGGAGTCTCCCTGGCGGCGAGGGTCTATCGGTCATTGCGAGGCCGCTTGGCCGAAGCAATCTCCCGGGGGAGATTGCTTCGGCCAAGCGGCCTAACAAGAAACTACCCGTGTCATGGCCGGGCTTGTCCCGGCCACCCACGTCTTTCCTTTGCCGGCCGGGGCACAGTCGTGGGTGGCCGGGCCAAGCCCGGCCATGACACAACAGGTAC
>DASXFW010000142.1:0-4451 GCA_036489395.1 Acetobacteraceae bacterium | reverse complement strand
ACGGCCCCCCCCACCCCTTGTGGGTGGGGTTTCGGGGGTGGGGTCGAAACGTAAGCATCGACCCCTCCCCCAACCCCTCCCTCAAGGGGAGGGGGGAACCTACGTCAGGTCGCCGACGCCGTTTCATCCAGTCGCGGGTCGGCCGAAGGCCGGTGGCCAACTCGCAATGACAGCCATCACCCCAGCCCCACCGCCGTCGCCGCATTCCGCGCCGTCGCGACCTGCGCACGCGACACCTTGCACGAGAACAGCCGGGCGCCGGCGAGATCGGCTTCCGTCAGCTCGGCGCCGGTCAGATCGGCGAACGACAGGTCAGCCCCGGCCAGCAGCGCCCCGCGCAGCTTCGCCCCGGTCAGATCGGCATGCCGGAGCCGCACGCGGGTCAGATCCGCCGGGATCAGCCGCTGGCCTTCAAGCCGCAGGGGCCGCAGATTCACCTCCCGCAGCGAGGCATTGTTCAGCAGCGCCCCCGGCATCGCGATCCCGCGCAGGTCGCCGCCGTCGAACCGGCAATTGCGAAAATCCGCATCGGCGCATTTCGCCGCCTGCATCGCCGCGCCGGACAGATCGATGCCGTAGAACACCGCCCCGCGCGCCGTCGCCATCGTCAGACACGTGCCGGCCAGGGAACCCGCGCTGCGCAGGTCGAAGCCGCTGAAATCCAGCGGAGCGCCCTGCCGCCCGCCGCTGGCGATGAACGCGGCGTGGCGGTGCAGCAGCTCGTCGAGCCCGACGTCCAGCTCGCTCAGCATATGCCCGTGCGGCGCATCCGACAGCACGTCGTGCATATCGGCGCCGGCCATGTCGGCGAAATCGAACCGGGCGCCGGCGATCACCGCGCCACGGAAGCACGCCTCGCGCGTGTCGGCCTGCGCGAAATCCGCGCCCTCCAGGTCGCACCCGGAGAAATTCGCGCCCCGCACATGCGCGCGGATCAGCTTGCAGCCGCGCATGATCGCGTCGGAAAAGTCGGTCTTCACGGCGATCGCGCCGGACAGGCTGGCGTTGGTCAGATTGGCGCCGGAGAAATCCGCGCCGGAGATCGCCGTCGGCCGGTCCTCTGGCGCCAGCGTGTGATACTCGCCGTGGCGGTCGCGCGAGACGTGGATGCCCTCGCGCAGGTCGGCCTCGAACAAATTCGCCCCGATCAGGATGGCGCCGGCGAAATGGCAGCCGCGCAGGTCGGCGCGGATCAGGCTGGCATTGGCCAGGTTCGCCTGGCGGAAATCGCAGGCGAACACCGTGGCGCTGTCGAACCGGCAGCCGCTCAGGTTGGCGCCGTAGAACGTCGAGCCGGTGAAATCGGCATGCGACAAATCCTGCCCGGCCAGGTCCACGTGCGACAGGTCGGCGTTCGCCAGCACCAGCCGCCGCCCGCCGTCGCGTGAGGCGCGGAACAAGCCGTGGCGGCGGATCAGCTCGGTCCGCTGCGCCGCGGTCGGCTTGATCAGCTCGCGTTGCGGTGCGTCAGCCACCCCTGTGCCATCCATTCACGCCGGGGCATGAGTATCCACCGATTTCCTTAACGCTTCGTGCAAGCGCCGGGCGGTGCTATTGCGTGTGTCGCCGGATTCGGCGGGGGGAAGCATGCGCCGGAAATCGATTGGCGCGATCATTGGCGTCTGTCTGGTCCTGATCTTCCTGCTGGCGCGTGCCGGCGGCGTGGTGGTGGATTGGGCCTGGTTCGCCTCGGTCGGTTATGCGGCGGTGTTCTGGACCGTGTTCCTCACCAAGGCCGCGTTGTTCGTCGCGGTGTTCGCCGCGACCGCGATCTTGCTGTGGGTCAACGCCGCCTTCGCCCTGCATTACGCGATACCGCGGCCGGTGCGGCTGGTCGCCGCCGCCGACCGTCGCCTGTCCACCATCGAGGCGCTGCCGTCCTCGCCCGCCGCCGCGCTCGTCCCGGAGTTTCCCCTGTTCGTCTGGCGGCTGATCGCGCTGGGCGCGGTCCTTGTCATCAGCCTGCTGGTCGCGCTCGGCGAGATCGGCCAGTGGACCCTGGTGCTGGGCTTCCTGCACCAGGTGCCGTACGGCCAGACCGATCCGTTATTCGGCAAGGACATCGGATTTTATCTTTTCTCATTGCCCGCCTACGTCGCGCTGAAGGATTGGCTGCTGCTGATCCTGGTCATCGCCGTGGCCATGGCCGGCGCGATCTATTTCCTGCTCGGCGGCATCGATCTCGACAGCCGGACGCGGCGCATCGCTTCCACCACCGTTGCGCACGGCTCCGCGCTGCTGGGGTTCGGCCTGGCGCTGAAGGCGTGGTCCTATGTGCTGGACCGCTATCTGCTGCTGTACAACGACAATGGAGTCGTGGTCGGCGCGGCCTACACCGACGTGCATGTCGAACTGCCCGTGCTGTGGGTGCTGATCGCTTTCTCTGTTATCGCCGCGCTGCTGGCCTGGGCCAACGTGGTGCTGCGCACCCACCGTCTGGTCATTGCGTCTGTCGTACTGGTGTTCGGCACGTCGCTGGTGTTCGACGTGGTGCTCCCCGGCGTGTTCGAACGCTTCTTCGTCAAGCCGAGCGAGCTGCAACTGGAAACGCCGTACCTGCAGCGCGACATCGCCCTCACGCGCGAAGCGTACAACCTCGACAGGATCACGGTGAAGCCGTACCCGGTCGAGCAAGATCTGACCTATCAGTCGTTGCAGGCGGATCCCGGCACGGTGGACAACATCCGGCTGTGGGATTGGCGGCCGTTGATGGATACTTATGCGCAGTTGCAGGAGATCCGCACCTATTACCGGTTCCTGGACGTCGATGTGGACCGCTATCATCTGAACGGCACGTACCAGCAGGTGATGCTGTCGCCGCGTGAGATCGCGCCCTCCATGCTGTCCTCCAACGCGCAGACCTGGGTCAACCTGCATCTGCTGTTCACCCACGGCTACGGCGTGGTTATGTCGCCGGTTACACAAAAAACCAGCGAGGGACTGCCGAACTTCTACCTGCGGGACATTCCGCCGGTGGCGGCCGGCGGCCCGCCCATAACCCAGCCGCGCATCTATTTCGGCCAGAACATGCCGGGCTACGTCATCGTCAAGACCAGCACGCCCGAGTTCGACTATCCCAAGGGTGCCGACAACGTCTATGCATCGTACGCCGGCACCGACGGCATCCCCATCGGCAATGCCGCCTGGCGTTCGCTGTTCGCGTGGTACTATAACGACGTCAACATCCTGCTCAGCCGCTATATCACGCCCGAAAGCCGCATCCTGCTGCATCGCGACATCCAGGACCGCGTGCGCACGCTGGCGCCGTACCTGCACTTGGACCACGACCCGTATATGGTGGTCAGCGGCGGGCGGCTGTACTGGATGCAGGACGCCTACACCACCAGCGACTGGTTCCCGTATTCGCAGCCGCAGGAAGGCACCGACCTCAATTACATCCGCAATTCGGTGAAGGTGGTGATCGACGCCTACAACGGCACCGTGTCGTTCTATGTGGCGGACCCGACCGATCCGATCGTCAGAACTTACGAGCACATCTTTCCCGGCATGTTCCAGCCGCTGAGCGCCATGCCGCCCGATCTGCAGCGTCACATCCGCTATCCGGAGGACTTGTTCTACATCCAGGCCCTGCAATACCGCGCCTATCACATGACCGCGCCGGAGGTGTTCTACAACCGCGAGGACCTGTGGCAGTTCCCGCGCGAGCCGATCACCATGCCCGGCGGCAACAGCACCGAGCAGGGCACGCGGATGGAGCCGTATTATATGATGATGCGGCTGCCTGACGAGACGAATACCGAGTTCTTCCTGATGCTGCCGATGGCGCCGAGCCAGCGTGAGAACATGATCGCCTGGCTGGCCGCGCGCTGCGACCTGCCGGAATACGGCAAGCTGCTGGTCTATGAATTTCCCAAGGACAAACTGGTCTATGGGCCGTTCCAGATCGAGGCGAGGATCAACCAGAACACCGAAATCTCCCAGCAGATCTCGCTGTGGAACCAGATGGGATCGCGGGTGATCCGCGGCAACCTGCTGGTCGTGCCGATCGACAACTCGCTGCTGTACGTCACGCCGCTGTATCTGCGCGCGGAGTCCGGACAGTTGCCGGAATTGAAGCGGGTGATCGCGGCGTACGGCGATCGCGTGGTGATGGAGAACACGCTGCCTGAGGCTTTGGCCGCGCTGTTCCAGCATGCGATCCCGGCGGTGACGGCGCCTGCCGCAGCCGCGGCGGTTGGGCCGATCGGCTCGGCGGCGCGCGAGGCACTGCAGCACTACAACAAGGCGATCGAGCACCTGAAGGCCGGCGACTGGGCGGGGTTCGGCGCGGAACTGGACGCGCTGCGGCCGCTGCTGCAACAGCTCGGCGGGCACTGATACGCACCAACCCGTCATGGCCGGGCTCGACGGAAAGGCCGGGCCTCGCCCCCCCCTGTCATTGCGAGGCCGCTTGGCCGAAGCAATCTCTCCGGGAGATTGCTTCGGCCAAG
>DASXFW010000133.1:0-14286 GCA_036489395.1 Acetobacteraceae bacterium | reverse complement strand
GTTAGGGGGAGGGGTCGATTTCGGCGCCTCGACCCCTCCCCCTAACCCCCTCCCTCAAGGGGAGGGGGGACCTTCTGCTCTCTACTCTTCGTTCTCTGCTCTCTACTCGTCGCTCGCCGGGCTATCCGATCCGCTTGCGGACGGCCGTAGCGATGGCTTCCGGGGTAATGCCGAAGTGCTTGTAGAGCTCCTCGAACGGGGCCGACGCACCGAACCCGTGCATGCCGATGAACACGCCGTCCGGCCCCAGCCAGCGATCCCAGCCGAAATCGCAGGCCGCCTCGATGCCGATGCGCGGCGCGCCGCCCAGCACCGCTGCGCGGTACGCCTCGTCCTGCTGCTCGAACAACTTCCAGCACGGCAGCGTCACCACCGCCGTGTGGATACCGTCCGCCGCCAGCATGTCCCGCGCCGCCATCGCGATGGCCACCTCGGACCCGGTGGCGATCAGCGTCGCCTGGCGCGGGCCGCCGCTTTCCGCGAGCACGTAGCCGCCGCGGGCACAGCGGTTCTCCGCGATGTCGGTGCGCATCGTCGGCAGCGCCTGGCGGGTCAGCACCAGCAGGCTGGGACCGTCGGTGCGGCGGATCGACAGCTCCCAGCATTCCGCCGTCTCCACCGCGTCGGCCGGGCGGTACACGTGCAGGTTCGGCATCGCGCGCAGGCTGGCGAGGTGCTCGATCGGCTGGTGCGTCGGGCCGTCCTCGCCCAAGCCGATCGAATCATGGGTCAGCACGTGGATCACCCGCTGGCGCATGATCGCGCCCATGCGGATTGCCGGGCGCATGTAGTCGGTGAAGACGAAGAACGTGCCGGTATAGGGGATCAGCCCGCCGTGCAGCGCCATGCCATTGGCCGCGGCGGCCATACCGTGCTCGCGGATGCCGAAATGAATGTAGCGCCCGCCGTAAATCCCCGGCCCGACGCTGCCCATGTTCTTCACGAATGTCAGGTTCGATCCGGTCAGGTCGGCCGAGCCGCCGACAAGATCGGGCGTCGCCGGCACCAGCGCCTCCAGGCAGCGTTGGCTCGCCTGCCGCGACGCGATCTTCGGCTTTTGCTCGATGATGGACTGCTTCAGCGCGGCCACCGCCTCGTGCCAGTTCTCCGGCAGCTTGCCGGCAATGGCGCGCTCGAAATCCGCCCGCTGCGAATGCCTGGCCAGCCGCTTCAACCACGACCGGCGCGTCGTGGCGCCGCGGCTGCCGGCGGCATGCCACCGCTCCATCAGGTCCGGCGGCACCTCGAACGGCGGCTCGTTCCAGCCCAGCGCCGCCTTCGCCGCAGCGGCTTCGTCCTTGCCCAGCGCCGAGCCGTGCACCGCCGAGGTGCCCGCCTTGTGCGGCGCGCCCAGGCCGATGATCGTGCTGCACGCGATCAGCGTCGGCTTGCGCGAGCGCATCGCGAACGACAGCGCGGCATTGATCTGCGCCGGATCGTGGCCATCGACCCGCTTGGCGGCCCAGCCATAGGCCTGGAACCGCTTCACCACGTCGTCGGAATACGAAAGCGCGGTATCGCCGTCGATCGACACGTGGTTGTCGTCGTACAGCACCGCCAGCTTCTCCAGCCGCAGATGGCCGGCCAGCGCGGCGGCCTCGTGGCTGATGCCCTCCATCATGTCGCCGTCGGAGGCGACGACCCAGGTGCGGTGATCGACCAGCGAGCGGCCGAAGCGCGCCGCCATCAAGCGCTCGGCCAGCGCCATGCCGACCGCGGTGCCGAAGCCCTGGCCGAGCGGCCCGGTGGTGGTCTCGATCGCCGGGTGCTCGCCAAACTCCGGATGGCCGGCGGCGGGGGAGTGCAACTGGCGAAAGTGGCGGATGTCGTCGATCGTCAGGCCGGCATAGCCGGTCAGATAGATCAGCGCATACAGCAGCATGGAGCCGTGGCCGGCCGACAGCACGAAGCGGTCCCGATCCGGCCAGTGCGGGTCGGCGGCGTCGAATTTCAGGAAGCGTGTCCACAGCGCCGTGGCCACGTCGGCCATGCCCATCGGCAGGCCCGGATGGCCGGAGTTCGCCGCTTCCACAGCGTCGATCGCCAGGCCGCGAATGGCGTTGGCCATGCGCCGCTCCGGCGTCATCGGCCGGGCGAGAATTTCCGCCTGCCGGGCGAGCGCCGGGTTCTCGGCAACGAGTTCGGTGATGGCGGCCATGGTCCCTCCTCGTGGCGGGGGCGCTATAGGGGGAGGCTCCTAAGCGGGCAAGGGCCGGCATGTTGCCTTCGCACCCGTGGCCCTCGGGAGATGGCCGCGTCAGGCGCTGCACGCACGACGGGGCCGCGCCTTGTGCCCCGGACGAGACGCCGGGCGCCCACCCCGGATCAGCTCCGGGGCAGGCTCTCCCGCACGCGGTGGATCAGTCGAGCTCGGCTTACTTCGACGAAGCCTGGCGGTGGTCCTGCGCCTGCTGCGCGCGGGCACGGAACAACTGGTCCGCGGTCTGCTTCTGCTGCGGCGACAGCGACGCGTAGAGCGTGCGGAAGGCCGGCACGAGTTTCTCCACGTCGCTCACCCGGGTCTTCTCGATGCGCGCGTAGGATTCCATGTTCTGCAGCGCGTTCATCGAATCCAGCTTGCCGGCGCGCTGCTCGTAGTCCTGGTCGAGCTGCTTTGCGTTGTTGCGCATCACCGCGGCGAACTTGTTCCACTTCGGCTCCTGCGCCGAGGTAATGTGCAGTTGCGAATGCAGATCCGCGATCCGCTGGTCCACCATCTGCTGGATGTTCTGGGGTTGTGCCGCCGGGGCGGCCGAGGCCGCCGCGCCGCTCTGCGACATGCTGGCGCCCGTCTGCGACATGCTGCTGCCATTCGACATGGCGGCGCTGCCGGTCGTCGGCACACCGGCGCCCTGGCTCTGGGTCATCGAGCCGGGAGCCGTGGCACCGGGAGTCGTGGCGCCCGTCTGGGGTGAGGCGCTTTGGGCATAGCTCGGAAGGGCGAGCCCGCCGGCCAGGGCGCTGCTGAGCAGCAGGGCAGGCGCGACACGGGCGAGCAGAGACGCTTTCATGCGGGCTTCTCCGTTGAAGGGTCCATTTCGGGCGGCCACCGGATCGCGGGACCGCGCCGCGGGTGTAATTCGGCGCGAATTGTGGCGGGACTGGCCGGCTCGCAGGGAATTGTTGAGGCAGCCCTCGCGCAATCGCGATCCAAATGGCCGCCGGATGACAATCTTGCGATGTGGTGGCGGCGGTGCAGCCCATCCTCCGGCCGGTGGTTGGGGAGAAATGGCATTCACACGCGCCCGTGCTAGCCTACCGGCGCAGAGCAGGAGGTGGCCTCATGTCGTATCCGAATCTGGGCGGCGCTCCGGTCGATCTCGATGCGCTGAACGACTATCTGCTCTCGGACCGTTCGCCGCCCGAGTGCATGGACGTGTCGCAGCTCGATGGTTTCCTGGCCGGCATCGTCATCGGCCCGGAGATGATCGCGCCGAGCGAGTTCCTGCCGGTGATCTGGGGCGGCGACGAACCCAGCTTCGCCGATGCGGACGAGGCGAACATGGTGCTCGGATCAATCCTCGGCCGGTACAACGAGATCATCGATGGGCTGGACGATTCTCCCGCCAGTTATGCGCCGGTCTTCTGGGAGGACCGCGCCGGCAACAGCATCTCGGAGGATTGGGCCGTCGGCTTCATGCATGCGGTCGGCCTGCGGCAGGACGTGTGGGAGGCAGTGCTGGCGGACGAGGAATACGCCATGCTGCTGATCCCGATCGGCGTCATCGCCGCCGTGGCGCAGCCGGACATCGGCATGGTGGATATCAGCTTTCCGGACGGCTTCGTCGATGAGATCGTGGCGAAGGCGGACGATCTGCTGCCGGCCTGCGTGATCGGTCTGCGCGCTTACTGGCGCGAGCGGGAGTCGCCGCAGGGACTGGGCGGCGTTCCGCCCAGCCGCGCCCGGCACTGAGGCTGCGCAGCCAGTCATTGCCAGGCCGCCTGGCAAGAAACTGAGCCCTCAAGCCACAGGTCGGGCGCACAGCTCCCCCTCGTCATGCCGACAAAGGTCGGCATGACGAGGGGCAGCGCCGCAGCGTTTCACCAAGGGAATGCGATTTAACGTTGCGCGGCGAACCGGGCCGCGCGCGCCTGCGCTTCCAATGCGAGACGGCATACCGTGAACACCTGCGACTGCGGCACGACGCGTTGCGTGCGTTCGGTGACATCGGCGATGAAGTCGCGATAGTACGTGACCGGCAGCGCACTGCAATCGACGTAGCGCGTGGCGGAACGATTGGCGACGAACATGTGGTCGGTGCCGGCGCGGCCCTCGATGTCCAGGTTCTTGCGCAGCTCCAGCGTGCCTTCGGTGCCGACCAGGAACAATCGGCCATCGCCCCAGGTGGGCAACCCATCCGGCGTGAACCAGTCGAGCCTGATGGAACCGCGCACCGAAGGCGTGGCCAGCACGAGCTCGGCGAAATCCTCGAAGCCTGGCGGATCGGTGCCGAACGCACCGATCGTGGCGTGAGCGATCTCCGCGTCGTCGGCATCGGCGAAGGCCAGGAACGTGTCGATCGAATGCGTGCCGATGTCGGCGATGATGCCGCCATAGGCCGGCGCATCGAAGAACCACGCAGGTCGTAACGCACGGTTCAGCCGATGCGGCGCGAGCGACGTGACATGCACCAGCCGGCCAAGCTCACCGGACCGCACGATGCGCAGCGCCTCCTGCTGCGCGGGTGAGGCAAGGCGTCCGAGCGCGATCGACCAGATGCGGCCGGTTTCCGCCACGGTGCGCTGAATGTCGGCAAGCTGGTCGGCTGTGGTGACGCCCGGCTTGTCCACCATCACGTCCTTGCCGCGCCGCATGGCGGCGATGGCGAGCTCCGCCCGGTCGCGCGGCACCGCGGCGATGACGACAAAATCGATGGTGGGATCGTCGAGCAGGCGGGCGGTTTCGATGGCCGGCACGTCAGGAAAGCGCTTGCGGAAGCCGTCAAGGACGCGCGGATCCGTGGTGTCCGGATTGTAGCCGATGCACTTGGCGCCGGCATCCAGCAGACCCTGCGTCAGGTCGTAGATATGGCGGTGATCGAGGCCGATCGCGGCGAACCGTGGCATCGGATATTTCCCTGGATGGCGGTCGGGTGACTGTCTCCCCGTCTTGGCCGTCGGGCAACCGCGGTCCACAATGCCGCCAGCAACTCATATCGAGGGGGAGGACCAAACATGGCAGGTGTTGCCGTCGTTACAGGCTCGGGTACAGGTATCGGCCGCGCATCGGCGCTCGCGCTGATGAACGACGGGTGGTCGGTGGCGCTCGCCGGCCGCCGCAAGGAAATGCTGGAGGAAACCGCCGGCATGAAGACCGCCGGCAAGGCGCTGGTCGTGCCCACCGACGTGACCGACCCGGACCAGGTCGCCAGCCTGTTTGCCCAGGTCAAATCGAATTTCGGCCGCGTTGACATGCTGTTCAACAACGCCGGCGGTGGCACGCCGACCACGAACTTTGGCGACTTTACCTACGAGATGTGGCTGCGCGTGGTGCAGGTGAACCTGAACGCGATGTTCCTGTGCGCCAACACCGCGTTCCGCATGATGCGCGACCAGACGCCGCGCGGCGGACGCATCATCAACAACGGGTCGATCTCCGCACATGTGCCGCGGCCGGGCTCGGTGGCTTATACATCGACCAAGCACGCGGTGACCGGGCTTACGAAATCCATCGGGTTGGACGGCCGCGAATTCGACATTTGCTCCGGCCAGATCGACATCGGCAATGCACTGACGCCGATGACGGCACGCTCCACCAACGGGCAGTTGCAGCCCTACGGACAGATGGCGGTCGAGCCGCGCATGGACGTGAATCACGTCGGGCAGCAGATTCTGTTCATGGCGAACCTGCCGCTGGAATCGAACGTGCAGTTCGTCACCATCATGGCGACGAAGATGCCGTTCCTCGGGCGCGGTTAGTACGGGTAGCGTAGCCAAGATTCCCCCCTCCCCTTGAGGGAGGGGGATAGGGGGAGGGGTGCGAACAGCCGAAGTCCGGCGGCTGGCCGCACCCCTCCCCCGATCCCCCTCCCTCAAGGGGAGGGGGGAACCTTGGCTACGCTCGCTTTGTCACCGCACCTGCCACGCCCTTTCCTCCGCGGTGTCCAGCACCGCATCCACCGCCAGCCGCGGTAGCCGTCGCAGCAGGCCGCGGCGCTTCGGGGCGAAGCGGCGCGCCACCGCACGCTCCCCGCCGATCTGGCGCACCAGCGCATCCACGTCGGTCAGACCGTCGATCAGCCCGAGCTCCAGCGCGCGCTGGCCCAGCATGAAGCTGCCGTCGAACACCGCGGCCTCATCGGCCCGCAGCCGGCTGCCCCGCCGGGTTCGCACCCAATCCTTGAACCGTGCATGCAGCGCGTCGAGCAACTCGCGGGCGAACGCCACATCCTCCGGCCGCTCCGGACTGAACGGATCGAACCGGGCCTTGTTCTCCCCGGCGGTGTACAACCGATGTTCCACGCCGAGCCGCTGCATCAGATTGGGAAAACCGAACCCGCCGCCGCGCACGCCGATCGATCCAACGATACTCATGGGATTGGCGTAAATTTCGTCCGCCGCGCAGGCCAGCCAGTAGCCGCCGGACGCGCCCACTTCGCGGATCACCGCGTGCACCTTCACCTTGTATTGCTCGGCGCGGCGGCGGATCAGCGACGCAATCAGGTCCGACTGCACTGGCGACCCACCCGGACTTTCAATGTCCAGGATCACGGCCTTGCCGTTCGCGGCGCGAAAGGCTCGGTCGATCAGCGGGCTGGCGGTGGCGGCACTCAGCGCACCCGCGCGCGGCGAGATGAGGCCATGCAGCTCCACCACGTTGACGCGCGGCCGGCGCCAGAAGAACAAACGGTCGGTTATCCCCATATTCAATACCTGTCATCGCGGGAGCGGCCAGACAACCCCTGTGCTGCGAACGTCACCCGGGGTGCCGTCGCGTCAAATGCGGGTGATGAGCGCTCCGGCGCGGTCGCCGGCGACCACCTTGTTGCGCAGCACGCCGATATGTTCGACCTCCAGTTCGATCGTGTTTCCGTCGGCGAGGAAGCGCCCCATCTCCAGCCCGCAGCATCCGCCGACGGTGCCGGACGCGATGATCTCGCCCGCGTGCAGGGTCTCATTTCTTGAAACGAAGGCGATGATTTGCTCCAGGCTGTGCAGCATGCCGGCCGTGGTGGTGCGCGCCCATTCCTCGCCATCGACCCGCACGCAAACGGAAAGATTGTAGGGATCGGCGATCTCGTCCGCGGTGACGATCCATGGGCCGATCGCATTGCCGGTGTCGAAGCTCTTGCCTTTGGTCGGACCGAGCCCGCCCTCCATTTCCCGGCGCTGCTGATCGCGCGCGGAAAAATCGTTCATGATCGTGTAGCCGAAAATATGCGCCCGCGCATGTTCTGGCGCGATATCGGTGCCGCCCTTGCCGATGACGATCGCGACTTCGAGTTCGAAATCCATCACCCGGCTGTACGCCGGCCAGCGCACGATCGCGTCGTGGCCGACCACACTGAACCGGTTGCTGATGTACCAGACCGGTTGTTCGCGATACACGTCGGGAACGGCGGGTGCGGACAGCGCCGGGGGTTCCTCGCCGGCCAGCTTTGCCTTCAGTCGCTGCATGCCCAGCGGCGCATTGCCGACGTGCTGCGCGAACACCGAGCAATCGCGCAACTGCGGCGGCACCGGCAGCGGCGCCAGCAGGCGCATGGTCGCCAGCGGCTGCGCGAACGGAGCAATGGCGGCGTCGTGCAGCGGCAGGCGCCGGAGCAGGGTCATGCCCTCCTCGCCGCTGTCGATCAGCGCCTGCATGCTGGAAAGCGCCTGATGGCGCGCGCCGAACAATCGGGTGCAAGCGGCGGCCGCGTTGATCAGTTGGCCGGTGTCGGACAGCACGATACCCAGGGCGGGTCCGTCGGCCGTCCGATAGGTCGCGAGCTTCATGACGTTTCCCTTGGTTTGAATAGTTTGTGCCGCTGGTCATAGCACAAGCGCGGCTGAAGGGACGGTCCATGACCGCCTTGCACAGCCCGCAGCCGCACCCGCGGCGGGCAGATCGCAAACGGCCTGCCGTAACGGCATGGCGCCAGCCGCCGTTGGGTTCACGCCCGCGGCCGCGAAAGCTTTCGCCAACAAAACGCAAAAAGAGTGATCCAGATCAAAGCAGCCGTCCATGCAAGCACCTATGGACCCTGCCGAGGCCGGCTCCAGGCGCGCATCAGACGCAACGGCGGAGGATACGATGGTCCACGTGATCGAACGACAGACCCGAGCCGACACGGCGGGACCCGCCAACCGCGGGCCGATCGACGTGCGAACGCGCCAATCCTACCTGAGCACCCTCTTCGGCCTTCCCGCCAGGCCGGCCGCTGCAGCGGTGGACATGGCCAGGTTCCCGCAGGACGACATGAGGGCGGCTCGCGGCATTGGCCTCGCCGCTGGGATAGGCTTGGCGATCTGGTCGGCGATCGCGGTCGCGCTCTATTTTCTCATGTGATCGATCCTGGAAGCCGCGCGCCGTTCGGATTGCTCCGCCACAGCCGCTCATCAATTTCCCGCGGGCGCAACAACCGTGGCAGCCAGGGCCGTCGCTTCACAGACCTGCGCGTTGGCTGGCAGCGCCGCAAACCCATAATCTGGCGCCCCGATCATCGCGGAGCCGCCCGATGCATACCGTCAAGTACCGACTCTTCGAGCCTCGCCTGAACCCGCGCCGCACCAGGATCGAGGTGCCCGGATGGGCGGGCTTGCACGAGCCGCGCCAGGATGGTTCGCACGAACATGCCTGGCACTGCATGCCCTTCGTCGAGGGCGCGCAATACGGCATCGAGCTGTTCTATCCCTTCGACACTGAGCTGCATGTAACCACGCGGGACGGGCAGGTCGTCCTGCAGGCCGACTGGGGACCAGATCCGGATACCGGCATCCTCTGGCCACCGTTCCGCACCTTCGGCGAGGGGTACTACAGCTATCAGTTACTGCTGGACCTGAATGTCACGGATGACATGGCCGTGCGTACCGAACCGCATCCGCGCTATTACACATCCGCCAGCGACGACGTGCCGCTCGCCGTGCCCGCACTGCTGCGGACAAGCTGGTGGCCGATGATTTCGTTCGTCATTTTCAAGGCACCACCGGAAGGACGGTTCCACATCTTCCGTCCCGGCGAACCGTTCATGCAGATGATCTTCCTGCCCGCGGAACCGAATTTCGAGCTGGCACCGATGGAGGAGGAAGAAGCGGCGGAACGCGAAATGCGCAGCCGCCGGATCCATGCCAGCCGCGATACGCTGGGCAAGGATTCGCGCTGGACATCAGCGACCAACACCGTGTTCGACGCGACCTATCGCCAAATTCTGCGTGCGGCGCGAGCCAAGGCGAAAGAATCGGAAGGCTGACCCGCGCCGCTTTCAGCGGCGTCAGTGGCCAACCACGATGCCACCGACCCCCGGCACGACGACGGCGGTCTGGTGATGGTGGTGGTGATGATGGTGATGGTTGTAGGCCTGATGATGGTGATGGTGATGGTGGTGATGATGATGCGCCACCGGCCCACGGTAATAGTCCACCTGTTGCACGGGAGCGGTTTGCTCACGGGCCGCATCGTCCGCCCGGACCAGCGCAACGGCATTCGCAACGGGCGCGAGCAGCTCGGAATAGGATGAGGCATGCAGTGCGTCGGCGGGATTGAACGCGGGCGGGGTCGCCGCGTGCGCGGCCCCCATCGTCGCCAGCCCGGCCACCGCGCCGAGCAATCCGCCAATTTTCTTGTCCATTTGCGGCCTCCGAAAAGGGATGCGGCGGCGCACAACGTGAGCCGCTATGCGTTCACAAACGCGAACCACTTATCGTGGTTCCATCGCCTCAACGAAGTGTGCCGCCGTGCGAGAAGATGGCGGACGGGCACACGAATTTGCTATTTCCCTGGTGGGAATCTCCTGCTTTGCTCCTGCAGCGGGCATTTTTCGCCACGGCAAAATATGTGAACGCCTTCGGCCACAAAAAAGCCGCGACCGGTTCCATCTATTTAACCTGTACTCTCTTGCCGAATGGAGGATATTGATGGACAGGAAGGCTGCAGGCATCCTTGGAGCGGTTGCCAGTTTGGCAACCATGGGTGCGGCACATGCTGCGAGCAATCCGGTTCCGAACGCGCCGGACCCGCTGCAAGCCGCATCATACGCCGACCTGTTGAATCCCGTCCCGAACGCGGCGGCGGCGTTACGGGCGGACGACTCCGCGCATGCGCAAATCCAGGAGGTGAACGGCTACGTTTACTTCAATTATGGTCCGCCGGCGCCGCCGCCCTACGCCTATTACCAGCCGTACAATCCGCCGTACGCGCCGTACTATCATCACCATCACCACCATCATCACCACCATCATCATCACCATCACCACCATCGCTATTAACGACGGGGCGAAGTGAAGCATATCCGATGCGGCGGCGGCGCTTCGGCGCAGTCGAATGTTGCCCACCATTCGACGAATGCCTGGTTGGACGGTGCCTCATCATGGCTGGAGCCAGTCTGAGGATCGTGGTGGCAAACCGCCATCCGTATTGCTCTGTCAGGCGCGGCCGGTCAGTGCGAATGCGCGCGTGGCCGGTTCACCGCGTTGCATGGCCATGTGAATCCACAGCATGGCCATCGGTTCCAGCAGTCGGGCAATCCGCAACGGTCCGGCATCGATCGCGCTAAAGCCGAGGTCCGACACCAGCGACATGACCAACGGTTTCTGCGAATCATCGTCGCCTGCCACGTACATCGATGCCGGCAACGGCGTAAATTCGTGGGCGTGCGCCATGTTGTCGAAGCCGGTCTGGTTCAGCGTCTTGAACACCGATGCACCTGGTGCGAGCGCCGCAACCTGCTCCCCGCCGGACATGTCGTGGCCGATTTCCAGTTCGAGCCCCTCGGCACCAAAGCGCAGCGGATTGGTGCAATCGATCAGCACTTTGCCTGCCAGATTGCCGGCAGCCGCAACAGCGTCGGCCACCGCGGTCCACGGCGTTGCCAGAACGACGACCGTGGCGCTCTGCGCCGCATCGGCGACGTCGGCATAACTGACGCCTGGCGGTCCTGCCTGTGGTGCCGCCGGCGGATTGCGCGATCCGAAAACGATCTGGTGCCCGGCGGCAATCCAACCCGCGGCGAGGGCGTTGCCGACTTTGCCGGCACCGATAATCGCGATCTGCACGCTTCCCTCCGTACGCCGTCCGCCGATCAGAGTGTCGCCGCACGCGCGGAATTGCCATCGGCCAGATGGCCGGGGCATCAGGTCGGCGCTGTCTCGCCCGACACCTCATCAATGTGCAAATTCTCCGTCGCGAACATCGGCTGGCGCCAGACGACCAGTGCGATCAGGAACTTACAGGCGGCGAAGAACACGATCAGTTTGGCGAAGCCGAAGCCGGCCTGTGCGACGGGCACCAGAAAGATCGTGATGCAGATCGCCAGCCGGCACAGGCTGTTGCACAGACCTTGCGAGCGGCCGCGCAGATGCGTGGGGAACAACTCGCTCGACCAGACCCAGCAGAGCCCGGCGAGGCCGAGCCAGCCGGAGTAGCTGAACAACATGAATGAGATGACCAAGAGCACCGGATTGGTCGTAGCGAAGAAGGCGATGCAAAGCGCGAGCACGCCTCCCGCGATGCTGGAAATATAGGCGAGCCGTCTTCGGCCGATGCGGTCGATGAGTTGGATGCAGGAGAGCGTGCCGGCGATGCTCGCGCACCACACGAAGGCACTGAAGATGACGGTGGCGTTGACCGACAGTCCCCCGACATAGCGCAGCACGAACGGCGTGCCGATCGTGGCGACGGTGCCGGACAGGCAATTGAGAAAGAACAACACGCAGCACCAGAAGGATCGCGTCGCGTAGGGCGCCACGAACAATTCGCCCCAGGTGCCGCGGCGCACACCGACGCGCACCGGGGCTTGCATGCCGAACGCTGCGAGTGCTGCCTGTGCTTCCTCCGGGCGGCCGTGATTGAGCAGCCAGCGCGGCGATTCCGGCAGCATGCGGCGGCCAAGCAACACCAGGAATGCGGGCAGCGCCGCCAGGCCGAACATCCAGCGCCACGCGTCCGCGCCGAGAAACCATCCCAACGGCAGCGCGACCAACGTGGAGGTGAGTGCGCCCAGCACCCAGGTGAATTGCGTCAGGCCGCCGATCACCGCGCCGCGGCGGTGGGATGGCGAGATTTCCGCCAGGTACGCAGTGCTGGTCGGGATATCCATGCCCACGCCGACGCCGACCAGGAAGCGGGTGATGAACAATTCGGTGGTGTTGGTGATGAAGGCGGATGCGATGGAGAAGACGACAAAGAACAGCAGGTTGGCGACGAAGATGGAGCGGCGGCCGAGGCGGTCGGTCAGGTCGCCGAAGACCAGCAGTCCGAAGATCGAACCGAAGAATGCGGCGCCGCCGAGCAACCCCACGGCTTCCGGGCTGAGGTGGAACTGCGGCCGCAGGTAGATGATAGCGGTGCCCATCACCAGCAGGTCGTAGCCGTCGATGAACTCGCCCATCGCCACCAGAACCGAGGCACGCCGCTGCAGCGTGGTCATGCGCTCGCCGCCGTGGGGCGGATCGTTGGATCGCACCTGGCTTCCCTCCCGGACCATGATTCGTATTGCCGACACAACAGCGGAACGGCGCCCGCGCCGCAACCGTGCGGGACGCGCTGCCTATCCGAGTTGTGCTGCCACCGGGCGGGTCCGGGCTGGTCTGCGCCGAGCGCCGGGCCAACCGCTTGCCTTGGCGGGGCGGTTCGTCCAAATCAGGCCCCACCGGGCCGGATTGGGTCCGGATCAGCCGCAACTCTCGGGGGAGCCATGTCCGCCACGCATCCACGAACCCTGTTCGACAAGATCTGGGACAGCCACGTGGTGGAGAAACTCCCTGACGGGACCTGCATTCTCTACATCGACCGACATCTGGTACACGAGGTGACCAGCCCGCAGGCGTTCGAGGGCCTGCGCCTGGCCGGGCGCAGGCTGCGCCGCCCCGACTGCACCATTGCCGTCGCCGACCATAACATCCCCACGGTCGGTTCGCGCCGGCCGGCCGATATCAAGGAAGACGACAGCCGCATCCAGGTGCAAACCCTGGAGAAGAATGTCGTCGAATTCGGCGTGCCGTACATCCCGATCCTCGATAAGCGCCAGGGCATCGTACACATCATCGGGCCGGAACTCGGCCTGTCGCTGCCCGGCATGACGATCGTTTGCGGCGACAGCCACACCTCGACGCATGGCGCGATGGGCGCGCTGGCCTTCGGCATCGGCACGTCGGAGGTGGAACATGTGATGGCGACGCAGACTCTGCTGCAATCGCCGGCGAAGAACATGAAGATCGAGGTGACCGGCAAGCTCGGCTTCGGGTGTTCCGCGAAGGACGTCGTGCTGGCGATCATCGGCAAGATCACCACCGCCGGCGGCACCGGTCACGTGATCGAATACACTGGCGACACGATCCAGGCGCTGGACATGGCCGGACGCATGACCGTGTCCAACATGACGATCGAGGCCGGTGCGCGCGCCGGGCTGATCGCACCGGACGAGACGACGTTCGCTTACTGCAAAGGCCGCGACTATGCGCCGAAGGGCGAGGCGTGGGACCAGGCGGTGGCGTACTGGCGCTCGCTTCCGAGCGATGCCGGCGCGGCCTACGACAAGTCCGTGTCGCTCACCAGCGCGGAGATCGCGCCGATGGTGACGTGGGGCACGACGCCGGGTGCGGTGGTGCCGATCACCGGCGTGGTGCCGAACCCTTCGGATGTGGCGGACGAGGGGCTGCGTTCGCAGATGCAGCGCATGCTGGATTACATGGCGCTGACGCCCGGGCAGAAGATGGAAGGCGTGCCCGTCGATGTCGTGTTCATCGGGTCCTGCACCAACGGGCGGATCGAGGACATCCGCGCGGCGGCGGCGGTGGCCAAGGGACGGCGCGTGGCGGCGGGCGTGCAGGCGCTGGTGGTGCCTGGCTCGGGGCTGGTGAAAGAACAGGCGGAGCACGAGGGGCTGGACCGCGTGCTGCTGGAGGCCGGGTTCGAGTGGCGCGATCCGTGTTGCTCCATGTGCCTGGGGATGAACCCGGACAAGTTGACTCGCGGGCAGCGCTGCGCTTCGACCTCGAACAGGAATTTCGAGGGGCGGCAGGGTCCGGGCGGACGCACGCATCTGGTCTCGCCGGCGATGGCCGCCGCGGCTGCGGTCACCGGGCGGCTGGCGGACGTGCGACAACTCGGCTGATCCGACTGTCCCCCCTCCCCTTGAGGGAGGGGGT
>DASXFW010000017.1:0-2708 GCA_036489395.1 Acetobacteraceae bacterium | reverse complement strand
CATCGACCCCTCCCCCTAACCCCCTCCCTCAAGGGGAGGGGGAACCTTAAACCTTGGTTTCTTGTTCGTCGCTTCGCCCCTCGCAATGACAGGCGAGGCAGCGGTCTATTCGCTAGTCCTCGAACGGCAATCCAGCGTATTGCTCGGCCAGCGACGCCTGCGCGGATTCCGACTTCCCTAGGTAGTCGAGCTCGTTCTCGCGGATGCGTTGATCGAACGCCGTGTCGTCGGGAAAACGGTGCAGCAGGTTGGTCAACCACCAGGATAGCCGTACCGAGTTCCACACGCGGCGCAGTGCCATCGAGGAATAGGATTCCAGATAGTCGGTGCGGTCGTTGGCATAGAACCAGGCCAGCGCGCGCGACAGGTAGAACACGTCCGATATCGCCAGGTTCAGACCCTTCGCCCCGGTCGGCGGCACGATGTGCGCCGCGTCGCCGGCCAGGAACATGCGGCCGTATCGCATCGGCTCGGCGACGAAGCTGCGCAGCGGGGCGATCGATTTCTCGATGACCGGACCGATCGTGATGCGGTCTGCCAGTTCCGTCGGGAAGCGCGCCTTGAGCTCCTGCCAGAACCGGTCGTCCGGCCAGTCTTCCAGCTTCGTGTCGAGATCGCATTGCACGTAATAGCGGCTAAGCGTCGGGCTGCGCAGCGACGCCAACGCGAAGCCGCGTTCGTGATGCGCGTAGGTGATGTCCGGCAGCGGCGGCGCGATCGCCATCACGCCGAGCCAGCCGAACGGGTAGCCCCGTTCGTAAGTCCGCTGCATCGGCGCGGGGATCGATTGGTGGCTGATGCCGTGCTGGCCGTCGCAGCCGGCGATGAAGTCGCAATCGATGCGGTGGGCGGCGCCGGCCTTTTCGTAAGTCGCGAACGGCTGGGCCGAGGTCAGGTCGTGAAGCTGCACGTTGCCGGCTTCGTCGATGATCCGGCCGCCGGCGCGATCCCTTGCCGCGTAGAGATCTTCGGTCAGCGCGGTCTGCCCGTAGGCCATCATCGGCTTGCCGGTGTAGCGGCGCGTGTCGATCAGCATCCGCGCGTTGTCGCCCCAGACGATGGCGCTGCCGTCGTGTTCCTGGCCGTCGCGGTCCATGCGCTCGCCCAGGCCGGTGGCGCGCAGCAGATCGACCGAATGGGGTTCCAGCACGCCGGCGCGGATGCGCTGCAGGACATAGGCGCGCGAGCGGCGCTCCAGGACGATGCTGTCCACCTTGTTCAGATCGAGGATGTGCGACAGCAGCAGTCCCGCCGGACCGCCGCCGATGATGACTACCTTGGTTCGCACGCTCGATCCTCCCGCACTGCGCGGCGTAAGCGCCGAAGCATTGAGGACTGCCCTACAGCATGTTCTGGGTGTTCAGGAAAGATGGGAGGCGAATGGCCGCCGAAGCCGCTATTTCAGCACCGCAGGTGCGGCCAGTGTTTGCTCGGGCCGGGAATCCCCATAGGCGTTACTCATCGGCCGGCGAGTAGGGCGACACTGCCCACAGTGTCATGACCGGGCTTGGCCCGGTCACCCACGTCTTTCCTTCGTGTTGCACGGCAAAGTCGTGGGTGGCCGGCCGGAGCCTGTCCTCGCGCGCGCCTTCGGCGCGACCCGTGGGCCGGCCATGACACAAAGGCAGCGAACGCTTTGGCCGTGCTATCTTAATGCCTATGCCGGGAATCCCCCCTGCCAACCAGCCATCAAGGTACTCCTGTCAAGGAGCTTCTCGATCTGGCAGCAAAGTCCCATTTGATCTGCGACAGTCCGTCCGCCCGTGATGTGGTGGATAAGCTTCGGGCTGGTGCTCGACAGGGTTCCGACGTGGCCAAGTACCGTGTTTCATAAATCCGGTGACGTATTCCGGAAGCGCGGCTTTGTGCTGGACGCAAGAACGAGGAATTGGAACCGCAAATAACGCAAATAGATGTATCGGCACGATTCATTTGCGTTATTTGCGGTTCCAATATTACCTTCAGCGAACACGACAGGACCCGGCTTCAAAGCGACAGGGCTCGGCCTTTGTTTGTTGCTTAACTTCGGCAAGCCACGTCTCGAGATCCAGCGGATGGCCAACTGACCTTGGGGCGGCACGGTTCATCAGTGTGCATCAGTGTGCATCTGTGGTTCCAATTCTTGCTTCCTCGCTACCAAAGCAAGAATTGGAACCACAGATGCACACTGATGCACACGGATGAAATCGGCGGCAGGGGAATAGCGGGAGCCACCGGACATGCTCATGCTGGCTGGCTGACACCGGTGGATCGTCCGCGGCGCCGGCATCCGAAGTAACGAGTCACCAACAGACGCCGGCGCCCGCATCATCGTGCCATGCTGTTCCGCCGGGGGCGGGTCGAATGTCCGAAACATTGTGGCGTACGCAGGGTCTCGGTCGGTTTTGACGCCGATCATCACCCACTCGATCTGCTGAAGACCTCCAAAATATTATCCCGCGCGCCCTAACAACCCCGAAAAAGAGCTGAACCGGCCAGGCGGGACCGCGCGGTCGGTGGCTCGGCAAGCAAGCAAGAATTTCTACGCAGATAAGGTAAGGCGATGCACGCAAAGCACGCAGATGGGTCAGAGTCCGGCATGTGGCTGCACGGCCAACCAAAATCTTCGAGTGAACCCGGGAAGCCGCACGACCGCGGAATCCCCACTATATCTGCGTGTTTTGCGTGCATCGCCTTGCCTTATCTGCGTAGAAATTCTTGCTTGCTTG
>DASXFW010000006.1:0-18487 GCA_036489395.1 Acetobacteraceae bacterium | reverse complement strand
GGTACATCCGAGCTCCTGCGGCTATAAGCACCCCTCCCCCTAACCCCCTCCCTCAAGGGGAGGGGGGATATTGCTTTGATTCCTCGCAAAGATCCGCGCTCAGCCGTATAAGGCACGCCTCGAAGAGAGCGCCATGATGCGCGTATCAAGGTCTGTCGCACGCCCGGGGATCGGATGGATGCCAGCAACACGGCGGCCGTGGCTATCCGGCCAGAGCCGCATCTGGTCGCTGGCACGCTGCCGGTGCGCGACCTGGACCAGGTGTCTCGATAGGTACGGCTGAACGAGGCGGCGTTGGTCGAGTACCGGAACGGCACGCTGAGCACGGTCGAGTTCGCCATGCGAATGGTGCCAGTGGACCCGTCCCGGGCGCGGTAGCCAGCCGCGTCAGACAGCGCCGATCAAGGCCAGGCCTTCCGCCACCGACACGAACTCGCCGCCGCCCGCGAGTTTCTCCGCGCCAAACCGCTGCTCGAACAATCGCCGCACCGCGGGGACGAACGCCGTGCCGCCGGTGAGGAACACGCGATCGATCGCCTCGGGCGGGGTCGCGGCGTTCTGCAGTACCTGATCCACCGTGGCGGCGAGCCGCGCCAGATCGGCCTCGATCCAGGATTCGAATTCCGCACGCGCGATGCGGCGTTGCATCGAGAACCCCTTGTGGCGGAATTCCAGCACGGTGCCGTCGGCCCGCGACAGTTCCGCCTTGGCCGTCGAAACCGCCTGGTAGAGTGCATAACCGAGGCCGTCCTCGATCAACGCGATCAGGTTGTGCAGCCGCTCGGGATGCTGCGCCGTGCGCGCCACCTCGGCGATCGAGCGCAGGGTGCGCGGCGTGCGCATCAACGACAGCAGGTGCCAGCGCGCGAAACCGGAATAATATTCCGGCGGCACCGGCAGCGCGTTGCCCATGATCTGGTAGGTGTCGCCCTTGCCGAGCAGGGGCGCGATGGCACGGTCGATGATGCGGAAGTCGAAGACGTCGCCGGCGATGCCGACGCCCGCATGGCCAAGCGGCGTGGTGCCGCCGCACGGATCGAAGCGCATCACCGAGAAGTCGCTGGTGCCGCCGCCGAAGTCGCCGATCAGCACGGTGGCCGGCTCGGTCAGGGTGCGGGCGAAGCGCATGCCCGCGGCCTCCGGCTCCAGCGCAAGCCGCACGTCGGGCCAGCCGGCCTCGGCATAGGCGCCGCGCAGGCGTGCGGCGCCCAGCGCATCGTCCACGAACTCGCCGGCGAAGCGCACCGGGCGGCCGACGACGACGCGCGGCGGGGCAGGGAGGTCCCCAATCAGCGCACGCAGGAACCAGCCGATCAGGCGCTCCAGCGTGAACCTGTGGCCGAAGATGCGGGTTTCGGTGAAGCTCTTCTGCGCGAGATAGGTCTTCATCGACATGATCAGCCGGCTATCCAGCGGATCTTCCAGATAGGCGGCGACCGCCCCGGGCCCTGCCGCGTGGTGCAGGGCGGCGCGGCCCGCGTGGTGCTCCGGCCAGAAGCACAGCACCGAACGGAATACGTCGAGGCCGGCGTGGCGCTGCGTGGCGACCGAGCCATCGTCGTGCAGCAGGGCCACGACGCTGTTGGTGGTGCCGAAATCGATGCCGACCGCCTTGACCACCGGGCTCTCCACCGCAGGGGCGCGGTTTGAAGCCGAACCGGGGGCGGGAGGCAAGCGGGCCGGCTGCACAGGGAGCGAAAACCTGCGGCGAGGGCCGGCGAAAACCTGTGGCGAGGGCCGGCGACGGCCGATGGGCGGAGCCAGGCCGCCGGGTCGCCGTCCGCTCCGGACACGCGATTGCCGCATAAGAGATATTATGTTAAGTAACGCATAGTGGTTGCTTCGTTAACCAACTCCGTGGCACGCGGCGCTGCATGTCCGATGCACCAAGGTCCGACGCCGCCAGGCCGATCGACCGGCTGCTGATCGCCGCAGTCGTGGACCGGCTGATCTACGGCAGCGACACCACGTTCGACGCCGAGGACGCGCGCCTGCTGCTGGACGCGCTGCCGCGCAAGCGCGTGCCGTGGATCGAGCTCGGCGCCAAGGGCCAGGTGCCCGGCGGCTCGGCCCAGGGCTTCGCCGCCGGCGTCGGCAACGTGCGCGTCGATGACGACCGCAAACGCAAGTTCGATGTCAGCACGGCGTCGGACGCGTATGTGCGGGCCGGCCAGTGGAAGCTGCTGTGCATTCCGCGGCGGCGCGGCGCATTGGTGGAGATCGAGCAAGTCATGGCAGACCCACTGGACGAAGGCCGCGGCGCACGGCTGCGGTATTCGCCGCTGGGCGTGCCCGTGGGCATGGACATTCGTTTCGTGCGGTCTTTTCGCCTTTTGTTCTCGTGGCTGATCGTGCAGATGCCGGCCTGGCGGCCATGGAAGACGCCGGCATGACGGCGCGAGTGGCGGCGGCACGCGCTATACCGAGCGGCCGCGGGTCATGCGGCGCGAAGGCGCATCATCCTCCACTGTTCGGCACGCGGCGGCAGAGAGGCGTGGATGCCGGCCCTCGCCGGCATGACGGTATGGGCGCATGAGCCGTTTCTGGAGCCGGTTGACGCACGAGCTGAGGCCTTATGTGCCGGGCGAACAGCCGAACATGGAAGAGCTGGTCAAGCTCAACACCAATGAGAGCCCGATCGGCCCATCTCCCCGCGTGCTGGAGGCGATTCGCGCCGAGGCCGCCGATACGTTGCGGCTTTATCCGGATCCGCAGGCCACCGCGTTGCGCGCGGCTTTAGCCGAGTACCATCGGGTGCTGCCGGAGCAAGTGTTCGTCGGCAATGGCTCGGACGAGGTGCTGGCGCATGCCTTTGCCGGCCTGCTGAAGCATGACGCCCCGCTGCTGTTCCCCGACATCACCTACAGCTTCTATCCGGTCTATTGCCGGCTGTTTGGCATAGCGTACGAAACCGTGCCGCTGGATGGGGCCATGCAGGTCCGTGTCGCGGACTATCGGCGGCCGGCCGGCGCCATCGTCGTGCCGAACCCCAACGCACCGACCGGACACGCGCTGCCCCGCGCCGAGGTGGCGACGCTGCTGGAGGAACACCCGGACATTCCCGTGGCGATCGACGAGGCGTATGTCGATTTCGGCGGCGAGACCGCGATCCCGCTGGTGGCGTCCCACGCGAACCTGCTGGTGGTGCACACCATGTCCAAGTCGCGGGCATTGGCTGGCCTGCGCGTCGGTTATGCGATCGGCGATCGGGACCTGATCGAGGCGCTCACCCGCGTGAAGGACAGCTTCAACTCCTATCCCGTCGGCCGGCTCGCGCAGGCCGGTGCGGTCGCTTCCTTGGCGGACGAGGCTTATTTCCAGGCGGCCCGTGCTCGCGTGATCGAAGGCCGGGAGCGGCTGAGCGGCGGACTGGCCCGGGTTGGCTTCGAAGTCCTGCCGTCGTCCGCCAATTTCGTGTTCGCCCGCCACCCGGCCCATGCCGGCGCGGCATTGGCAAGTGCGCTGCGCCGCCGCGCGGTGATCGTCCGCCATTTCGCGGTTCCGCGCATATCCGACTATCTGCGGATCACCGTGGGCACCGACGCGGAGATCGAGCGGCTGCTGTCGGCGTTGGCGGAAATCCTGGGCAGCAGCTCGACATCCGCCGGCTGATACCACGTGCCGAAAAGAGCGACGTACGTTCCGATGTCAGTCCCGTCATGCCGACCACCGGGTCAAGTGCCCGGTGGTCGGCATGACGGTGGGGGCATGGGCTGAAGAGTCAGCCATTTCGGCACGTGGTATGAGTTCGTGTCGGCATTCTTTACGAACCGGGTGATCCGGCGCGATGGCACCACCGGCCACGGCTTCGTACCGCCGATGTCGTTCAGCGATTTCAGCGTGCATGGGACACTGATTCCCGAGCCATCGTCGCTGCCGGCCTGGCGTGGCTGCGCGCCGCACGTCGGCGCCGCTGAGCTACCCGACGTCCAGCACCATGCCGTCATAGCCAGGCTCCACGCCCGACGGCAGGTTGGCGCACATCCAGGCCCAGTCCATTTCCGTGCCCATGTGCGTGAGAACCGTGCGGCGCGGGCGCAGGCGCTCGACCCATTCCAGCACCAGCGCCAGGTGCGCGTGGGTGGTGTGCCGCTCGGAGCGCAGGAAACAGCCGACCAGCCAGGTATCGACGCCCTCCAGCGCGGCGAAGGCGGCATCGTCCAGCGCCACGACATCGGTCGAATAAGCGAAGCCGCCGATCCGCAGGCCGAGCGAATTCACCCGCCCATGGTTCTGCAGGAAGATCCGCACCCTCATGCCTGCGGTCTCTATGGCATGGCCCGGTTGGACCTCGCGGGCGGTCAGCACCGGGCGGTAGAAGCCGGGCGGCTGCCAGGGGCGGAAGGCGTAGGCGAAGCGGCGCTCCAGCTCTGCCAGCGTCTCCGCGGTGGCGAAGGCGTCCAGCGGGCGGTTGACGATGCGGTTGAGGATGCGGACGTCGTCCAGACCGGTGATGTGGTCCGCGTGGGCGTGGGTGTACAGGATCGCGTCGATGCGCGGGATGCGGCAGTCCAGGAGCTGGGCGCGCAGGTCGGGGCCGGTATCCACCAGCAGCCGGCCCCCCTGCCCGCTTTCCCCCTCGGTGCTCTCGATGACGATGCTGGAGCGCGTGCGGCGGTTGCGCGGCTCGGTCGGGTCGCACTCGCCCCAGGCGCCTGTGCCGTCGGGCCCGCCGATCATGGGCACGCCGGCGGAGCCCCCGCAGCCGAGAATGACGACGCGCACGGGGGTTATGCCGCCTTCCGGAACAAGCGGCGGAAGTTCGCCGTGGTGAGGTCGGCGAGCGCCTCGGGCGTCATGCCGCGGAGCTCGGCGAGGGTGCGCGCGGTGTGGACGACGTTGGCCGGCTCGTTGCGCTTGCCGCGGAGCGGGACGGGGGCGAGGTAGGGCGCGTCGGTCTCCACGAGCAGACGATCTGCTGGAAGATCGCGCGCTATGTCACGGAGTTCAAGGGATTTTGGGAAGGTCAGGATCCCAGAGAAGCTGATATGGCCGCCAAGCGCGATGCCGGCTTCGGCGAGGCGGCGGGAGGAGCTGAAGCAGTGCAGGAGGAACGCGAAGTTTCCACCGGTATCCATCTCGTTTTGCAGGATTTCTATGATGTCCATATCGGCGTCGCGGGCGTGGATGGCGAGCGGCAGGCCGGCCAGTCGCGCGCCGCGGATATGGGCGCGGAAGTTGTCCTGCTGAATGTCGCGAGGGGAGCGGTCGTAGAAATAGTCCAGCCCGGATTCGCCGATGCCGATGACCCGGGGGTGGTGGGTCATCTCGGCCAGAGCTTCCGGCGTGGGAATTGGCGCTTCGGCGGCGTGGTGGGGGTGGACGCCGATGGTGCACCAGACGTTGGGGTGCGCGTCCGCCATCGCGGGAAGACGGGCGGACTGGGCGAGCGAGGTGCCGATGGTGACCATCTCGCCGATCCCGGCCTCCGCGGCGCGGGACAGGACGGCGGGGAGTTCTTCCGGCGTGAAGTAATCGAGATGGCAGTGGGAATCGATCAGCATGCGGGGGCTTTGGCGGTGGGGCACGGCCACCCTACCCTCTTCCGGCGCGCGGTGTGAATCCCGGTCTGGGTGAGCGTGCGTGTTTGTCACCGCCGTCGCGGCCGGCGAATGGCCGGTCAGCCGGTGTGACCGCCTGGTTGCTGTCCGAGCGCCAGGATGTTCCGGTCGCACTGTCGGAAAATCTTACACTCCGACCGTGGGCGGCCACGGCTCGGCCTCTAGTATATTGATAAAATGCTTATTTTTGTTTTGGCATGGAAAGTGCTTCTGGGATTTGCCACTTGTCTATCGCCAGCCCCTTCGTGGTCGGCACGACGCCGCGACGCAATTTTATGGCCCCTCCAACGAGAGACCCGAAAATGAATCGAGCCAAGTGTTTCATCCTGGCGACGCTATTGGCGGCCGGCATGGCGGGTCAGGCTCATGCCGCCCTTGTCGCCGAGTACAACTTCAACGAGGGCAGCGGCACAACGACGGCCCCGACCGTCGGCTCGGTGGACGGCACCCTCACCGGCGGCGCAACGTTCGTCTCCAACGGTATCCAGGGCGGCGCGGTCGATCTAACGGGCGGGCTGGTCAATTTCGGCAACAACATGGTTCCCACGGGTCCATTCTCCGTGCAGATTTGGGTTGAGACTTCGACCGGGGGGATGCCAGCCAGCTATCAGACCGGCGGCGATGTCGGCGGTTTCATCGTCGCCATCGGTAATATTGGCGATGGCTGCGGCACGCCGCCCGGTTCGGCCGAGTTCTATGTCGCCTATCCCTGCAGCGGCAATTCCGCCGCCCTGGTGAACAACGGGCAGTGGCACCAGCTTGTGGGTGTCTTTAACGGCAGCACCAGTTCGATCTATGTCGATGGCGCGCTGCAGTCCACATCCAGCGGAGGCAACCAGATCGACGCGGAGCCTGCCACCACGGATTTCCTTTTGGGCGGCATCGTGGAGGGGACCACTCCGACCAACGAGTATCAGGGCCTGGTATCCGATCTGCAACTTTACAATAACGCGCTGTCGGCGGACGACGTGCGGGCGCTTTACGATAGCGGGATCGCGCCCATCCCCGAGCCTGTCTCGCTTGGCCTGTTTGGCATGGGCCTCTGCGCGCTACGCCTGGTTCGCCGCCGCGTCTGACAGAAGCGGCTATCGAATGGTTGCGGCTTGCCGGGAGTGGGTTGCCGCAAGATCGCGAATGCCGGATTCAGCGGACCGAGCAGCTTCGGTGCCGGGAACTCCCAAACAGGAGCGAGTTCGTGCAGCGGCGGCATTACAGGTGCCGATGCTTACTATGGCGATATATACGTTCCACCCGGTTATACCAGGTGCTGTAAGTTTTGACGTACGGCTGCACGGGACGTCCCCTTGTGTCATGACCGGGCCATGACACAAGCGCCAGGACTTTCGGCCCCCGGTATTACATCTCGGGAAATTCCCTGTCGGGCACATCGACCTATGATGACGAGACCTTGGCTGACCTTGGCCTGACGCCGGGCAGCTATGTCTTCACATGGGGCAAGCACAGACCGAGATTCGAACTGACCGTCACGCGGCACGAATTATCTGTGTGCATCTGTGTGCATCTGTGGTTCCAATTGCTTGCCGACTGCCCGACCTCAACAGTGCTACCTGTAGAAAGCAAATAATTGGAACCACAGATGCACACAGATTCACACAGATGAAGTCGGGGCAGACGAAATACCGAGGATTACGGCCGGGCCTTATCAGTCACCTGCCGCGGCAACCCGGTGTGGCGCCGGTTGCAGCAGCGGTCAGGACTTTTACGGCATGCACGCAGCCACGGCGAGGACGATGTCCTCCGCAAGGCTCTGGTCCTCGCCGTCGGTTGCCACGGCGATGGTCAGTGGAGGGCTGCGTGTGGGAAAGTGGTAAACGGCAGGGCTACATCCGGGACCGGATCCGGTATGACCGTAAATCGGTCCGCGTTCCTCATCGAGGTCTATCATCAACCCAAGGCCGTAGGCTGGAAGCCGCCACGGGCGACCGGGAAACGGACCTCGGAAGCGGGCGGCCTGCCGCATCATTTCATCGCGCAGCGGCAGTGGCAGTAAGGTTTGCAGTATTCCGCTCAGCAAACGAGCGGCATCGGCGGCCGACGCGCCGACCACGCCGGTGGCGATCCAGCCCGGATCGTAGTGCTCACGGACGGCAACCGGGGGGCCATCGCCGCCGAGGTATCGGCTAAGTCCAAACGTGAACGACGCCAAATCGGGTTTCGCGACGGGAACCGAAGCGGATGTTATTTCGAGCGGATCAAAGATCAGGCGGCGCAACACGGTTTCCATATCGCCGTTGCCGACCGCGGCAAGCACGCGCCGAAGCAGCATGTAGCCGATGTTCGAGTAGGCCCAGGCAGTCCCCGGCTCAAACAGCAGTTCGCCGGCATTCGTCCGGCGCAGGAACTCGCTCTCGCTCCAGGGTGGGGAGGCAGCACGAACAGCGGCATGGTAATCGGCGATGTCGCCGTAATTCGGCAGACCGCTCGCGTGCAGCATGACATTGCGCAAGGTGAGCCGCTTTGCCGGCGGGACTTCCGGCCACCACCGTTCCAACGTGTCTTGCAGGCTCAGATGCCCTTCCGCGACAAGCCGCAGAAGGGCCGCTGCGACAAGCGTTTTGGTGAAACTATAGAGCAGAAAACGGCTGTCGCGCTGGAAAGGGGGAGGAACGCCGGATCGGGCAGGCGCGACGATTCGTGTCTCGCCGCCCATTCGTGTTGCGACCACGGCTCCGGTCGCGCCAATCCCCGCAGGTTGGCGGTCCAGGATGATCTGAACGATCGCTACGACCTTCTCATCCATGCATGCACGTTAACGGCCTGGTCGCAGAACTCAATCTGCTCGATCCGACGTTCAACCACCAATAAAGCCGATCAATGTGTCACCCCGCCGGTGGCACCCCTGCCTGCTCCAAGGCCTTAGCCTGCCGCGCTGCCAGCGTCGCCTCGTCGAAGTCGGCAATCAGCGCGTGGAACATGCGGCTCCAGTTCAGCTCCGCCTTCAATCGGAGGAACACGCCGCCGAGGCCGATCGCGGATCGGTCCATCAGCACGAACTCGCGCGGTGGCTTCACCCCGCCGGTGCGTTGCAGGCCGGCGTGCACGCGTGCCGCCACTTCGCGGCCGAACATCGGGTCGTCGGTTTCCTGGATGCGGCGGACGCGGTCCTCGCACAGCGGTTCATACAGGAAGCGGGCCCACAGGTTCAGCACCTCCATCTTCTCTTTGGAAAGATCTATGAACCCCCAGGTCTCATACGCATGGTGCGATTTGGCGTCGTCGTGGTCGCGCACGGCTTCATACAGGTCGATCACGCCGCGCACGAACTTCGCCTGGAACATGCGCACCGCCCCGTAATCGAGCAGATTGACGGAGCCATCGGGACGCACCTGATAGTTGCCGAGATGCGGATCGCCGTGGATCACGCCGTAACGATAGAACGGCACGTACCAGGCGTGGAACAATGCCTCGGCGATGCGGTTGCGTTCCTCCTGCGGCGGGTCCTCTTCCAGCCGGCGCATCAGCGGGCGGCCGTCGAGCCAGGTCATCGTCAGCAGGCGTTTGGTTGAATAACCGGGAATCGGCACCGGCACATGCACGTTCGGCACGTCGCCGAGCATCAGGCGGTAAAGTCGCATGTGCGCGGCCTCGCGCTCGTAATCGAGCTCCTCGCGCAGGCGCTGGGTGAGTTCCTTGTAGATTTCCTCGTGCTGGATGGCGTTGTCCATGCGGTGATAGATCGCCATCGCCAGCTTCAACTGCCGCAGATCGGCTTCCACCGTGCTGGGCATGTCCGGGTACTGCAGCTTGCAGGCGACGTCGGTGCCATCAGGCAGGTGGGCGCGGTGCACCTGGCCGAGCGAGGCCGCCGCCGCTGCGTCATGCGTGAAGTCGGCGAAGCGGGATTCCCAGCCGGCGCCGAGCTCGCTCGCCATGCGGCGGCGCACGAAGTTCCAGCCCATCGGCGGCGCGTTCGATTGCAGGTGGGCGAGTTCTTCGGCGTATTCGGCGGGCAGCGCGTCGGGCACGGTGGACAGGAACTGCGCCACTTTCATCAGCGGGCCTTTCAGCCCGCCGAGAATTGCGCGCAGGTCTTCCGCATGTGCCGCGCGGTCGGTCTTGATACCGAAAACGCGTGCTCCGGCGACGCGGGCGGCGATGCCGCCAACCGCACCGGACGTGCGCGCCATGCGGCGGATTTCGCCGAAGATGTTGCTGCGATCAGACATGAGTCGGGGTGGAGATTGCAAAGTAAGCCTGAGACTCCCCCTCCCCTTGAGGGAGGGGGTTGGGGGGAGGGGTCGAGTGCGCAGCTTGCTGTATCGCGATGAGAACGCCCTCGAGATTGCTGAATATCTCGTAGTTGGTGAATCGGAGAACTTGAATACCCCGTTCTTGCAGCCAGGCGTCTCGCGCTTCGTCCGTTATGGAGTCAATGTGAGAGATGCCGTCGAGCTCAACGACAAGATTCGCCGATGCGCAGTAGAAGTCCACGATGTACGGGCCAAGCGGCATCTGCCGGCGGAACTTCAGCCCGGCGAGTTGGTGATTTCGCAGCTTCTGCCACAGCATTCGTTCCGCTCGCGTCGGATCGTGGCGCATGCGACGGGCGTATCGCAGCAGCGGGGATGTTTGGGAGTCAGCCGACCCCTCCCCCCGGCCCTCCCCGTCAAAGCACCCCTCCCCCCGGCCCCCTCCCTCAAGGGGAGGGGGAGTCTTTCTTGCCGCACTCCGGTCCTTGCTCACCCGGTCTTCTCCAGCTCGTCGATGAAGCCCGCAATTACATCGAGCCCCTTCTTCCAGAACGCCGGATCCGACGCATCGAGCCCGAACGGCGCCAGCAGCTCCTTGTGCCGCTTGGAGCCCCCTGCCCGGAGCATGTCGAGATACTTCGCCTGGAACCCCGGGTGTCCACCCTGGAACACCGAGTACAGAGCGTTCACCAGGCAATCCCCGAACGCATACGCGTACACATAGAACGGCGAATGGATGAAATGCGGCACATATGCCCAGTACACGCTGTACTCCGGGGTGAACTCGAACGCCGGCCCCAGGCTTTCAGTCTGCACCTGCATCCACAGTTCGCCGATCCGCTCCGGCAGCAATTCGCCGCTGCGACGCTCGTCATGCAGCAGAGTCTCGAACCGGTAGAACGCCACCTGGCGCACCACCGTGTTCAGCATGTCCTCGACCTTCGCCGCCAGCATGATGCGCCGCTGCTTCGGGCTCGCCGCGTCCAGCAGCGCGCGGAACGTCAGCATCTCGCCGAACACCGACGCGGTCTCCGCCAGAGTCAGTGGCGTGCTGGACATCAGGTAGCCTTGCGCCGCGCCGGCCAGCACCTGGTGCACGCCATGCCCCAGCTCATGCGCCAGGGTCATCACGTCGCGCGTGCGGCCGTGGTAGTTCAGCAGCAGGTACGGGTGAGCGCTCGGCACCGTCGGATGCGCGAACGCACCGCCCTGCTTGCCTGGCTTCAGCACGGCATCGATCCACGGCGCCTCGAAGAACTTCCGGCCTACACCGGCCAGTTCCACGCTGAACGCGCCGTATGCGGTCAGCACGCGCTCCCGCGCCTCGTTCCAGTCGATCGTGCGATCGTCATCGTCGGGCAGCGGCGCGTTGCGGTCCCAATGCTGCAACTTCGGCAGGTTCAGCCACTTGGCTTTCATCTTGTAATAGCGATGCGCCAGGCGCGGATAGTCGGCGCGCACCGCGGTCACCAGTGCATCGACCACCTCGTCCTCGACCATATTGCCGCGGTTGCGCGAACTGCCCGGCCGAGGATAGTGCCGCCACGTGTCGATGATCTCCTTGTCCTTCGCCAGCGTATTGGTAATCAACGAAAACAGCTTCACGCCGTCGCCGAACGCGCCGCCGATCGCGCGGGCTGCTGCCTCACGCACCGATCGGTCCTTGTCGGACAGCTTGTTCAGCGCATCGGTGACCGTCACCGACTCGTTGCCGATGGCGATGCGCATGCCGGCCATCGTTTCGTCGAACAAGCGGCTCCACGCGGAACGGCCGGTAACTTCCTTTTCGTGCAACAGCTTTTCCAGATCGTCCGACAATTGGTGCGGCCGGAACACGCGCAGGTCGCGCAGCCACGGCTGCCAATGCGCCAGCGCCGGATCGCCTAGCTTCGCCTCCAGCACCGCATCGTCCAATCTGTTCAGTTCCAGCGTGAAGAACAGGGTGTGGGAGCTGATGGCGGTCACGCGTTCGTTGACGGATTGGTAGAAGCGGCCGATCGCGGCGTCGGTCGAATCCGCCGCGAACAACAACTGCGCGTAGGACATCAGGCGGCCGAGCGTTTCGTCGATGCGCTCGTACTGTGCGATTGCCTCGGCCAGTGCCGCGCCGGACAGGCCGGCCAGCTTGCCGGCATGGTCGGCAGAAAACGCCCTCGCCTGGTTGTCGGAAAGGCTGAAATCCGCTTCCACCGCGGGGCTGTCCGGCGCCGGATACAGGTCCGACAGGTCCCAGCGCGGCAGGGCATCCGCGGCGGCGTGGGCGGATGCCGCCGAAGCGGATTGGGCACTGGACATGCGGCGCTTCCTCGACTGGCTGCGTTCTCCATTCATGTAGGCTAGTAGGGGCGGCGGTCAAAGGGCGTGCCGCGACCGTGGGAGGAGACGTGGAGACCTACCCGACCTGGCCGAACCTGGCCGCGATGATGTTCGACCTGGCGCGCGCCGAGCCACAGCGCCCGATGCTGCGCGTATTCCGCAGCGGCGCGTGGCAGAGCATCGCCTGGGGCGAGTTCGGCCGCCGCGCCGCATCGCTGGCACGGCACCTGCGCGCCGCGGGCGTTTCGCCGGGCGACCGCGTGGCGATCGTGTCGGAGAACCGGCCGGAATATCCAATTGCCGAGACCGCGCTGATGGCGATCGGTGCCGTGCCGGTGCCGACCTACGTCACCAACACGGTCACCGACCACGCACACATCCTGGCGGATTGCGGCGCGCGCGCGGCGATCGTTTCGTCAGCGACGCTTACCGCCAGACTGCGCGAGGCGGGTGCGCGCGCCGGCGGGCTGCGCTTGCTGGTCGTCATGGACGGCGAGGTCCCCGACGCGCTGTCCTGGGATGCGCTGATCGCCGACATCGATCCGCCGGACGACATCGCGCTGGAAGCCGCCGGCATCGATGGCGAAACGCTTGCCTGCCTGATTTACACGTCGGGCACCGGCGGCGTGCCGAAGGGCGTGATGCTGCCGCACCGCTCCATCCTGTCGAACTGCCGCGGCGCGTTCGAGCTGCTGCGTCCGCTGCATCTGAAGGACGAGACCTACCTGTCCTACCTGCCCGCCTCGCACAGCTACGAACACACCGTCGGCCAGTTCTTCCTGCCCAGCATCGGCACCGAGATCGTCTATTGCCGCGGCGTGGAGCACCTGGCCGCGGACCTGCTGGAGGTGCGCCCGACCATCATGACGGTGGTGCCGCGCGTGCTGGAAGTGATCCGCGCCCGCGTACTCACCCAGGTTGCGCGTCAGCCGTCCTGGCGCCGTTCGCTCTTCCAATGGGCGATGGACATGGGCCTGAAGCGGCTCGATGCCGCGCCGCTGACGCTGTGGGAGCGTGTGGCCGATAAGCTGCTGGACCGCCTGGTGCGCGCCAAGGTGCGCGCCCGCTTCGGCGGCCGGCTGGTCGCCGCATGCTCTGGCGGCGCGCGGCTGGAACCGGAGGTGGGGCGGTTCTTCCTCGCGCTGGGACTGAAGATTCTACAAGGCTACGGTCAGACCGAGGCCGGACCGATCGTCAGCGCCAATCCACCGGATGCGATCCGCATCGATACCGTCGGCGTCGCGCTGGAAGGCGTCGATCTGCGCATCGCCGGCGACGGCGAGATCATGGTGCGCGGCGACCTGGTCATGCACGGCTACTGGAACCGTCCGGAGGACACCGCCGCGGCGATCAGCGACGGCTGGCTGCACACCGGCGATATCGGCGTGCTGGATGCCGACGGCTACCTGCGTATCACCGATCGCAAGAAGGACCTGATCGTGCTGTCGGGCGGCGAGAACGTCTCGCCCGCCAAGGTGGAAGGCATGCTGATGGCGGAACCCGAGATCGCCCAGGCGGTGATCGCCGGCGATGGCCGCGCGGGACTGAGTGCGCTGGTGGTCTCCGCCGACGGCTTCGACGATGTGGCGGTGGCACTGGCGGTGAACCGCACCAACCACCGGCTGTCGGTGACGGAGCGGGTCCGCAAGCACGCGATCGTTCCGCCGTTCACGGTGGAGAACGGCCTGCTGACTCCGACGCAGAAGATCCGGCGGCTGCTGGTGATCCGCGCCAATGCAAAGGTTCTGGCGGGGTTGCACGGGTAGCTGGCCGGGATATTGACTTCTGTCATTGCGAGTTCCCCACCAGCCAGGCGGCTGACCCGCACCGAATGAAACGGCGTCGCGGCTTGACGTAGCTTCCCCCCTCCCCTTGAGGGAGGGGGTCAGGGGGAGGGGTGCGTACATCCGCGGTCGGTGGATGAACGCACCCCTCGCCCAACCCCTCCCTCAAGGGGAGGGGGGAACGTTGGTATGCCCCGCCAGCCAGCTTACGAAATGTCAACCTATTGCTGCTTACCTGGGCGCGCATGCGGTGGCCACCGCCCGCCAGGAGAACCTCGATGCGCGTCAATGAGCCGATCACGTCCCGCGAAGCCGAGGTCCCGGATGGCGAGCCGTTGGTCTCCCGCACCGATCCCGGCGGCCGAATCACCTTCGTGAACCGCGTGTTCCAATCGGTCAGCGGCTTCACCGAAGAAGAACTCGTCGGCTCGGCGCACAATATCGTCCGGCATCCGCACATGCCGGCGGCCGCCTTCGCCAATCTGTGGGCCACCATCAACGCCGGGCGGCCGTGGGACGGCCTGGTGAAGAACCGCGCGAAATCGGGCGATTTCTATTGGGTACGCGCCAACGTCACGCCGCTGATGGAAGCCGGGAAGATCGCCGGCTTCATTTCCATTCGCGGTAAACCGACGCCGGCCCAGGTCGCCGCGGCGGAACGCACGTACGCCGCGATCCGCGCCGGCGAGGCGCGCAACATCGAGCTGCGCGACGGCGAGATCGTCGCCTGTGGCTGGCGCGCCAGGACGGCCGACACAATGCGTTCCCTGCTTGGACGGGTGATCGCCGCGGTCGTCGCAACCGCGGCGGTGGTCTCGGCGGTCGGGTGGCTCGGCTATTCCGGGATGGCGCTGTCCAACGGCGTGCTGCGGCACGTCTATGAAAATGATCTCGTGGCGGTCGATCAGCTTCGCGGCGTGGTCGATCGGGTGCGCGACAACCGCAACAATGTCGCGCAACTCACTGTGGCGCTGGCCCATGGCGAGAAACCCGATGCCGTATTGCAAACCCGCGCACCGGTGATCCGCGGCAAGATGCAGGACGCCGCGCGGCTGTTGCAAGCCTATGCCGCGGGCTCGCGTACACCGGACCAGCAGATGCTGGCGACGCGCCTCGGCGGCGAACTCGCCGCCCTCCAACAGGACGTGATCGACCCGGCATTCGCGATGACCCAGCGCGGCGACACTGCACAGCTCGACACCCTGTTTCAGAAGGTCGCACCGCCGGTTTTCCAGGCGGTGATCGACACCAATGCGCAGCTCGTGAAGCTGCAGATTGGCCAAGGTCTTACGGCCTATGAGCGTTCGGCCGCCAATCTGCGGTGGCGTTTGTCGGCTGGCCTGGCTGCCGCGGTCGCGGGGCTGGCACTGGTGTTCGCGCTCGGCTGGGCGTTGTTCCGCTCGGTGCGGCGCAACGTCGGCGCGTTCGAGGCGCATTTCGACGCGATCGGCAACGGCGACTTCAACGCCGACATTCCCACGCCGGCGGCGCGCGAGTTCCGCGGCATGGCGGCCATGCTGCGGGCGATGCGCGCGCATCTTGCGTTCGGCGCATGGGAACGGACGGAGTTCGAACGCAAGTCCGCCGACATTCGCCGCGAGACCGTGGAAAACATGGCGAAGCGGATCGAGAATGAAGCGGGTAACGCGGTGGAACGCGTGGCCGAGCAAACCGAGGCGATGGCGCGCGACGCCGACGCGATGGCCAATTCCGCCGAGCGGGTCAGCGCCAACGCAGAACATGTCGCCGGCGCGGCAGACCATGCGATGCGCAACGCGCAGGTGGTCGCCGCAGCGAGCGAGGAGCTGGCGGCCTCGATCCGTGAAGTCGCCGCACAGGTGGGGCATGCGAGCGATGTGTCGCGCGCCGCGGCGGCGAAGGGCACCGGCGCGCGCGACACCATTGCGTCGCTGGCCGAGGCCGCGGGACGCATCGGCGCGGTGGTGCGGCTGATCGCGGAGATTGCCGGCAGGACCAACCTGCTGGCGCTGAATGCGACGATCGAGGCAGCGCGCGCCGGCGATGCCGGCAAGGGCTTCGCCGTGGTGGCCGGCGAAGTGAAGACGCTGGCGGCGCAGACGGCGAAAGCGACCGATGAGATCTCGCAGCAGATCGCCGGCCTGCGCAGCGCGACGGAGGCATCGGTGACGGCGGTCGATGCGATCAGCCAGACGCTGAACGAGGTCGCCCAGGTCGCGGTCTCGGTTGCCGCCGCCATCGAACAGCAGACGGCGGCGACGTCGGAGATTGCACGCAATGTGGCGGAGAGCGGCGCGGCAGTGCAGGAAGTGACCAACCGCATCGGCGAGGTGTCGCGCGAGGCGTCCGCGACCGGCCAGCAGGCGGCGACGCTGCGGGTGGATTCGGGTGGTGTGGCGAAGGAGATCTCGGCGTTGCGGGGCGCGCTGATCCGCACGGTGCGCACCGCGACGGAGGATGCCGATCGGCGCGCGGGTCTGCGCGTTGCGATGACCGAGCGGTGTTCGGTAACGCTGGATGGAGGGGCGTCCGCTGTGGGTACGATGCTGGATGTGTCCGCGACCGGTGCGGCGATCGATGTGGTGTGCCCGGCGGCTATTGGACAGGGCGGGCGGTTTGCGCTGGACGGGCGTGGCGGTGCGCAGGTGCGGTTCGTGGTGGTGGCGGTCGATGCGGACGGCCACCTGCATGTGCGGTTCGACCCCGGAACCGCGACGGCGGGGATGCGGGAGGTGCTGGATGGCCTGATCGGGCAGCGCCGATCGGCGCAAGAACACGCTCGGGCGGGTTGATGCGGCGGTCGTGGGGAACGATTCCGGGCCGGACGGCCGGCGTGCTCGGCAGAACACGCCATCTGGTCCGGTTGCCCGCGGCATCGCCGCGCTTGCGTCGCCTCCCCACATGAGCGCCCTATCGCCCGCCCATCCGCGGGTAGTGGGTCAGTTCGAATGTCGGGTCTCGCCATCGCCCGAATGCTGGTCCGTTGAGAGAATGCCATGTTTCATGCAGAGCTGCTCGACACACTCGACGATGCACGTGATCGCTCATCGCTGCTCGACGCCATGACGCGGATTGCCGCCGCGATCGATCTGCCGGTCTTCGCTTATCTTGGCTGGACCGATCCGGACACTCCCCTGCTGATCGCCAACTATTCATCCACTTGGCGCGCCCGTTTCGTCGCGGCGCGTTACGACAAGGTTGACCCGATCGGTGCCACGGCCCAGGTGGAGCGGTTGCCGTTCCATTGGCGTGCGGCGGATTATGAGGGAAGATGCAGCCGGGTGCAGCGCCAGATGTTCGACGAAGCGGCGGAATTTGGCCTGACGCAGGGTATCACAGTTCCCATCCGTCATGACCATGGCCGGGTGACGACCATGACCATGGTCACCGATGGAGCGGCGACATCGTTCTCGCACAATGTCGAGCAGCATCGTCATCTCATTCATCTGGTGGCGCTCCATTTCGATGCCAACATCACCGGCAAGTCAGGCCTCGGCGCCGGTGGCGTCGCGCCGAAGCTTTCGCCGCGCGAGATCGAGTGCCTGTGTTGGGCCGCTCGCGGCAAGTCAACCTTCGAGACGGCCGCAATTCTCGCAATCGCGCGGCGAACTGCCGTATTTCACCTGGAAAATGCGAAGCGGAAATTGGGCGTTGCGACGACGCGCCAGGCCATCGTCGAAGCGCTGCGACAGGGTGCCCTCACCGGCGGATCCGTCTGACACCCTGTATCGCAGTACAGGTTGACGCTGCCGCGATCCGGTCTTCAATTCTCGACGTGCAGCGCCGACCGCTGCAAGTGGCGCTCGGTGCGCCGTGCCGCGACGTGGCAGGCGCATGGGACCGTTCGCATGACCGAAACTTCCAGCCAGCGTCCTCCAAGCCCGGACGAGACCTCGGATGCGGCGCTTTCTGGCTCCGATCCGTGCTGCGGTTTGCCGACAGGTGCCGTCCCGCCGCACGTCGAGTGGAGGTAACCAGAGATGTCGGATACGGCGACGGCGCCGGAGCGAATTGCCCTGGCCTGCGGCAAACCCGACGGTCAAGACCTCTACAGGCGGACGATACGCAAGAAGCTGCTGGTGATCGACGATGAGGCCGGCGTGTGCACGGTCATCAGGCATGTCGCCACTTCCCTGGGACTCAATTCAAGGGCAATCCGGGAGCCATTGGATGCCACCAAGGCTTTCGTTGATTTCGCTCCCGACGTGGTCCTCCTGGATATGATCATGCCAGGGAGGGACGGTGTGGATTTGCTGCATGAGATGCTTCCCATGGGCTTTCCAGCAAGGTTCATTCTCATGTCCGGCTATGGCGAGACCTATATGCGCCTGGCGCAGGGGGTTGCCGCATTTCACGGTGCCAACCGGATGGCAGTCTTGAGCAAACCGTTCCGACGGGACGCGCTTGTAACTTTGCTCCGCTCCACTCTTTGCATCGATTTAGAGTCTTCGGCATGACAGCGGTGAAGTAAGCGCCTGCCGTCTGACAAGCGAGGCGCATCGATACCAGGCCGCTTTCAACTAAGGCACTGTTGATGAATAATCGAATCGGTTGAGCGAGGCACCGGCCTTTGCCCCGTCATGCCGACGAAGGTCGGCATCCACGTCTTGCAGTGCCGCAGCGGAGGAAGACGTGG
>DASXFW010000403.1:0-15448 GCA_036489395.1 Acetobacteraceae bacterium | reverse complement strand
GCGTACTTCCGCAGAACCTCGGAAGTACGCACCCCTCCCCCTAACCCCCTCCCTCAAGGGGAGGGGGGAATCCGGTTTCTTGTTTGACAAAAATGCGGCGATCATCCCCTGCGCGCCGCGTCGGTCGCCGCGGCCTTCGCTGTATCCACCCACCACGAATCGAAGTTGAACCCCTCGCGGATCGGCTTGTCGGGGTGGCCGAAGCGATTCCAATAGGCGACGTGGTACACCAGGTTGTCCCAGTTCGGCACCATGTACCAGCGCCATAGCAGGATGCGGTCCAGCGCCCGTGCCGCGGCCTGCAGTGATGGCTTGTCCGTCGCGGCGATCACCTTCTCGATCAGATCGTCCACCGCGGGATCGCAGATGCCGCAGACATTGGAACTGCCCTGCGCCATCGATGCGGCACACGACCAGTAATCCCGCAGCTCCTGCCCGGGCACGGCGCTTTCCGGATAGATCATGAACGTCATGTCGAAATCAAAGTTGTCCATCAGGTGCTGGAACTGCGCCGGATCGACGGTGCGCACCTGCACGTCGATGCCCAGCTTCGTGACGTTGCGCGAATAGGGCAGCATGATACGTTCCAGAGACGGATCGTCCACCAGGATGGTGAACGCCATCTGCTGACCGCTCGCATCCACCAGCTTGCGCTGCTTCACCGTCCATCCCGCCTGTTCCAGCAAACCGAGCGCGGTCTTCAACTGCGGCAGGTCGTTGCCGGACCCATCCGTGACCGGCAGGGCGAACGGCTGGGAGAACAATTCCGGTGGCAGCCCGGACCGGTACTTCTCCAGCAGGGCGAGTTCGTCGCCTTGCGGGATGCCGGATGACGCCAGGCCGCTGTCGCTGAAATAGCTGGTGGTCCGCGTGTAGGCGCCATAGAACAAGTTCTTGTTGGTCCATTCGAAATCGAACGCGTAGCCCATCGCTTGGCGCACGTGCACGTCCTTGAACACCGGGCGGCGCGTGTTCATCGCGAAGCCCTGCATGCCGGTCGGCAGATGGTGGCGGAAATCGCCCCTGATCACCAGGCCCTTCGCGACCGCAGGAAAATTATAGGCGGTGGCCCAGTTCTTCGAAATGTTCTCGCTGCGCACGTCGATCGAGCCGGCCTTGAACGCCTCCATGGCCACGGTCGAATCGCGAAAATATTCGACGCGCACCTTGTCGAAATTGTTGGTGCCGATTCCGGTCGGCTGCTTCACCGCCCACCAGCTCGGATCGCGTTCATAGGTCACGTTGCGGCCCAGCTCGAAGCTGGCGATGCGATACGGGCCGGAGCCGATCGGCGCATCGGCCAGCGGCTTGCTGAAGTCGCGGCCCTTGAACCAGTGCGACGGCAGCACCGGCAGGCCGCCAAGGATCAGCGGAAGCTGCCGGTTGAAGTCCGAAATGAAGTGGAACACCACGCGGTTGGCATGTTCTACCGTTACGTCCTTCACGTCGGCGAACTGGATGCGGAAGCTCGGCCGGCCCTGAGCCAGCAGGGTCTGGTAGGTCCAGGCCACGTCGGCGGCGGTGACCGGCTTGCCGTCGGAGAATTTGGCTTCCGGCCGCAGCTCGAACGCGACCCACATGCGGTCGGGCGGCAGCTCGATCACGCCGGCCAGGTGGCCATAGCCGACCGCGCCCTCATCGGCGGACGAGATCAGCAGGCTTTCCCACACATGCCCGACGGAGGAGCCCGAACCGGCGCCGCCGGGCAGGATGATCCAGGGGGCGACCGTGGCGCCCTCGGCGGTGCCGCGGAGGATGAACGGGTTGAAGCTGTCGAACGTGCCGACCGAGGCCAGCGTGACCTGGCCGCCCTTCGGGGCATTCGGATTGACGTAGGGGAAATAGGGAAAGTCGGGCGGGAGTTTCGGTTTGCCGAGCACCGCGATGGCATGGCTGCGGGCGATGTCCATCGCGTTGGCGCGCCCCACGAGCGGCAGAAGCATGGACGCGGCGATGCCCCGCGCCAGGGTCCGGCGTCCGATGCCGATCTCCGGCGTGCCGCGCGAGGTGGTGGGTGTGCTCCGCGCGGCCGAATCGCCTGGTGCGGAGGATGATGGGCCAGTCGCCGCGATCGGGTTCATGCTTCGATGGGATGTCACAGGCGGTCCTTCCACGGCCGCAGTGCCGGCATCGGGCGCCTCGCGGCTGGTCCCCCGCTACGCGGTCGCCGATTCCGGGGCAACTGACGAATTGTCCAGCAATCGCGTCGCCGGCGTCAGCAGCGCCGCATCGCCGACCGCGAGGACGGTGCCGTCCCCGTCCGGCCGTAGCGGCCGGCCAGACCAATCGGTTATTCGTCCGCCGGCACCTTCCACCACGGGCACCAGCGCCGCCCAGTCCCACGGCTTCATCTTGCACTCGGCGACCACGTCGATCTGCCCCAGCGCCAGCAGGCCATAGGCGTAGCAGTCGCCGCCCCAGTAGTTCCGGCGCACCGCGCCGGCCAGCCGCTCCCATTGCGGCATGGCGTCGCGCATCATTTCCACGCTGGTGCAGGACAGCTCGGCCTGCGCCAGCGCCGGGCAGGGGCGGCAGCCGACGCTGCCGCCGAGCGCCCCGCGAAACAGCGTGCGTTCGCCGGCCGCGCCGATCCAGCGCTCATGCGTCACCGGCTGGTCGATGATCCCGACGATCGGCCGGTCGCCATCCAGCAGCGCGATCAGCGTGCCGAAGGTCGGCCGTCCGGTGATGAACGCGCGCGTGCCGTCGATCGGGTCCAGCACCCAGCGGTACCGGGCATCGGGACGGTCGGTGCCGTACTCCTCGCCCTGGATGCCGTGATCCGGGAACCGCTCCGCCAGCACGGCGCGTATCGCTTGCTCGGCGCTGCGGTCGGCGATGGTGACGGGCGAGCGGTCGGACTTGAGATCGGCCGCGACTCCGGCGCGGAAGAACGGGCGCACCACCGCGCCGGCCACGTCGGCGGCCGCCTCGGCCGCGGCGACGAACTGGGCGAGGTCCGACGTGACGCGGCCTATTTCTGCGGCGCGGCGGCGGGTGCAGCCGCAGCCGGTGCCTGCGGCTGGGCGACCGGCTTCGCCGAGGCGGCCGGCGGCTTTGGCGGTGTGGCCGTGCCGGCCGGCGCAGCCGCTCCGGCTGCCGCAGGCGCACCCGCGGCGGCGGGCTTCGCCGGAGCTGCCGGCGCGGCCGGCTTCGCGGCTTCCACCGGCGGCAGCGGCACCGGGTTCGGTGACAGCGTGCGCAGGTAGGCGATGACGTCGGCGCGCTGCTGCGCGTTCGGGATGCCGGCAAACGTCATGCGCGTGCCCGGCGCGTATTCCGACGGCTTGAACAGCCAGTGGTTCAGCGCATCGAAGGTCCAGGGCTGGCCTTTGAACTTCTCCAGCGCGGGCGAGTAGTTGAAGCCGGCCTCGTGGTCGTGCGGCCCGCCGACGACGTTGTACAGGTTGGGGCCGACGATCGGCTTGCCGCCGTCGTTGAAGCTATGGCAGGCGGTGCAGACGGTGTGGACGAACTTGTCGCCGGTTGGCACGTCCGCCTTGGCCAGCAGCGGCGCGATGGGCGGCAGTTGTGCCGGCTGCGCGGCTTCGGCCGTACTGGATGCGGCGGGGGCGCCGGCGATCTTCAGCACCGTGTGCTCTGGCGGCGTCTCCTCGATGAGGTTGTCGGCGATCAAGCCGGTGAGGAAAAACCCGATCCCCGCGACCAGGACGGCCGCGATCACCTTGTTGGCTTCCATGCTGTCCATGCGGCGTCTGTTCCCCGTCGAGCTTCATCTGTCACGCAGCCGGACCCGCCGGCCTGCCGTTGCGTGCGGCCAGTCGCGTCCATAAGGTGCGGGCACCATAGGGAAACGACCTTTCCCCATCAACCCATTCAGGCCGCATCGCGTTGAGTCCGCCCCGTTGAATCCGCCCCCCTCGAATCCAATCGTCGTCATACCGGCCCGCATGGCCTCCACCCGGCTGCCTGGCAAGCCGCTGGCCGACATCCACGGCAAGCCGATGATCGTGCGCGTGATGGAGCGGGCGATCGAGGCGGCGCTGGGGCCGGTGGCGGTTGCCTGCGGCGACCCGGAGATCGCCTCCGCAGTACGTGCCGCGGGCGGCTGGGCGGTGCTGACCGATCCGGACCTGCCGTCCGGGTCCGACCGGGTGCATGCCGCGCTGGCGGAACTCGATCCGGCTGGGCGGCACGACGTGGTGGTGAACCTGCAGGGCGATTTCCCCACTATCACTGCGGCGCAGTTGCGCCTGGTGGTGACGCCGCTGGCCGACCCGGCGGTGGATATCGGCACGCTGGTGGTGCCGATCGCGTCGGAGGCCGAAGCCAACACCGCATCGTTCGTGAAGGCGGCGTGCGCGTTTGCGGAGGGCGCGCCGGTCGCCCCCGCGCTGTATTTCTCGCGCGTGCCGATTCCCTGGGGCGACGGGCCGCGCTGGCACCATGTCGGCATCTACGCGTATCGCCGCGCCGCGCTGGCCCGCTACGTCGCGTTGCCGCCATCGCCGCTGGAGCTGCGCGAGCATCTGGAACAATTGCGCGCGCTGGAGGCGGGCATGCGCATCGCCTGCGCGCGCATGGAGCATGGTCCGTTCGGCGTCGATACGCCGGAGGACCTGGAACGGGCGCGGCGTCTGCTGGCGCCGGCGCAAGCAGGACACGCATGACACAGACGATCGCGTTTCAGGGCGTGCCGGGTGCCTACTCGGACCTGGCCTGCCGCAAAGCCTACCCGGCGATGCAGACGCTGCCGAGCGAATCGTTCGAGGCGGCGATGGATGCGTTGCGCGACGGCCGTGCCGACCTGGCCATGCTGCCGTGCGAGAACAGCCTGGCGGGACGGGTGCCGGATATCCATCATCTGCTGCCGGAGAGCGGGCTCTATGTCATCGGCGAAGCCTTCCAGCGGGTGGAGCACTGCTTGCTCGCGGTGCAGGGGACGACGATGGCCGACCTCCGGCGGGCGCACTCGCATCCGGTGGCGCTGGGTCAGGTGCGGCACAGCCTGCGACATTTTGGGCTGACCCCGGTGGTCGAGGCGGATACCGCCGGCGCGGCGCTGCTCGTGGCGGAGTGGGGTCGCAAGGAGGAGGCCGCGGTCGCATCCTCGCTGGCGGCGGAGATCTACGGTCTGGAGATCCTGCGCGCGAATATCGAGGACGCGGAACACAACACGACGCGGTTCTACGTGATGGCGCGGCAGCCGGTGGCGCGCGATCCGGTCGAGCCGAACCTGATGACGACGTTCGTGTTCCGGGTGCGTAACGTCCCGGCGGCGCTATACAAGGCGCTGGGCGGCTTCGCCACCAACGGCGTCAACATGACAAAGCTGGAAAGCTACATGCTCGCCGGCCAGTTCGTGGCGACGCAGTTCCTCTGCGATGCGGATGGGCATCCGGAGCAACCGGGACTGCGGCTGGCGCTGGAGGAGCTGTCGTTCTTTTCCTCGGAAGTGCGCGTGCTGGGGGTGTACCCGGCGGCGGCGTTCCGGCTGGCGCAGGGCGCTGGGAAGTAGGGCCGTTCATCTGGGTGGACGCGCACCTGTTATATCAGGCGCGGAAATGGCTGACTCTTCGGCCCACACCCCCAACCGTCATGCCCACGCCCCCACCGTCATGCCGACGCCCCCACCGTCATGCCGACGCCCCCACCGTCATGCCGACGCCCCCACCGTCATGCCCACGCCCCACCGTCATGCCGACGCCCCCACCGTCATGCCGACGCAGGTCGGCATCCACGCCTTTGCGGCATGCAGCAATCGTAAGTCGTGGATGCCGACCTTCGTCGGCATGACGTGGGGCGGCGCCGACCGTTTCATCCAGGGCGGGCCGGTCGCCAGCCCGGAGGTGAACTCGCAACGACAGGCTGCAAGGCCTACCCCCGTGCACGTCGGAGTGGACGAACCTGGGTCGCGAACGGCGCCAGCGCCTCGATCGCCGCGGCCGAAGTACGCTGCACCGTCGCGCCACCGACCAGCCGATCGATCAGCGTGTCGTACGCCGCCAGATAGTCATCCATCCGCAGATTTTTCTCCGCGTAGCGGCGCGCGTTCTCCCGCAGCGAGCGCGACAGCTTGGTATCCTCCAGCACACGAGCCACGCTCCTTGCCAGCCCGACAGGATCGAAGAACGACGCCAGCAGCCCGTTCTCGCCGCTGGTGATGAACTCACGCACGGGCTGGGTATTGCTGCCGATCACCGGGCAACCCATGGCGAGCGCCTCGCGCAGCGACCACGACGCGACGAACGGATAGGTCAGATAGACATGCGCGTCGGAGCGCTGCAGCATTGCCACGTAGGTCTGGTAATCGAGCCGCCCGGGAAACACCACGCGATCCGGATCGATCCCGTCACCGACCTCGTTCATCAGCACCTGTCGCCAGGTACCCTGCTTCGGCGGGTTGCCGTAGCTGATGCCGTCGGCACCCACCATCGCCACACGCACGTCCTTGCGCATGCGCAGCAGATGCGGCAGCGCGCGCATCATCAGATGGAAGCCGCGATACGGCTCCATGTCGCGCGACACGTAGGTGACAAGCTTGTCCGTCGGGCGGATCGTCATATCGCCGAGCTTCATCGAACTGCGCCGCAGCTTCGGGTTCGGCTTGCACACGTCCAGGTCCACACCCTCGCGCAACAGGGTGATCTGCGGGTGGGCCCATTCCGGATAGGTCGAAAGCTGCCACTCCGTCGGTGTCTGGCCGTACTGCTGGAGGTTCAGCGCGATATGGTTGATTGCGTTCTTGGCACGGATGCGTGGGAAGTCCGACACGTCGATCGGGAACTCGGGGTCGAAGCCCACGTCGATCCCGTCGGTATGGTAATAGAATTCGAAATAGCCCAGCAGCGGCGCGTCCGGCCAGACGTCCGTCAGGTTCAGCATCTCACCCCAGCCGTGATGACCGATGATGATGTCGGGCTCATAGCCGAGGTGTTTCAGATTTCGCGCGGTGTGCGCGACGGCCTCGGCCCGCCGCACGGCGCCGTCGAGTTCGCGTGCGGCGATGTGCGTCTGCACTGCCCCGCCGAGCGGTTTGGCATACGGGACCTTGCGGACGCCCTCGATGTTGTTGACGCTCGGCTCGGTGATGAACACGAGCTCGTGCCGCTGCTGCGCCACCAAATGACGCAGCACGTGCAGGAACTGGCCGGGAAAATTCTGGTGGACGAACAGGTACTTCACGTCGCCTGGACCTTGCCGGGTCTGGAGCCGCTGTTGCGACAGGCCGGGTTGGCGCTCACCCCTTGCCGGCCGGCCGGATGATGCGCCCGGGCCGTGTGGGCCGGGTCGGCTTTGCAGCCGGCAGCGGAGCGCGCTCGGTCATTCGTTCGCCGGCGGTACGTCCGCCGCGCCGGTGCAGTTCGATGCGGAACGATTCCAGCGCGGCGAGGCTTTCGGCCTCGCACGCTTCGTCCGCCCCCGCCGGACCGGCAACGCTGCCGTCGGTGAACGTCGCTTCATAGCTGACATCCCAGTTACGTGCCGCCGCGCCCTTCAGGCGAACCTTCAACCCGAGCAACGGCAGCGCCATGCCGCGGCTGCCGCAGAACTTGCCGCCTTCGACCCAGGGGGATAGCCAGCCGCGCCCGAGCACGGCCTGGTATTCGATGTCATCCGCCGCGATGGCGTTCTGCGGCGACACGGCGAAGCCCTCGATCCACATCTTGCTGCCGCGCGTGCCAATCCAATCGCCGAGCTTGCCGCCGACGTCGCCGGTGCGCTGCACATGCGCGACGACCTCGGGTTCGGCCGCCTGTGCCTGGGCCGGTGCCTCACCCGGGGCGGCAACCGCCGCGGGTTCGCCGTTCAGCCGCAACACCTGCAGCCGGGGTGCGGATTCCGGACCCTGACGCGGCGACTGGTACACCGTGACCAGCACCTGCGCCGGACCCTGCGAGACGCGGACGAGCGCCGCCGTTCCATCCAGCCAGCCGTCGTTGCGGAATGTGCTGATGCTGACCGCGTCGGCGCGGCCGGCCAGGCCCGGCGGCAGCGAGACGCGCACGCCTGGCAGACCCGTCTCAGCGTCGGCGCCGACGCTGCCGGGGGCCTGAAGCACGCAGAACAAGCCCGTATCCAGCGTCATCAGGTGGCCTGACACGCGCAATTCGCTGATGCGATTCTGCGCGCTGTCGGGCAGCGCGTCGGAACGGGCGGCAGATTGGGCTTCGGGCCGGTTCAGGACCGCGCCGGCGGCATCGGGCATTCGGGTGTCTCGCTCTCTTGGACTGCGTGGCATATCGACCGTGGTTCGTCAGATCAAAAGGATCGGGGTCTGCAACGTGTGGCCCATCTATCAGACTCCTGCATGGCTTGTCAGGCCCACGGCCGCAACCAGCGCATTATTGATGCCGCTGGGCGGCAACCCCAGCGGCAGTACGAATCCGCGGCCGGTCTGGCGAATTCGCTCGGCCGGTGCGCCGAAATCGAACGCCGCGACGCGCAGCCCGCCACGCCACAGTTCGGACAGCGTGAAGCTCCAGGTCTCCGGCCAGACCGATGGCAGCAACCCCAGGCTGGCATGCTGTTGACGCACCAGGGGCACGGCTTCATCCGGCTTGAAGCGGCCGGTGATGAAAACGCGGCCGGTGGCCAACAGGCGCGCATCGTCGATGGTATGGCCGACAACGGCGAATTCAAGTGGCAACCGGCGTTCCGCGGCATCGCGCGCGCACCGGAGCAGGATGTCATAGCCCTTGTGCACACCGATCGCGCCAATCACGCAGACACGGCAGGTGCCGTCGTGCGCGCGCGGCGGCGGCGGATCGTCCATGCCCCTATCGTCCTCCTGCGGCAGGACGATGGGGCGCAAGGCGGGGAAATGCCGGCGCATACGCGCGGCTGTGTCGGCCGAGGGCGCCACCACGCGCCGCGCCGCACGCAGGAAGCGATCCGAGCGCTCGCGCAGCGCCAGAACCGGGATGTCCTCCTCGACGACCCGGCCGGCATCGGCGACGCACGCCTCACAGCGCACCGGCGCTGGCTCGCCGCAGTAGCGCCGCTCGATGCCGACCAGTGAGACCTGCGGGCAGAACCAGGGGTAGTCGTGCACGTGCACGTCGTAGGGGGCGCCGATGCGGGCGATCAGGTCGTAGATCGCGGGTGAATGGCCAAGCACGTGATGGAGTTCCACCAGATTGGGCCGTGCGGCACGCAGCAGACGAAGCAGCGCCGGCAGTTCGGTGGGCATGGCGTAGCGCAGATTCGGAAAGGAATCGTCAATGCCGGCGCTGACAACGACGGCCGGCGTTTCGTCCGGCAGCTTTCCGGGCCGCAGCAGGATCGCCAGCCGGCCAGCCTTGCCATGCGTCGCCGCCGCGACGGCGACCTGCCGTTCCACCCCTCCGCCCTCGTTGTGCGTGATCAGTATGGCGGATTGCTGCCCGCGTCGTGCGGCCGCCCGCCAGCGCAGCAGGTCGATGCGCCGCCGCGCGTCGGCCAGCGGATCAGCGCGGAGATGCGCGGCGATCAGCCGGTCATAGCCGGGATGCAGCCGGTTCAGCAGGCGCTCGTTGCGTGCCTGAAGGTGCAATCCGGCCTGGCCGAACGACGCGCCGCCCACGTGGGCGACGAACACGCCGGGAACCGCGACGTGCCGCCAGCCCAGATGGCGCGCGCGCAGGCAGAAATCGTTCTCCTCGCCGTAGCCTTGTGCGAACACCTCGACGCGGAACCGGCCGACCGCGTCTATGCAGTCCCGCCGGAGATACATGCAGAACCCGACCGCAACCGGGATATCGACGACGCTCCCCGGATTGGCGCGCGCCGCGGTTGCGTCCAGCCGGATGGTTTCGGCCAGATCCGGCACGCGGTTGCGGTCGGGCGCACCCGGATAGCTGACGATGGTCGCGTTGTTGGACAGCGGCGTCGCCGTGCCGATCCCAGGCGAGCCGTAGGCCGCCGCGTGCAGCCGCTCCAGCCACCCCGGAGGCACCAGCGTGTCGCTGTTCAGCAGCACCACGTCGCGGCCCGCACAGGCGGCGATGCCCGCATTGGCACTGGCAGGGAAGCCGAGGTTGTGTGCGTGGCGGATCAGGCGGATGCCCCGCTGCGCGGCCAGGGCGTCGAGCGCGCGCACAAGCGCCGGGTCGTCCGATGCGTCGTCGATCACGACCAACCGGCTCGGCGGGCGGATCGATGCCAGAACGGTGTCCAGGCAGGCCAGTGTCAGGTCGGCGCGGCCGTGCACCGGCATGACAACGTCGATGGGCGGGCGCCGGCGCGTTTCGCCGGTCGCCGTTCGCGGAGGGGTTGCTTCGGCGGGGATGGCTGGCGGCACATAGGCGGCGGTCGCGCGCCGGATTGGTCTGACCGAGCGTAGCGCCGCCAGCGCCCCTGCTGCCGCGGCGGCATCGGCTTGCTCCGCCCGCGGATCGATCGGGCTGCCCATCAGGGCGGTGCCGTCCCGGCCGGTCACGCGCAGAACCCCGCGCATGCCCGCCAGCGCCTCGGCAGCAACGGAAAAACCACGCGGACGGGCGAGCGGGCGTGCATGCTGCACGCCAACGTTCTGGTCCGCGGCGACAATCCGCAGTTCCCCTCGCCCGGCGACGGGGCGGACGCGCAGATCTGGATCGATTTCCGGATCGCCTGGATGCCAGGCCCAGCCAATCAGGCCGCCATCCAGCGATTCGACGTAGCCCACCAGGCGGCAGATCGCGTCAATCCGGATCGGGCTCCCCAGCAGGTGGCGGTCGCCGACCTGGACCGCGACTTCGCGCCGTCGTTGCCAGCCAACCGGAAGGCGCCGCCCGCGGCAGAGCCGGCCGTCCAGCCGGACCTCCACAGCCTCGTCCCGGGCGGCACGGATGCTGATCTCGCCACGGGCGTTCAGCCCGCACCAGCCGGCTTCGCCGGTGCGCTGCACAACCTCATCGGCAAGCGATCGGCCGGACCCCAGGAGAGCCGGAGCCGGCGCATGGCGTGCCAGGGCCTGGGCAAGGGCGTCGGCTGCCCGCCGCGGGTCGCTGAGATTACGGCAAGCGGCGGCCAGGCCGAGCCATGCCTCCCGCACGTCCGCCTTGTCCGCGATGTCCTGGAACAATGTCGCTGCGCGTTCGTCATCGCGGCCCAGGCAGGCGGCGGCAAGCCGCAGTGTCAGAGTGCGGTCGTCCGGGGCGAGGCGGCAGGCTCGGTCGAACCACGCCACCGCACGCACGGCGTCACCTGTGGCGAGCGCCTGCTGTCCGCGTTCCAGCGCGTCGCGCGCCAGGCGAACGGATTCGGCCTCGTTGTTCGGTGCGTTGGCGAGCACGCCGATCAGGCGGGCGTTGGCGCCCCGTCCGCTTGTGGGACTGGGCCGCGACACCGGCCAAGGGCTGGGGGAGGGGTGCGAGCAGCGATGACGATGCCCGTCTGTGTCCCTCCCCCCAACCTTGGTCCGCTTCGCGGTCCAAGCCCACAAGCGGAGGGGGAGAAGTGAGTGCCCGCCATCAGTGGCTGACGGCCTGCGGCTCGGCTGGCGCAGTCGGTGCAGTCGGCGCGGGAGGCAGTGCCGCCAGGTCCCCACGGGCTTCCTGCAGACCCTGGGCAACCGCGCGTTCCAGCCAGCGGCGCGCACGTTCGGCGTCGCGTTCGCCGGCGAGGCCGCGTGCCAGGTAGCGGCCCAGCATCATCTGCGCATAGGCGTGGCCGCGTTCGGCGGCGGCGCGGAACCAGCGCTGCGCCTCCTTGCGATCCGTCGGCACCTCGTGACCGCCGCCCTTCATCGCGCCGACGGCGAACATCGCGCCGACATGGCCGCGCCCGGCCGCTTTCTCGAAGAAACTCAGCGCACCGGTGTGGTCTTTCGCGCCGCCGCGGCCGTTCAGCAGCATTTCGGCCAGCATGACCTCGGCTTCCGGCATGCCGACTTCCGCTGCACGGGCGATCCAGGCGCGTCCGGCGGCGGGGTCGGCATCGACACCGCGGCCTTCGATCAGCATGCGGCCGTACCAGTACTGCGCGTTCACCACGCCATCCGCGGCGCGGCGCAGCCATTCCGCGGCCTTGCGATCGTCGCGCTCCACGCCGACGCCCTCGGCCAGGCAGACGCCGAAATTGAATGCGGCGACCAGATCGCCGGACGCCGCCGCATGTTCGAACCATTCGCGGGTGCGGAGCGAATCCTGCTCGTCGCCCTTGCCGCGCAGCAGCAGGTTGGCGAGATCGACCTGCGCGCTTTTGTCGCCGGCGCGCGCCGCGACCCGGAACCATTGCGCGGCTTCATCCTGGTCGCGCGCCACGCCGGCACCCGTCAGGAACAACATGCCGAGGGCGCGAGCGGCGCCGCGGTGGCCGGCCTCGGCGCCGCGGCGGAACCAGATTGCCGCCTCGGCATAGTTCGGCGGCAGACCGCCGCCCCGGGCATACAGATCGCCAACCACCGCCGCGGCCTCCGGATCGCCCGCCAGCGCCGCACGGCGCAGCCAGGATTCGCCTTCCGTCGGATTGGCTACGACGCCCTGGCCTTGCATCAAGGCGACACCCCAGCGGGCCTGGGCGCTGCGATGGCCTTTTTCCGCGGCTTGCCGATAGAGGTCGCCCGCGGCCGCCCGATCGGCCGGCACCCCCAGACCCTGCTCGATGACCATGCCAAGCAAGTAAAGCGCGGTCGGCAGGCCGGCATCCGCGGCGCTGCGGAGGTGGCCGGTGATCTCGGCGTGCTTTTCCGCATCGGTCGCCGTGGGTGCCAGCGACAGCGCCATGCCGAGATGGCCTTGCGGACAATCGGCCGCTGCCGATTTCCGGTACCAGTCCAGCGCCTCCGTAAGATTGCGCAGCTTTTCCGGCCCGGACGTCAGGATGTAGCCAAGCAACGCCTGGCCGTCCGCGGAACTGCCCTCGGCGGCGCGGCGCGCCCATTTTTCCGCCGCGAAGAAATCCGGCTCCATCGTGGCGTTGCCGGTGAACAAGCTGGCGGCGCCGGCGTGAGCGCTGCCTTCCGCGGCCAGCCCGTGCAAGAACAGCGTGGCCAGCAGGGACTGCGCTTCGACATAGCCCTGATTGGCCGCGCGTTCGAGCCAGCGCGCACCCTGGGCGCGGCTGATCGGCACGCCGGTGCCTTCCAGGTAGCAGCGGCCGACACGGAACTCCGCTTCCGCGATGCCGGTGTGTGCCGCGCGGAACATCAGCGGGAAGGCACGCTTCGCGTTACCGCGCTCGATCAGGCGGAGGCCCCGGCGGAGGGCGCCGCGGGGGGAGGCGAGGGCGTACAGGCGATCGAACATGGCCATGATGCTCACGCCCTGGGAGTTCGGTGGCGGGACACCGGGCGCATCACGGCTCGCGCATCGCCTCCGACGCCACTGGCAGGATGCGGTCGAGCAAATACGAGATCACGGTCCGCTTGCCCACCTTGATGTCAGCCGTGATCGGCATGCCCGGGAGAAGGTGGAAACCCGCCGGGGTATCGTGGAACGTGTTTCGGTCGATGGAGATCCGCGAGCGGTAGTAGGGCTCGGTGCTGCCCTGCGGGACCGGCACGTCGCCGGTCGGGTCGCGTTCGTCCTGCTGTGCCGTGAAGCTGTCGGGGCTGATGACGCGCACCGTGCCGTATCCCATGCCGTATTGCGTGAACGGGAGGGTTGCGAACTTGATCGCGACCTGGTCGCCGACGTGCACATAGCCGTCGTCCTGGCCCTCAATATCGGCTTCCACCTCAAGCGGCGCATCGGACGGCACCAGCGTGATGAAGTGCTGGCCGGATTGCAGCACCGAGCCGACCGAAACCTTGGCGATGGAGAGCACGGTGGCGTCGCGATCGGCGCGCAGTTCCACGAGCTGGCGACGCAGTTCCGACTTGTTCAATTGCTCGCGCGCGTCCGAAAGCTTGCTGGTGGCTTCGGCCAGCTTGTCCGCGACATCGGCGTGCCACTGCTGCACGTAGCCATCGCGTTCGGCGAGCAGTGCGGCGAGGTCGCGCCGGGCGGCGGTGGCGGTCTCGACCGCGTTTTGCAGATCGCGTGCCATCTCCGCGCTGTTGTCCATCGCCGCCAGCGTGTTGAGCCGGCTGCCGACCTGCAATTTTTCCAGTTCGCGCCGCATCTTTTCGACGTCCTGCGCGACGGCCAGACGCTGGCGATAGCCATCCGCGTCCGAGTTGGCGCGCTTGATCGTGGCGACGAGGCTGTCCGCCTTCTGCTGGTAGTTCTCCAGCTTGTATTCGTATTCCGACTTGCGCTGCGCGTAGATCGCCGCCTGCAAGGCCATGTCGGGATCCATCCCGACATAGCTGAACGGTTGGTTGTTCACCTCTGCCTGCATGCGCGCGACCTGAGCCTGCAGGTTGTTCACCTGCGCGACGCTGGCACCAAGGTCCGCGGCGGCGAAGGTCGGGTCCAGGCGCGCCAGTATCTGACCGGCATGCACTTGCTCGCCCGGGTGCACGTCGATCGACCGCACGATGGCGGTCTCCAGCGGCTGCACCACCAAATTCGACGACTTCGCGATGACGATTCCCTGGGCGCTTACGACCTGGTCAATGCGGATGATGGACATCACGACCACCATCGCGAAGAGCATGCTGGTGATGATCCACGTGACGCGGCGTGCGCCCAGGGGGATGGGTGCATTGATGATCGCGGTCGAGGGGGACTGGAACTCGAGGATCGCCGGCAGGGTGGGGTCATTCCGGTCGGCGATGGCGAGCGCGCGACTAGTCGCCCTGGATGAGGGCTGGGGCGGGAGCGGCATGACGGGGACCTTGGCTTTCCATGTGGCGGGTCTGTTGGGCCCAGAGCTGGCGATAGACGGTGCAGCGTTCGAGCAATACCTGGTGTGACGCGCAGTCCTGCACCTTGCCTTTCTCCATCACCAGGATCTGGTCGCATTCGGTGAGCGATGAGAGGCGGTGGGACACGATCACCATCGTGCGGCCCTTGCCGATGCGCAGCAGGTTGGCATTCACCAGCGCCTCGCTTTCCGGATCGAGCGCGCTGGTGGCTTCGTCCAGGATCAGGATGCGCGGGTTCTTCAGGATGGTGCGGGCAATGGCAACGCGCTGCTTTTCGCCGCCCGACAGTTTCAGGCCGCGCTCGCCCACGCGTGTCTCGTATCGGTCCGGCAGCGACATGACGAAATCGTGGATCTGAGCCAGCCGCGCGGCATGCTCGATCTCGGCTTCGCCGGCCCCGGGGCGGCCATAGGCGATGTTGTAGCGGATCGTGTCGTTGAACAGCACGGTGTCCTGCGGCACCACGCCGATCGCGGCGCGCAGGCTTTCCTGGGTCACGTCGCGGATGTCGGTCCCGTCGATCAGAACGCGGCCATCGGTGACATCGTAGAAGCGGAACAGCAGGCGCGTGATCGTGGACTTGCCCGCGCCGGTGGGGCCAACGATCGCCAGCTTGTGCCCTGCGGGCACCGTCAGATCGACACCAAGCAGGATGATGCGATTGGACCGGTAGCCGAATGTCACATGTTCGAACCGTACCTCGCCGGCGGCATTGTCGGTGAGATGTGCGGGCAGCGACCTCGCACCAGGCCGATCGGCGACATCCTGTGG
>DASXFW010000379.1:0-3277 GCA_036489395.1 Acetobacteraceae bacterium | reverse complement strand
ATACGACCGTACGCAAGATTCACCACAAAGACACAAAGACACGAAGCCGTGGCAGCCGCGCACTCTCAGCCACACGGCGGGCATCGCCGGGGCTTGACCAAGCTTCGTGTCTTTGTGTCTTTGTGGTGAATCTTATAGCAGCTCGAGTTGGGCGCAGACGTTGCGGGATCTTGCAGGGTCCGTGCGCGTGGCCGCGGCCGGTGTTTTGGCTGCGGCTATCGGCCGCGCTGGGTCATGACCGGGCCATGACACAAGAGTCGGACTTTCGGCCTCTGGTATAACTATGTTGGAGACCTGTCATGGCCTCGGCATCAAGCGCCAGGCCCTCGCGCATCAAGGTGCGGGAGCATCGCGAGCGCCTGCACGAGCAGGGCCTGCGCCCGATCCGGATTTGGGTGCCGGACGTGCGCTCGCTCGCCTTTCGTTCCGAAGCACATCGCCTATCAGCCGCCATCGTCGCCAGTGCTCATGCCGCGGATGATCAAGCGTACATCGACGCAATAGCGGATTGGGGCAATGAATGAGGCGAGGCGGCATCTGGACCGTCATCGGCGGCAAGGACTATGCGGGCAAGCCGCGCGCCGTCGTCATCGTTCAGGACGATAGCTTCGACGCTACCGGGTCAATCATCATCTGCGCCTTCACCACGGACGAGACCGAAGCGCCGTTGTTCCGCCTGCCGGTGGAGCCGAACCGGCGCGTCGAGGCGGCAGACGGCGAAATCCGCATCGTGGGGTCGAAACGCGGTGTGCTCCGGACACTTGCTGCTTCCAGCGGCGTAAACCCGGCTACGCCTGGCGTTCGCAGTTCGGTTCCGAGTTGGCGGAGAGGGTGGGATTCGAACCCACGGTACCCAGAAGGTACAACGGTTTTCGAGACCGTCCCGATCGACCGCTCCGGCACCTCTCCTGTTGGCGCACACGCATGGGCGCGCACGACCTGCGGCGGCGCGCCTTATAGGCGGCGCACCAACCCGCCGCAACCGATCACAGCCAATCACGCCAGCCAGCCCCGCACGCTACCGCGCCGCCGCCAGGTCCATCGCCCGTGCGTACACCAGCTTGCGCGGCAGCCCGGTCGCCGCCGTCACCAGCGCCGCCGCATCCTTCACGCTGTGTCCCGCCAGTGCCGAGCGCAGCCGTCCATCCAGATCCTCCGGATCCGCTTCCGCCGGCGGGCCGACCACGACGGTCACCTCGCCCCGCACTTCCGCCGCCGCATAGTGCGCCGCGAGGCCGGGCAGCGACGCGCGCCGCACCTCCTCGAACCGCTTGGTCAGCTCGCGCGCCACTGCCGCCGGCCGATCGCCGAACGCCGCCGCCATGTCTGCCAGCGTCTCCGCCAGCCGGTGCGGCGCCTCGTGCCAGATCAGCGTCGCCGCCAGCCCGGCGCGTTCCGCCGCGCGCAAACCCCCGAACGCCGCCCGCCGCGCTGCGTGCTTCGGCGGCGGGAAGCCGAGGAAAAGGAACGGCTGCGGCGGCAGGCCGGACAGCACCAGCGCGGTCAGCGCGGCGTTCGGCCCCGGCACGGCCCCTACCGGCAGCCCCTCGGCCAGCGCCGCGCGCACCAGGCGATAGCCCGGATCGGAGACCAGCGGCGTGCCGGCGTCCGACACCAGCGCCACGCGCCGACCCGACCGCAGCAGCGCCAGCACCGGGCCGATGCGCGCGTCCTCATTGTATTCGTGGAGCGGCTCGGTGCGCACGGCGATGCCCAGCGCCGCCAGCAGCCGCGCCGTGTGGCGCGTGTCCTCGCACAGCACGACATCGGCCGCCGCGAGTACTGCACGAGCGCGTGGTGTCACATCGCCCAGGTTGCCGATTGGCGTGGAAACCAGCACAAGACCGTCCGGCACAGACGGCTCGGTTCGCTCAACGGGAGACGCGGCGCATGCTTCGTCGGGCATTTCTGCTCTCTTCCATATCCGTCGCACTGGCGGGCTGCGTCGAATACGGCGGATACTCCTCCGGTCCCGGTGCTGGCTACGGCTCGAATGGCGGCTACGGCGCCAATGCCGGCTATGGGGCCCCGATCGGCCTGGGGGAGCCTGGCGCGCCCGGCCAGCCGCCGCCGCAGGAGGCGCCGCGTGGCGGCGTGGTGGCGATCCTGCTGCCTCTTACCGGGACCTACGCCGCGATCGGCCAGCCTATGCTGCAGGCGGCGCAGCTCGCCTTCGCCGCGCCCGGCTCGCCGCAGCTCGACGCCAAGGACACCGGCGGCACGCCGGAGGGCGCGGCCATGGCGGCGCGTGCCGCGGTGGCGGAGAACGCCGGCATCATCCTCGGCCCACTGACCTCGGCCGAGACCGCCGCCGTCGCGCCGATCGCCCGCGCCGCCAACATCAACGTGCTGGCGTTCACCAACGACCCGGCGCAGGCGCAACCCGGCGTGTGGACGCTGGGCATCACGCCGGGCGAGCAAGTCCGCAGGCTGGTGGCGGCCGCGCAGGCGCAGGGACGGACGCAGTTTGCCGCGCTGCTGCCAAACAGCGATTTCGGCCGGGCCATGGGACAGGCGCTGAGCCAGGTCGCGACGGCCGCCGGCCTGCCGCCGCCCGACATTCGGTTCCACGAACCCGGCATGGCCGCGATCAACCCCGCCGTGCGGGACCTGTCGGGCTATGCCACCCGACGGGCGCCGATCGACGCGCAGATCAAGGCCGCGCGCGCGCTGAACACCGCCGCCGGCCGGCAACAGGCGCTGGAGCTGGCGAAGACGCCGATCCCGCCGCCGCCGTTCACCGCGCTGCTGCTGGCCGACGCCGGCGATTCGCTGGCCGAGATCGCCGCACTGCTGCCCTATTACGACGTCGATCGGTCGTCAGTGCAGGTGATGGGGCCGTCGCTGTGGACGTCACCGGCCAGCGAAGCGTCGCGTATGATAGACGCCTGGTACGCCGCGCCCGATCCCGCCGCGCGGGCCGGCCTGGTGCAGGGCTACACCGGCAAATATGGATCGGCACCACCATCGGTTGCGGATCTGGCATTCGACGCCGCGTCGATCGCCCGCGTGCTGGGCACCGGCGAGGGCTACTCGGTGTCCGCCCTGACCCAGCCCGCCGGCTACCTGGGCACCGACGGCTGGCTGGCACTGCTGCCGACCGGGCAGGTGCGGCGCGGGCTGGCGGTGTTCCGTATCGAAAGCGGCGGCCCACAGATCGTCGAACCCGCCCCGCAATCCTCCAACGGCTCCGGCAGCTAGGGATGGGGAGGGAAGCGTCGGGGGCTTTGCCCCCGAACCCCCACCAAGGGGCTCTGCCCCTTGGAACCCCGCCAAG
>DASXFW010000376.1:0-26729 GCA_036489395.1 Acetobacteraceae bacterium | reverse complement strand
CGGCTGCCACGGCTTCGTGTCTTTGTGTCTTTGTGGTGAATCTTGCGTACGGTCGTATTGCTCCGGCCCCGCGACCGTTGGCACAGCGACCAGACCGGAAATCGCCGCAGGCCGCGAAGATTCTTCAGATTAGTAGTACAGATCAGAAGGGATGCAGACGAATGGGCCGTGGTCCGGCTCGCCGGTTCACAGCCTGCATGGGCGAGGACCGCCCGCTTTCTGGGTGCGAGCCGCATTGAAGACGATATATAAAATTGAATTGCTCATCATCAATCTCGGAAACTGTCCCGCGAATGCCGGGCAACTTCATACGTCCAATTCGGTCGAGAGCGTGTCCGCCACCGATCCATCCGCACGGCGGGCGCGGCGTCGAGGTTATCGACACGCCAGCACAAAGTACCGTCCGATCATAGCGTTACCCGATTCTCCGGGTGGCTTGTGAACGTTTGTTCACCGGCGCAGAGTGGGCTTGGCAACGGACAACAGCGGCAAGAGGAGAGTCTCGGTTATGCCAACATCATCTGAATCGGGGACCGGGTCGGGCCTGCGTCGCGACGCGGGCATCATCGGTCTGTTGTTTGCGAGCACCACCAGCATGATCGGCTCCGGCTGGTTGTTTGGTGCGCTGCATGCTTCAAAGATCGCCGGGCCGCTCAGCTTGTTGAGCTGGATCCTGGGCGCCGTCATTATCATGCTCATCGCGCTTTGCTTTGCAGAGCTCGCCTCGCTGTTTCCCCGCTCGGGAGCGCTCGTTCACATGAGCCACGCGAGCCACGGCGAAGGCCTGGGGCGGGTCTGGGGCTGGATGCTGTTTCTTTCGTATATCGCGGTGCCGTCCGTCGAGGCGGAAAGCATCGTGACCTATGCCAACAATCTTTACCCCGGCCTCGTCAGCGGCGACGGCGTGTTGACTGGGGCCGGCTTCGTTTCCTGCGCAGTCCTGGTCGGCATCCTCGCGCTGCTCAATCTTCTGGCCATTCGTTGGCTGCTGGCCGTCAACAATACGGTGACCTGGTGGAAGATCGCGGTGCCGCTGTTGACGGCAATCGTCCTCATCTTCGCCGGTGCGCATGAAGTCGGACCGCTCTGGACCGGCGGCGCAAGCGTGTGGAATGCCGCATCGAGCAGCTACGATCCAAACGGCATCTTCATCGCGCTGCCTGCGGCGGGGATCGTGTTCAGCTTTCTCGGCTTTCGCACCGCGATCGACCTCGGTGGGGAAAGTGCCAATCCTGGCCGCAACATTCCGGTGGCGGTGATCGGCGCCGTGTTGCTTTCGGCGGTCGTCTATATCCTTCTGCAGCTCGGCTTCCTCAATTCGATAAAGCCGCAGGATATCGCTAACGGTTGGGGGAAGCTCAACTTTCCCGGCGTGAAAGGGCCCTTTGCCGGCCTCGCCATGGTGCTCGGCTTCGGCTGGCTGGCGACCTTGCTCTACATCGATGCTGCGATTTCACCGGCCGGCACCGGCCTTATCTATGTGACGGGCGGCTCGCGCATCCTTTTCGCCAACGGTGAAATGAAAGCCGGCCCGCGCGTGTTGACGAGGCTGAACAGCGGACAGGTGCCCTGGGTTTCGGTGGTGATCATGTGGGTCGTGGGGGTGATCTTCCTGCTGCCGTTCCCGGCGTGGCAGAAGATGGTCGATTACATCAGCGACATCACCGCACTCACGTATGGTCTCGGGCCGATCGTGCTGCTGATCCTGCGGCGCGATCATCCAAATCTGCACCGCCCGTTCCGGCTGGCCGCGGCCGGCATCGTCGCGCCGGTCGCGTTCATCTGCTGCGACCTGATCATTCTGTGGAGCGGCTTTGCCACGGTGACCTGGATGTTTGGCATCGTTGTGATCATCTTTCTGCTCTATCTGGCCTACTTCTACCTGGCCGCGCGCGAGCAAAACGCTAACTTCGGTTGGGAAAACCTGTGGTGGCTGGGTGCCTGGTTCGGCGGCATGTGGATCGTGTCGGCGCTGGGTGGTCACGATCTCGGCGGCTACGGCGTTCTCGGCTTCTGGCCAGCGGTTGTTGTGACCGCCGTCTGGAGCCTTGTCGTGATCGAACTGGCCAAGCGCTCGTCGCTGCCCGCCGAGGAGACGGGCAGAATCCTGATCCAAATCGAACGTACGATGTGATCCGTGAAGGCGCTGCCCGGCATCAAAGCCGGGCAGCGGCCTTAGCAATGGAAGGAGACTAAAATCTTGACGCCGTGGCATCGCGCCCCTCGTCATGGCCGGGCTTGATCGGGCCATCTACGCACGATCGACCGGGGCGTGGATGGCCGGGTCAAGCCCGGCAATGACGAGGGGCGCGATGCCACATGCGTTTGGATTTCGTGGCGTCTGGTATGACTCGTGAATCGTCTCCAAAGGGCCAGCCTTTCGGCCCGAGGTAAGAGACGCGGCACACCCCCCAACCACCCACCCCCCTACATCCCCCTCCACCACCGCCGCGTCGCCGCCAGCATGACCAGCCCCACCACCCCCGTCCCCACGGTCGCCGCCGGCGCGCCGACCCAGTCCGCCTCCAGCCCCAACAGCACGAACCCGATCGGCCCGACGCCGATGCACACCGACAGCACGCCCAGCAGCCGGCTGCGCATGTCCGGCGGCGCGGCGAGATACACCAGCGTCGCCTGCATGATGCTGAACCCCGCGCCGCCCAGCCCGGTGAACAGCAGCACGCACCCGGCGACCAGCGGCCACGGCGTCAGTGCGAACACGATCAGCATGACCATGTAGATCGCGGACCCGCCGAGGAACACGCGCGCGTACCACGCCGGCCGCAGGTACACCGCCGCCAGGATGGCGCCGCAGAACGCGCCGACGCCGTCCATGCTGGCCAGGATGCCGACGCCCTCCGGCCCCAGGCCGAGCTGGTCGTGGCCGATCACCGGCACCATGCTGGTGCACGGCCAGCCGAACAAATTGTAGATGACCGTGACGGTCAGCACGCCGACCAGGCGGGGGTTGCCGCGGACCAGCGCGAAGCCCTCGGCGATGCGCGCCAGCACGGCCCCCGCGTCCGCCGGCATCGCCGAGTTGCGGTAGCGCACGCGCAGCGCCGCGGCCAGGGCGATCGCGTACAGCAACACGCTCAGCGTGAACGCGCCGGCGATACCGACCGTCGCCAGCATCAGCCCGCCGACCGTCGGCCCCAGCATGCGGCTCGCGTTGTTGGCACCCACATCCAGCGACATGGCGGTGCTCATCTGGTCCGTGCCGACGACCTCGCCGATCATCACCCGGCGCACCGGGTTATCGGTCGCCCAGGCGATGCCGTTGACGAAGCTGGCGACGGCGAGGTGCCAGATCTGCAACTGCCCGCCATACGCCAGGACCGCCAGGGTCAGCGACGACGACGCCATCATCAGCACGACGCCGATCAGGGCGGAGCGGCGCTCGATCCGCTCGGCGAACGCACCGATGAAGGCGCCGAACACGCCCATCGGCAGCATGCGCAGCATGGTGATGGCGGCGACGAGGAACGGCGAAGCGGTGCGCTGGTACACCACGACGGCGACGGCGACCGTCTCCAGCCAGCGGACGGAGAATACGATCAGGCCGACCAGCCAGAGGCGCCAGAAATCGGTGCGGCCGGACAGCTTCAGGTCGCGGAAAGACGCGGCCGCGCGCGCGAATGGCGGCGCCGGCAGGCTGGCCTGCTGGGCTGGGGACAAAACGGCGTTTCCTCCTGGCGGGCACTGCACCACGAAGCGGCGCGGCGCTCAATCGAACAGCGCGCGCACGATCAGCATGACAGCCAGGACGGAAAGCACGGCCAGCGCGGTGATCCGGTGATGCCGCGGAGTGGCCCGGGTGAAGGCCCAGCTTCCCAGCCAGTTACCGGCCAGCAGAACGGGCACGGACGCAGCGGACCACAGCAGTACCTCACGGTCCACCAGGCCCTTGGCCGCCATGGGCGTGGCGGTAATGGCGGAGGCCATCAGGAAGTACACGATGGAGGAGGCGCGGACCTGCGCCGCCTCCATCGGCAGCGCCAGCAGATAGACGACGACCGGAGGCCCGCCCATCGACGCGAGGCCGTTCATGACCCCGGATGCCACGCCAACCCCCAGGGTCAGACTGCGCGTGGGGCGCGATGGCAATTGCAGCCGCTGCAATAGCACCACGACCGAGACCGCAATCAGCACGCCGATCGCCAGGCGCGCGTGGTTTGGCGAGAATTCGGTCAGCACCAGCAGCCCAAGCGGGATGCCCAGCACCATTCCGGGCAGCAGCCCGAACACGGCGCGCCAGTCGGCCAGGCTCCGGGCTTCGCGCAGGCCGGCCATGCCGACCAGCACCTGGAGCACGGTGACGAACGGCACCACCCGCGCCGGCGGCAGCGCGAGGGACAGCAGCGGCACCGCGGCGAGGCCAAAGCCGAAGCCGGTGAAGCCACGCAGCAGTGAGGCGGCGAGCACGCCCAGGACGGCGATCAGGAAGGTGCCGAGCATGCGTCTCCATCGGCGGTTCGGTGCCGTTTGTCACCCGGCCGGCTGATCGCGTGCCGGGCGGGTGTTGCCTGTGGGACACAGTGATTGTGGCTTCATCACAGGATTGACATCGAGACGATTGCCAGCATTAGTCGTCCGCATGGGCCGGGGGAAGGCGATCGGCGGCACGAAAAAGTGCCGCAAGTCCACCCGTCTGGTGGACTTAGCTGAGACAATGCCGGTCGTTTCGGCCGCATTGAGGGGGTTCTATTGTGCCCTGACTCGGCCGCCGCGGACCGGGACCTTGCGAATTTTCCGATTGTTTGTGCTGACGGGACTGACTGCCTGCGCTCTTCTCGGGGTGCGGGCTGGCGCGGCGCGAGCCCAGGACACCCGGGACCACCACGCCCCGGACCACCCTGCTACGGCCAGGGCCGCCCTCATCAGGCACACCCCGGTCAGGCACACCTTGGTCAGGCACACCCCTCTCAGGCCTGCCCTGGTTCGGCACACCTCGGTCGGGCCTGGCCTGGTTCGGCACAGCCCGGTTCGGCACGCTCCCATTCGGCATGCCGCGCTTCGCCTTATCCCTGGTCAGCGCGCCGCGCACAGCCCCCCCTCCGTTCGGGATCCAGCTCCGGATGCCCGGCATCAGCCGGCGATCGAGACCGGCGCCGCATCGTATTACGGCCAGGCGCATGAAGGCCGCCGCACCGCCAGCGGCCAACGCTTCGAGGAGACGGCGCTGACCGCCGCGCACCCCTGGCTTCCCTTCGGCACCAAGGTCCGCATCACGCTGCTCTCGACGGGGCAGTCCGTGGTGGTGGAGATCACCGACCGACTGTACTCGAGCCGGCGAATTGTCGATCTGTCGCTGGGGGCGGCGCGCGCGCTGGGGATGGTGCGACAGGGCGTGGCGATCGTGGCGCTGTCGCCGCGGTAGCCCACCCCCCCGCTTGTCGTCATCCCCGCCTTCCGACTCATGGAAAATGGCGGGAACATTGACCCACGCGCCTTCGTGTCATGGCCGGGCCTGGCCCCATACGCATCAGGTTCAGCCGCGCGCGGAGAAGCAATTTCCAGATATCGGCCCAATGCCGCCGGTAGCAGTCGTGGGTGGTCCCATGCGCCGAAGACGCAACGGCACGAACGGGCAGCGCGCGCGGCCATCGGTATCGGCCGCCGAACCGCCACTAACAGAGTTTAGTTATTATCCTTGACATATCCCGCCGCCTGCGATATACCCCGCCGTTATGGGCGACCCGAACACCGCTCCGGCCGAAGCCTATGCCCCCGATCCAGGTCGGGCCGACCCGGATTCGCCCGACCTGATGCCCGAATGGCTCGCCTACCTCATCGCCTTCGTCATCCTGTTCATTATCGAGCAATTCCGGGACATGTTACCGCGCCGCGACCGCCAGGCAGCGTCGTGCCCCGCTGGCCGGCCCGCCTCGCCGCGGGATTCCGCGCAAGCGCCAACCGCCGCGATCCGCAGCCAGCCGGACCCTGTGATCGCTCGCACGCGCCACCGTCATGCCGACGCGCCGGAATGCGCGGACCTGTCGCATACGCGCGCGGCATTGCTGGAGAAGCTTCGGCAGTCCGACATCGATCCAGCCATATTGTCACGGCTTGAAGCCCTCGGCGCGGAGCCCACTCCGATCGGCCCGGACACCGCGGCGGCGGCAACCGAGCCGGTGTCCGCACCGAGTTGCGTCGCGAAAATCCGTGGCGCGCCACGCAGACTGACGCCCGCCGAACCTCAGCATCGCGTGTTGCCAACGCCACGACGGCAGATGTTCGTCCGCCCTGGCACGGGTCCGCCCACCGGACCGCGTGCCGTCGCGCGCGGCCAATCCTGTTTCGCATGATGATCGGAGCCAGAGCATGGCTGGCCCCGCCGTCCTGATTCGTGCCAATCCAGTGCTCGCGGGATGCGCCGTTAGCACCAATACCGCCGGCCATGACACGAAGAGTCAGTGTCTCCGCCTCCTGGTATCAGACCTTCTCGACCTGGCCGTATTCCAGCTCGACCGGGGTGGAGCGGCCGAAGATGGACACCGACACCTTCAGGCGACCCTTTTCCTCGTCGACTTCCTCGACCGTGCCGTTGAAGCTGGTGAACGGGCCGTCGGCGACGCGCACTTGCTCGCCCACCTCGAACAACACGGCGGGCCGCGGGCGCTCCACGCCTTCCGCGGTCTGCTTCATGATCCGCTCGGCCTCGGCGTCGCTGATCGGCGACGGCTTGGTGCGGCTGCCGAGGAAGCCGGTGACCTTCGGCGTGTTCTTCACCAGGTGCCAGGCGTCGTCGGTGAGTTCCATCTTCACCAGCACGTAGCCGGGGAAGAACTTGTGCTCCGCGTTGACCTTCTGGCCGCGGCGCATCTCGACGACGTTCTCGGACGGCACCAGGACCTCGTCGAGCTGGTCGGCGAGGCCCTTCTGCGCCGCTTGCTCCTTGAGCTGCTGGGCGATCTTCTTCTCGAAGCCCGAATAGACGTGCACCACGTACCAACGCTTGGCCATGACCGAAATAACCCCTCAGGCGCCCAAACCGAACAAGGCACGCACGGCGGCGCCGATCACCTGATCGACGACAAAAAAGAACAGCGCGGTGATGGCGACCATGAGGAAGACGAGGCCGGTGGTGACCGCCGTCTCCTTGCGGGTCGGCCAGGTCACTTTGCTGACCTCGCTGCGCACCTCGCGCGCGAATTTTAACGGATCGAACGCCACGCCCATCGAACTCCGTGAAAGCTGCCGAAAACTGCCCCGCGCCGCTGGCAGGGGTGGCAGGTCTCGAACCTGCAACCTCCGGTTTTGGAGACCGGCGCTCTAGCCAATTGAGCTACACCCCTGCACCGGCGAGCAGAAGCCCGCCGGAACCCGTGCGCAGGGGAGCGTAGAAAGGCTGCGACTGGCGTTGTGTCAAGGGGTTGGGGCGGGATTGCCCGGCAATCGGCAGAGCGCCGGGGTCGTCCCGGCGCCGTCATCCCCGCTTTCGGGGCATGGTGCATGGGTGGAACGCGGCACGCGTGGGCCCGGCGACCCAGCAGCGCCAAAGGTGGTTGCATCCCCACGGAGTGCGCTTCACAGCGTGAGCTGCACACCGAATTGCGGCCCCAGCAATGGCCCCACTCCCCCCTGGCGCTGCAACGGAATACCCCAGGTAAAGCGCGCGCTCATATAGCGCTGGACCTGCCAGCTCACACCGGGTCCGATGCTGCTGAGCATCAGCCATGACGCGACGCCGCCCAGGTCCCGATGATTCCATCCGGCGGCATAGTCGACGAACAGAAACGGCACGAGCTGTCCGGTGTACCGGCTGGCCGGCGACCCCTGCGGCAGCAGCGCGCCAACGGGCGGCAGGCGCAGCTCGTTCTCCAGCAGCACGCCGTTGTCGCGCGTCGCGCCTTGCTCGACGAAGCCGCGCACCGAGGCGTAGCCGCCGAAGATCAGTTGTTCGCTCGGCAGCAGGATCGCGTTGCTGAGTTGCAGCGTGCCGCGGACATCCCAACTGAACCCGCCGGGAAGACCGGTCACCCGCTCCACCGCGAAGTGACCATACACGTAGTCCGCCGTGGCGCCTGGCTGTTGTGCCGCGAACGCCGCGGTGGTGTTGTCCGGCGTCATCCCGCCAGGGCTGAGGAACAGGTTGAAGTCGACACTGGTGCTGCCGAACGGATCGGTCGCCACGCCGCCATACCCCAGGACGAACTGGTCGATCTCCGAGGTCGTATTGAAGATCGAGACGCCGCCGAACAGTAAATTGTTATTCGTGCTTTTGAAATCGTAGCCGGCGGTCAGATGCTGTTTCAGCCACACGGGCGCCGGCAGGTTCATCTGATAGCGTAACGATACGCCGCTGCTCAGACCGGTATTGCCGATGATCGAGCCGGAGGGCGGATGCGATGTGGCTATGTTCCCGGACAGGCTGATCGTGTCGTGCCACGGCAGATAGGCCGTGTATCCCAGCGAATATTGCCGCACCAGATAGGCGTCCGGGCTCATCGACAGATTGAAATTCAGGTCGTCTCCGCGCCAGAAGGCGTTACCCCAGTCGATGCCGGTGTTGAGGCGGTACAGATTGGTGCTCTCTGTGCCGGTGTTGCTGACGCCGGCGGTGACGGTAAGGGGGAATTGCTCCTCGGTGCGGATTTGCAGGTCCGTCGTGCCAAGCTGCTGGCCGGGCAGCGCCACCACGGTCGCGTGGCGATACTGGTTCTGGTTGATCCAATCCATGTCCGAATCCAGCACGGCGCCGTCGATCGGCCCGCCAGGGCGGACGTGCAGGGCATTGGTGTATTGCCCGGCACCGAACCAGTTATTGCCCGTGACGGTGACCCGGCCGAGATGACCGACCAGCACGATCACCTGCACCACGCCGGAATCGACGATCTGCGGCGGGACGATCACGCTGACGAAAGGCTGATGGATGCCGATGAAATAGTCCTGCAAGGCCTTGCGGACTTGCAGCATCAGCGGACCGTCGATCGGCTTGCCGACGAACGGCTGTATCAGGCGCTGTGCGTCGGTAACCGGAATGGTTGCGATGCGGCTGGCATCGACCCCACCCGGTGGGCTTGTTGCAATGCCGTGCAGGTCGAACTGCTTACGGTCGCTCAGCAGCACGATGCCCCGCAGCGGCGGCGTGCGCGCCGGTAGCGCGGCGGCTGGGGCGGGCGCCGGGGCGATCGGCGAGGCTGGCGGAGCGGCAAGCAGCGTGGACAGCGGGATGCACATCACCGCAACGGCCAGCATGGCCGCGCGGCAGCCGATGCGAAACAGTGAACCCATGACGCGGCTCGTCCCGGATTTTGGCGTCACAGGGTCTGGCGTCACAGGTTCTGGCTTTCATAGACACTCGCGGACACGTCGGACGGCAACACCAAAGGCGTGGTGCCGCTAGTTGCGAGCATCGCTTCCATGTAGCTGTAGAGCTGTTGCGTTCCCGTACCGCTGCTGAGCATCGATTGCAAACTCGCGACGGTGACAGGCTGGTTCGCCGCGGCGATGGCGTTATTGAATTTCGTATTGAAGGTATCGATCTGACCGTAAGATGCGGCCGCAAGAGCAATCTGAGCGACGTTGCCCACCACCTCCGCGACGACGCCGCCAACCTCCAGCACCTTGCTGGCGACGCTGGCCGCGTCCAGGGCTTCTTCCGCCACCTTCAGAAACTTGGTTTGCCCGTTGAAATCCTGAGTGAGCGCCGTCTTCAGGAACGGCAGGGCCTTGGCGATTTCCCGGGAGCTCACCCCGCTCCCGCCAAACAAATTGGCGGTCTTGGAGATCAGCAGCGAGGTCAGCTTGCCCGCGTCGCCGACCGCACCGGGCACATAGCCGACCTGCGCCGATTGATTGTTCGCCACCGTCGCGATGTCGTCGGTCACCGTCTGAATGCTGACCAGCGACTGCGTCTGGCTGGTGGTCAGAACCATGCCGGTCTCGACTTCCTGCAGCAGCGAACTGGGCGGTATCGGCGGATTGCTCGACATGATGGCCGACATCTCGACCTGCGCCGGTCCGGAGACCGATTCGAGCTGCGCCTCCTCCTGCGTCACCTCCTGCTCGTGCCAGGCCGCGTAATCGTTCTCGGCCTGGGTTGCCGCCGCCTGCTGCTGGGACTGGATGAAATATTCCACCTCCTGCACGAACTGTAGCTGGCCGGCGGTCCAGGTGGATTGGCTGGTGTCCAGGATGGCCGAGAGATCCGTCAGCATGAAGGGCGCCAGCATGGCCTGCATCGCCGCGGCGGTGCTCGGGTCGGCCAGTTGTGCCTCGACATACGCGACCGTGATGTCCCCGCCCGAACCGTTGATGGCGTCCACATAGCTCTGGATGATCGATGCCCCTTCGCTACTCGACCCGATGTTCCAGCCATTCGCGAGGATCAAGGCCTCGGACACCGTGACCTGGTTGCCCGTCGTGTCCACCGTGACGGTCGATGTCGTGGTGATCGTTGCATTCGTGTCGATCGTGTTGGTGTTGTTGAGGATCAGTTGCGGCGTCGCCGGGGCGGCGGTGACGGTGCCGGGGGTGAAGGTGACGGCGTAATTCGGATCGCTGCCGGTCAGACTGATCGGATAGGTGCCCGGCAGCAGGATGGCCGCGTTCACCAGCGCGTCGGTGAAGCCGTAGCCGGTGGATTTCTGCGTGTCGGGGCCAACAAATCCGACAAAGCTGCCGGTCAGGGGCGGCAGGCCACTGCTCGCGGTGATGCTGTAGCTGTTGGCGACGATCGTCAGTGGAGCCGGCACCACTTGCAAAATGCCTGGCGCGTTTTGGACGACATAGTTGGGCGAGGCTGCGCCCGACGTGCTCAGCGGGTAGTTGCCCACCCCCGCGGACTGCGGGGCCGTCGTGCTGTAACCGGGCTGCATCGTCAGATCGGCCGCAGTGTCGCCGTTGAGAAAGCCGGAATAGCTGTACGCGACCTGCGGGGTGCCGTAATAGACCTGGGTGCCGGATGGCGTGATCAGCAGGAACGCCGGGGTCACGCTGAGCGTGCCGCTGGCCAGGCTGATCGCATAATTGGCGGCGCTGCCTCCCGACGGCACGATGGCATAGGAACCGGCGCCGGACAGCACCGTAGCCGGCGTGGCGATGGTGAGGCCGGACACCACGCTGGTGCCGTCGTTGTTCGTCAGTCCGTCGTAGCTCACGCTGAAGGCGGGATCGGCATGGCCGTAAATGCGCGTGGCGTTGTTGGCGGTAATCAGCAGCGGCGCCTGCGTCACGGTCAGTGCGCCAGGAGCGTACGTGATGCTGTAGTTCGCCGCCGTGGCACCCGAGGCGTTGATGGCATACGTGCCGACGTTCGAACTGATGGTCGCCGCCGTCGCCAGCGTCAGGCCGGAGACGGCTGCGCTGCCGTCGTTGTTGACCAGCCCCGAATAGGCCGCCGTAAGCGTCGGATTGCCGTCGCCGTACTGGCGGGAGAAGCTGTTCGCGCTGATCAGCAGCGGTGCCTGGGTGATGCTGAGCGATCCGGCAGCGTAACTTATGCTGTAGTTGCCATCCACCGCGCCCGAGGCTGTAACGCCATAATTCCCGACGCCCGAAGCCGCCGTCGCGCTGGTGGAATAGCCGGGCTGCACGGTCAGGCTGGCGGGCGTATCGCCATTCACCAGGCCGCTGAAATCACCCGCGGGCAGTGCGGTCGGCATCGCGGCGCCATAGACCTTGGCAAGGTTCGGGGTGATGGTCAGCAGCGCCGGATTGATCGTCAACGTGCCGGTATTGTACTGGAACGTATAGTTCGGATCGACCGCGCCGCTGGCGGTGACGCTGTAGTTGCCGGCAGGGGAAGACGCGGTGCCCGCGGTATTCAGCACCGGCAATGTTCCCAGGCTGACCGGCGAATCGCCATTCACGAACCCCGAATAATCCACCGTCGGCAGCGTGGTCGGCACCGCGCCGCCATAGGTCGAAGCGATGTTCGGCGTAATGGTCAGCGGCACCGCATTGATGGTGAGGTTCGCGCCAATATACGTGGCGGAATAGTTGCTGTTCGGATTGAGCGTCGCCAGCGTGATCGCATACGCGCCGACGCCGGAACCCTGCACCGCGCTGACCAACGGCACGAACTGTGCGGGGACGCTGCTGGCGTCGCCCGCGTTCACGAAGCCGCTGAAATTCAACTGCAACGTCGGGATCGCCGAACCATACGATGTGCTGGCGGCCACCGCGTTGACCTGTAGCGGCGCCGGATTCACCGTCAGCGTCCCGGACTGATAGCTGATGGTATAATTCGGCTGCGTCCCGCCCAACGGGGTCGCCACCGTCGCGCCCGACGCGGCCAACGTATAGCTGCCGGCATTGGTGCCGGATGTCGGCGTCGGGGAAAACTGCACACCGGAAACGATGCTGCTGGAATCGCCGTTCACCAGTCCGGACACGCCATAGCTCAGGCCGGGCGCGGTGCCGCCATACGTCATGCTGGCGTTGGTCGCCGTCACCAGCAGCGGTGCCGGGTTCACCATCAGCAGGCCGTCGATGTAGTTCAGCAGGTCGGCCGACGACGCGGCGCCAAACGGCTGGATCGTATAGGTCCCGGCATTGACGTCGCTGCCCTGCACGATGCGGAACGACGGCAACGCGGTCAGCTCGCTCGCCCCTCCACCGGAGCCGCCGCTGTAACTGGCGGTGAAAGTCGGGTCCGCGTGGCCGTACAAGCGGGAGAACGAATTGGCGGTGATGTTCAGCACCGGCTGGGTCGAGGTGGTGACGAAATATTCGACCAGCGTGTCGATGTTGTTTGGGCTGGAAGGATAGGTGACGCCGGACGCCGTGCCGTAATTGCCGTCAAGCTGTGCCGCCGCGCCGGCGCCGCCATCGTTGAATGCGGTACCGGATGCGCCGGTGCCGTTGGTCGCGCTGTAGATCAGCATCTGGCCTTCGCCGAGGACAATCGCGCTGGGCCCGGCCAGGTTGTTCAGCACGCCGCCGGTGGACACCAGCATGCTCACGACCGGCCCGCCTTGCAGCGTGGTGCCTGCCGCCAGGGTCAGGTCGCCGGCGGCCAGCAGCACGCCATTGGTGGGCATCTGCAGATTGCCGGAGACCGTCAGCGCCGACGACGTCTCGATATCCAGGCCGTCCGCCGCATTGCCGCTGTTCGACGGATCGAAGCTGACGGCCTGGATCGCGTTGGCCGGATTGGCGATGCTGACGTCCATCAGGGCGGTCGGCGCGGTGAACTGCAACGACGGCGTGACCACCGCGCCACTCAACGTCAGCGTGTGAAAATCGGCAGCGACCTGCACCACGTTCGCGGTGATCGCCGCATTGGCGGACGAGGTCAGCGACTGCGGATAACCATAGTTGCCGATTGCCGAATCGGGCCAGTTGAACACCAACGTGCCGTTGGGCAGCGAGATCGGCGCGTTGATCGCGATGGTCGGCGACGTCAGGGTCAGTGAGTTGGCGGTGTTCGATGCGATGGTGGCGTACGGTCCGCTGCCCGGCGTCGCCACGGTCAGGCTGGTGGTGGCCTGCAGCTCGAGATTCGCACTCGCGAGCAAAGCCTCGATCGCGCCGACCGTGATGGTCTGCGCGCCGCTGTCCTGGGTGAAGCTCCAGAGCCCGCCGCCGATGCTGGATGGCGCGGCGGCGCTGCCCGAAACGATGGTGATTTCGTCGGGATCGAACAGTAGCGAGCCGACAGCGCCGGCGGGCGCGGAGAGATCGACGGAGCCGGCATAAAGCAGACTGCCGCCGGAGATTTCCGCCTGTCCGCCATTGCCGCCCAGCTTCCCACCCGTGGCGCTGACGGTGCCGTCGAATTGCGTGATGTTGGCGGCCTTGACGCTGACGGTGCCGCCGTCGCCCTGTCCGGTGGCATCGGCGTTCAGGCTGGCGCCTGACGCAACCGAAATGGCGTTGGAGGCCGCCAGCGTGGCACGGCCGCCTCCGGCCGGGGCGGATACATCGACCGACGCCGTTCCGGTCAGCGCGATGCGGCCGGCATGCAGCTCCACCGTGCCGCCGGCGTTGCCGGCTTTCGCGCTGAGCGCGCCGCTGTTGACGATATCGCCGTCGCCGCCTTGCAGCACCACGTGGCCGCCCGCCAGCCCGACCGCGGTGGCGGAGATCTGGCCGCCGTTGTTGACCGCAAGCTGGTACGGCGTGCCGGCGGCGGCGAGCTGGGCGGAGGCGGCCTTGATCAGCCCGGTGTTGCTGACCGCGGCACCGCTGGCGGGTGCCGGCGCGGCGACCGCGATGTTGGCGTATTCGCCCGGCACGTAGAGCACCTCGGAGCCGGCGGCGAGGATCGCCTGGCCGTTCGGTGCAATCAGCTTGCCCCGGTTGTCCACCTGGGCGGCGACCAGCAATACGTCTCCGTCATTGGCCTTGACCGAGCCGAGCACGACCACGCCGGCGGTGGACCCGCCCTGCAGTGTGACCGCGCCACCCTGCATGAATTGCCGGTCGGCAATGTTGAGGGTGGAGGCGACGAAACCCGCCGTGTTCACCCGTCCGTTCGGGCCGATGACGATCCCGTTCGGGTTCAGCAGATAGACCTGCCCGTTCGAGTACAGCCCGCCGAGCAGCGACGATAGCTGATCGCCGGTGACGCGGTTAAGTACCGCGGCGGCGGACGATGGCAGGACGAATCGGGTCGCCTCACCCTTCGCGATGGAGAAGCTGTTCCAGTTGACGATGGCGCGGTTGGAGGTCTGCGTGATGGTCAGCTTCGCCGCGTTGGCACCGATGTTGACGTTGCCGGCGATGACACGGCCGCCTTGGGGATTGGCTAGGGCAAGGCCGGACAGCAGCAACGCTCCGACCGGTACCAACGCGGTACAGGTCAACAGGCGGCGACCGTACGAGAGCCTGCCTGCCCCCCGCGCGGCGGATGTGCCGAGAGCGTGAAGGGACCCGGACCGGGCGTGAGTATGTTTGGAGTATCGAGCCGCTCTCGAAACGATGGAGTGTCGGTAAGGCACGATTGAACGCGACCCCGCGGGAAAGGTTTTTCTTCCAGCTTGATGTCACCGCGGATGGCGGGTTGTCAAACCTTTTAGGCCACAGCGTTCGCGGTCTCGCCGTACGGTTGTCGATCACACTCATGGACGCGTGGCCGCATCTCCGAGGCCCGCGCAGGCACGTCACCGGCCGCCTGGGCTTGACAAAGTTATGCTCACCCCTAGCATAATCCGTGTTAATGCTCACATGGAGAATATCAACCAGGGGAGAAGAACCCATGTCCGCCTCCGCCTCCCTCGCCCGCACGGCCCCGCTCTACCAGCGCGTCGCCCGCGTCATCCCGCCGATCGAGTGGCCGGCCTTCGCCGACGACATCGAGGCCATCCTGGCGCTGAAGCGCCGCCGCAATGCGGTGATCCTCGCCCACAACTACATGACGCCGGAGATCTTCCACTGCGTCGCCGACATCACCGGCGACAGCCTGGCCCTGGCGCGCGAGGCGATGAAGGTCGATGCCGACGTCATCGTGCTGGCGGGCGTGCATTTCATGGCCGAGACGGCGAAGCTGCTGAACCCGGCGAAGACCGTGCTGATCCCGGACACCCGCGCCGGGTGCTCGCTGGCGGAGTCGATCACCGCCGCGGACGTGCGCCTGATGCGCGCGCGCTATCCCGGTGCGCCGGTGGTGACCTACGTGAATTCGTCCGCCGAGGTGAAGGCGGAGTCCGACATCTGCTGCACGTCGGCCAATGCGAAGAAGATCGTCGAATCGCTCGGCGCGGACGAGGTGATCATGCTGCCGGACGAATACCTGGCGCAGAACGTCGCCGCGCAGACACGGGTAAAAATCATCGCCTGGGCCGGCCACTGCGAGGTGCACGAACGCTTCACCGCCGCCCAGGTGCGCTCGCTGCGCCGCGACTATCCGGGCGTGACGATCCTGGCGCATCCGGAATGCCCGCCCGAGGTGATCGCGGAGGCCGACTACACCGGCTCCACTGCGGACATGTCCGGCTACGTGGCGAAGCAGCAGCCGGGGCGGGTGGTGCTGCTGACCGAGTGCTCCATGGCCGACAACGTTGCCGTACATCACCCGAAGGTGGATTTCGTCCGCCCGTGCAATCTGTGCCCGCACATGAAGCGTATCACGCTGGGCAACATCCGCACGGCGCTGGAGGAGATGCGCCACGAGGTGACGATCGATCCCGCGATTGCCGTCCGCGCCCGGCAGTCGGTCGAACGCATGCTGGCGGTGTGATTGAACATACTGTCATTGCGAGGCCCGCCTGGCCGAAGGAATCTCGTTGGAGATAAGCCGCTGCTTGTCACCAACGAGATTGCTTCGGCCAGGCGGACTAACAAGAAACTCAAGGTTCCCCCCTCCCCTTGAGGGAGGGGCTGGGGGGAGGGGTGCGCACGTCCGCGGTCAGTGGATGAACGCACCCCTCCCAGCCCCTCCCTCAAGGGGAGGGGAGACTTACGCTCCGGCCGCCGCCCTTTCATCCAGGGCGGGTCGGCCGCCGCCGGCCGGTGGCCAACTCGCAATGACAAATGGGGGAGGCCTGACGGCCTCGCAACGACAGGACAACCCACATGACCCCGCCTCCTCTTCCCGCCATCATGATCGAGCCCTCCGTTCGCGCCGCACTGCTGGAGGACCTCGGCCGTGCCGGCGACCTGACCACCGACGCGATCGTTCCGGCCACGGACCGCGCCGAAACCGCCCTGGTGGCGCGGCAGACTGGCGTCGTCGCCGGCCTCGATTTCGCGCTGGCCGCGTTCCGCCTGATCGACCCCGCCATCGAGGCCATCGTCGAACGCCCCGACGGCACCCGCCTGTCGCCCGGCGACCTGATCGCCATCATCCGCGGCCCGGCGCGCGGCATCCTTACCGCCGAGCGCACCGCGCTGAACTTTCTCTGCCACCTCTCCGGCGTCGCCTCCGCCACGCGCGGCATCGCCGATGCGATCGCCGGCACAGGCGCGCACGTGGTGTGCACGCGCAAGACCATGCCCGGCCTGCGCGCGGCACAGAAATACGCGGTGCGCGTCGGCGGCGGATCGAACCATCGCTTCGGCCTGGATGACGCGGTGCTGATCAAGGACAACCACGTGGCCATTGCCGGCGGCGTGCGCGCGGCGGTGGAACGTGCCCGCGCCGGCGTCGGCCACCTCGTGAAGATCGAGCTGGAAGTGGACACGCTGGCGCAGCTCGAGGAAGCGCTGACCCTGCGCGTGGACGCGGTATTGCTCGACAATATGGGGCCGGACATGCTGCGCGAGGCGGTGCGCATGGTCGGCGGCCGCGCGATTACCGAGGCCTCCGGCCGCATCCGTCCCGACACCGCCCCGGCGATCGCCGCGACCGGCGTCGATCTGCTGTCGGTCGGCTGGCTGACCCACAGCGCGCAGGTGCTGGATATCGGGCTCGATCACCGCGGTTGAGACGGAGGCACCCGACTCATACCAATCCGCGAAGTTGTTGACCCATGCAGCTTGCCAAGTACAGTGTCACCGCGTGCACAGTGTCATTGCGCGTTGCCACCTCCGGTCGGCCGACCCGCCCTGGATGAAACGCTCGGCCATGACACGGGTAGTTTCTTGTTAGGAGCGAAGCGACGAAGCAATCTCGGCCATGACGAGCGACAACCTCCTCGGGACCGAGATTGCTTCGTCGCTTCGCTCCTCGCAATGACAGACCTCCCGATGACAGACCTCCCGATGACAGACCTTCCGATGCCACCCCTGTAGGAAATTCCAATGCCAGACCTGATCGAAACCATCGAAGACGGCGTCGCTGTTCTGACCCTGAATCGCCCCGAACGCCTGAACGCTCTCTCTCCCGAAATGCTGCAGGGCCTGCGCGACGCGCTGCCGCGGCTCGCCGCGGACGACAGCGTGGGCGCCATCGTCATCACCGGCGCGGGCCGAGGTTTCACTGCCGGCGGTGACGTGAAGAACATGGCGAACCGCACCGGCCAGACGTTCGAGCAGCGGTTGGAGGGCTATCGGATCATGCACGTGATTCCGCAGCTTATGCGCACGCTGCCGAAGGTGATCATCGGCATGATCAACGGTCCCGCGGTGGGCGCCGGCCTCGGCCTGGCGCTGGCGTGCGATCTGCGCGTCGCGGGACGCTCGGCGCGGTTTGGCACCGGCTTCGCGAATGTCGGGTATTCCGGCGATTTTGGCGGATCGTGGTTGCTGACGCGGCTGGTTGGTACGCTGAAGGCGCGCGAAATGTATTTCCTGAACGAGCATGTCGATGCGGAGCACGCGTTGGCGCTCGGCATGGTCAATCGCGTGGTCGATGACGCGGCACTGCGCGACGAAACGATGGCGCTGGCACGCCGCATCGCCGAAGGTCCGCGCGTGGCGCTCGGCTACATGAAGCGCAACCTGCACGCTGCGGAAACCGAGCCGTTCGGCGTGGTGCTGGAGATGGAGGGCATTCACCAGGCGCGCACCGGCCAGACCGAGGATCATCGCGAGGCCGTCGCCGCGTTCGCAGAGAAGCGCAAGCCGAAGTTTCGCGGGCGCTAAGCAACACTGTCGAGTATGCTGTCATTGCGAAGCCGCGCGCGCATGCTCCGCACGCCGTGACAAAGAAGGGCATGGCTCAGGAGCCGATCATCTCGCCATCCCGTATGACTCGCGACCCGCCTTGCCGACGGTGCGAACCTGAGACAAACAAGGCGACGTATCGAGGTGCGGCGAAATTGGGCGGGAGAAGACCGTGGCAAATCAAATCCCTGTCTTCAGCAATGCGGCATATTTCGGCGATCCGGGGGAAAGATCGCGGGCGGAGGGATGGCCGCCGCCAGACGGTTCCGGCGGCAAGATGCGCAATGGCGGACTGTATCTCGAAAGGATTCGCGGGTACGGCGACGATACGATGCTCGTGCGGTTTGCGCGGATGTGGGACCCTGACCGCAACGTGGTCATACACCCCGCGGCACAACTGGCAGCGGGATGGTGGCTGACCGAGGACCTGTTTGTCTGGCTGCTGGGCCGGGTTTTTGGTGCGACGGGAGAAGCCGCCCAGAATATTCAAAGCCAGATGCTGTTGCCGCCTGAATGGAACGCCGCCGATTGCGTGGTCAGGGCATTTCCCAAACGAGGTGTGGTGCTGGGAGCCTGGTTTGGCCGGCCGCGCAGCGTCCTGGCCGCGCCGGGCGGGGCGAGGCGGGTCATGCAAGGTGGCGGGCCGGTCCAAACCGAGGAATGGATGTATCAGCTCTATATACCCGGACTCGCGAAGCGGCCGCACAATGCACGAAATTGGCTTGAGTTTGAGGGACTTTATAGTACCAAGCCGCAGCCGGGACCCGCACTGAGCGGTTGGCCCTGCATCCGCCCCGGAACGCGGCACCGCTGAACGTCGCAGCAACCCATGTGACTTTCGCGTCCGCGAGCCCGCTTTAGATCAAGCGGGACCTTGCTGTTATTAGGAGCTGCTACCGGCCGGCGGCCGACCCGCCCTGGATGAAACGCTCGGCATGACGTGGGGGCGCCGAGCGTGCCTTCCATCCGCAGCATGGAAGGCCCCAGTTTCTTGTTAGTATGACGCGACGGCTCATGTTTCCAGTCATTGCGAGGCCGTTTGGCCGAAGCAATCTCGTTGGCGACAAGCAACGGCTCATCTCCAACGAGATTGCTTCGGCCAAGCGGCCTCACAATGACAGGATGCCAGCGTTTCATCCAGGGCCGGTGGGCCGCAGCCTCGCCGTTCACTGCGTCAGCGTGTAACGGATCTGTACCGTCGCCGTTACCTCTTGCTCCAGCATCGCGCCGTCGAACGGCGGCACCGACGCGCCGCGGAGCATCTGCACGGCCGCCGCATCCAGCCGCGGCGAACCGGAGCTCCGCACCACCGTCACCGCGGTGACCTCGCCGGACCGCAGCACGGTGAAGCGCACCGTCACGCGGCCTTCCTCGCCGCGTCGGCGCGCTTCCTCCGGATAGACCTTGTGCCCCGCCAACCAGCCCGCGAGCGCGCGCTGCCAGGCCGGACTGATCGCCGCCGGAGCCGGAGCCGGCGTCGCCGCCGGCGGCGCGAGCGAAGGCGCGGGAGCTGGGGTCGGAGGCGGCGGCGTCGGTGCGATCAGCCGTGGGCGAGCAACGGGCCGTGGCGGCGGTGGCGGAGGCTCCGGCGGCGGCAAAGGCAATACCTCCGCCGGCTCCGTTTGAGGCACCGGCTCCGGCCTCGGCAATGGCAGCGGAGCCACCGGCTTGGGCGGCGGGGCCGGCTTCGGCGGCGGCGGTTGCGCCGGTTCCGGCGGCGGCACGGGTGTCACCCGCGCTGCCGGCTGCGGCGCCACCGGCTTCGCCTGCGCCGGCTGCTCGAACACCATCGTCACCGTCAGCTCCGGCGGCGGTGGCGGCAGAGTCACCGTGATCGCCAGCAGCGCCACCCCGGCCGCCCCGACATGCAACGCCGCCGACCCCAGCAGCGGCACGCCACGCCCATAGCCGCCGGACCGCGGCGGAGCCAGCCGCGCTCCCGCCCCGCCCAGCGGAACCACGGCCGTGCCCGGCCAGCCGGCTTGCCGCGCGCCGAATAATGGTATGTTATAACGTATCATCACGAGAGCCAGCCTAGCCCCCGCCCCATCGCATAGGAAAGCCGCCCGCGATGTTCCTCCGCCGTCCCACGGTCCTTTTGTCCGTCCTCCTCGGTGCCCTGCCGGCCGTCCAGCAAGCCTATGCCGCCGAAACGCCACAGGCCACCAACGCCGGGATCGACCTGTCCCTGAAGCTCGACGTGATCTCGCAGCGCCTGGACGCGGCGCGGCAGCAGATCCAGCCCGGCCTGGGCGCCAGCGTTTATAACTTCTCGCCAGGGACGCTCGCCGCCCTTCCGCAGGGCCAGGAGACGCCGCTCAACCAGGTGTTGCTGCAGGCGCCTGGCGTCGCGCAGGACAGCTTCGGCCAGATCCACCTGCGCGGCGAGCATGCCAACGTGCAGTACCGCCTGAACGGGGTGGAGCTCCCCGAGGGGCTGTCGGTGTTCGGCCAGGCGCTGGAATCGCGCTTCGCCGACAGCATGTCGTTGATTACCGGCGCGCTGCCGGCGCAGTACGGATTCCAGACCGCGGGCGTGGTCGATATCCAGACCAGGACCGGCCTCAGCAATCCCGGCCTGACCGTGTCCGCCTATGGCGGCAGCTTCAACTGGGCGCAGCCCAGTTTCGAATACGGCGGCAGCAGCGGCCCGATGAACTGGTTCTTCACCGGCGACTATCTGCACAACGATCGCGGCATCGAGAATCCCACTGCGTCTTATGACGCAATCCACGACACCACCAACCAGTTCCACGGCCTGGGCTATGTCGGCGTCATTCTCGATCCCGATACCAGGCTCAGCCTGATTGTCGGCGGATTCGACGGGTTCTTCCAGATTCCCAACAACCCGGGACAGCCGACGCTGAGTTACACCGTCGATGGCGTCAGCAGTTTCAACAGCGCGCAACTGAACGAGACACAGCGCGAGGAGACCGGGTTCGGCATCCTGACGCTGCAGAAGCACGTCAACAACATCGACCTGGAGCTGTCCGCCTTCACCCGCTACAGCAGCCTGCGCTATTCCCCCGACTGGATCGGCGATCTGCTGTTCGATGGTATCGCACAACTCGCCACGCGCTCGGACGTTGCTTACGGCGTGCAGACCGACGGAAGCTGGCGAATCAATCAGGCGCACACGCTGCGGTTCGGCTTCCTGGCGCAGCAGGAGACCACCTCGGCGGACACGCTGTCTGAAGTGCTCCCGCTGGATGCGGCGGGCATGCAAAGTTCCGACGTGCCGATCGGCATTCCGTCCAGTTCCACCGACAGCGGCGGGCTGTATGGCGTGTACGTGCAGGACGAGTGGCGCATCCTGCCGAGGGTGACGATCAACGGCGGGCTGCGCTTCGACGACGTGGACCAGTTCACGCACGAGCACCAGGTCAGCCCGCGGCTGAACGTGGTGTGGACGCCGGCGCAGGCGACGACGCTGCATATCGGCTACGCGCGCTATTTCGCGCCGCCGCCGTTCGAGCTGGTGGGACAGAACATCCTGGCCAGCGTCGCCAACACCACCGCGGCGCCGGCGGTGACGCAGAACGATCCGGTGAAGGCCGAGCGTTCGCATTATTTCGATGCCGGCGTCAGCCAGGTGGTGGTGCCGGGGCTGACCGTCGGCGTCGATGCCTACTACAAGATCTCGCACGACCTGATCGATGAGGGGCAGTTCGGCGCACCGATCATCCTGACCGTGTTCAATTATGCGCAGGGCATGCAGGAGGGGGCGGAGCTGTCGGTCAGCTACGATCGAGGGCCATGGGCGGTGTATGGCAACCTGACGCGGTCGCGCGCGATGGGGAAGGACATCGTGTCGGCGCAGTTCAACTTCACGCCGCAGGAGCTCGCGTACATCTCCGACAACTGGATCCATCTGGACCACGACCAGGCGTGGAACGGCTCGGCGGGCGTGGCCTATACGCTGGACAAATCATCGGAACATCCGACGCGGTTTTCGGTGGATGCGCTTTTGCAGAGCGGCCTGCGCGCGAGCACGCCGACGATTCCGAACGGCACGTCAACGCCGATGTATGGGGTGGTCAATCTGTCGGTGGTGCAGCAACTGCGTCCGGGAACGCAGGTGCGGCTGGACGTGTTGAATGTGGGGGACACGGTTTACGAAATCCGCAACGGCACCGGCGTCGGTGTCGGCGCGCCGCAATACGGGCTGCGCCGCACGATCCTGGCCGGGTTCTCGCAGCATTTCTGACCTGGGGAGGGTGGGGAGGCGCTGCCGTCTATCGTTGCGAAGGCCGGCGGGGCCGGTGCGAGTTCGATCGTGGGCTATTTTAACGGGGTCTTCAGAAGATCGAGTGGATCGGATACCGGCGCCAAAGCGACAGAAACCTGCGTACGCCTCTATGTTTCGGACCTTCGACCCACGCCCGGCGGAACAGCATGGCACCATGATGCGGGCGGCGTCTGTTGGTGACTCGGTACCTCGGAATGCCGGCGCCGCGGAAAATCCACCGACGCCGGCATGAGTGCTTCCGGTTGCTCCCGCAATTCCCCTGCCGCCGATTTCATCAGTGTGCATCTGTGGTTCCAATTCTTGCTTTGGCAGCAGAAAGCAAGATCTGGAACCACAGATGCACACTGATGCACACTGATGAACTTTGCCGCCCCAAGGTCAGTTGGCGATTCGCTGGATCTCGAGACGCGGTTTGCCGACGTTAAGCTACAAACAAAAGCCGAGCCCTGTCGTTGACGGACGGCGCCGCAGAGTCGCCGGACGGCATGCCGAAGCGAACCGTAGCCCGTGACGGCGCGATGTTACGGGCAACGCCGGAATCCAGGCATCTTTCTGACACGATCGAATTCGCACCGGCCTGGACACATTGGCAACAACAGCGCGCGCGTCCTACCACCCAAGCGAACGCCGCACCTTTGTCATCGCCTCCATCTGCCGTTCGTGGTCGCCGGCGAAACGCAGCACCAGGTGGCTGGCGCCGGCCTGCGCGTAGCCTGCCAGCCACGCCGCCGCCCCCTCGGCCGGTCCGCCGTAGCAGACCTGGCGCGCACGCAGCACCGCAGCCGGCTGGCCGTAATAGTGTTCCAGGAAGGCATTCAGCCGCGCGTCGGCGCGCGCCGCGTCCTCATCCAGCGCCAGCGTGAGATAGGCGGCACCGGTCAGCTTGTCCGGATCGCGCCCGGCGGCCCGCGCCACGTCGCGGATCTGTCCCCATTTCGCCGCGTACTCCGCGTGGTCCGGCTTGTTGGGGAACCAGCCGTCGAAGAAGCGGCCGGCGCGCTCCAGGCTGGCGGGCAGGTTGCCGCCGATCCACAGCGGCGGACCGCCCGGACGGTACGGCGTCGGCGCCAGCACGCCGCCCTTGACCTGCCAGCGGCCGTCCCAATCGACCGGCTCGCCGGTCCAGAACGCCTTGGCGAGACGCAGCCCCTCCATCATCCGGCCCAGCCGCTTGTCCCACGGCACCCCCGCCGCCGCATGTTCTGCGCGGATGTTCGGCAGGTCGGAGGCGAAGCCCACGCCGAGGATCAGGCGCCCCTCGCTGACCTGGTCCACGGTGGCGACCTGGTGCGCCAGCAGCACGGGGTTGCGCAGCGCCGGCAGCAGCACGGCGGTGCCGAGCTCCACCCGCGGCACGCGGCCGGCAACGCCGGCAAGCAGGGTCAGCGGCTCGTGGCGGGGACGGGCGAGCAGGGAATCGCCGACCCAAACCGAATCGAAGCCCAGGGCCTCGGCGCGTGCGGCAAGCGTCAGCAGCGGGGCGGCGTCGGGGCGGCCTTCCATGATGCTCTCGCGGGTGGGGAGCAGATAGCCGAGCTTCGGGGCCATGCGGGTCTCCGTGGGGTCTGGGGAGATGGGCGTCGGTGTGGGGAGGGCGTCATCGTCGCGGGCATAATCGTCATTGCCAGCGGAGCGAAGCAATCCCGGTCGGGAGGTCGCGCGAACTCCCGATCGGGATTGCTTCGGCCAAGCGGCCTAACAAGAAACAAGGTCCCCCCTCCCCTTGTGGGTGGGGTTGGGGGAGGGGTGCGTACATCCACCGACCGCGGACGTACACACCCCTCCCCCAACCCCTCCCTCAAGGGGAGGGGGGAAGCTACGTCAGGCCGCCGACGCCGTTTCATCCAGTCGCGTGTCGGCCGAAGGCCGGTGCGCAACTCGCAATGACACGGGGATCCAGTTTCATCCAGGGTCGGCCGCCGCCAGGCCGGTGGCAACGCGCACTGACAGCAGGGGTCGCGACGCCCCCGCACGCCGCGCATCCCTTGACACAACCCGTAACACGGTCTGGCATCCGAGCCGACGATAGGACTGAACCCGCTTGCCGCAACTCTCGTTGCACACCCCGATCGGCGACGTCACCGTCTCGGAAGAAGACGGTGCGATCGTTGCGATTGATTGGGGTTGGGGTCGCGACCAGTCCGACACCCCGATCCTCTGCCGCGCCCGCGACCAGTTGCACGCGTATTTCGACGGCGACCTGACCGCGTTCGACCTGCCGCTCGCCCCCGCCGGCACGCGCTATCGCCGCGCGGTGTGGCAGGCGCTGTGCGACATCCCGTACGGCCAGACGCGTTCCTACGGCGAGGTCGCCCGCGCCGCCGGCGGCAGCCCTCGGTCGGTCGGCCAGGCCAACGGCTGCAACCCCATCCCCATTGTGATTCCCTGCCACCGCGTCGTCGCCTCCAACCACATCGGCGGCTACTCCGGCGGCGAGGGTCTCGCCACCAAGCGCTTCCTGCTTCAATTGGAAGGCGCGGCCGGCGATCCGGGCTGAACCTGGCTCCACACGGAGAACCCCACCATGACCAAGGCTGTTCGCATCCACGCCCCAGGCGGGCCCGAAGCACTCAAATACGAGGACGTCCCCACGCCCGAGCCGGGCCCCAACGAGGCGCTGATCAAACAGGAGGCCATCGGCCTCAACTACATCGACGTCTATTTCCGCACCGGCCTCTACAAGGCGCCGAGCCTGCCGCTGACCATCGGCCAGGAAGGCGCCGGCACCGTCATCGAAGTCGGCGCCAACGTGACCAACGTGAAGCCGGGCGCCCGCGTCGCCTACGCTGGCTCGATCGGCGGCTATGCGACGCAGCGCGTCATCATGGCCGACCGGCTGGTGACGCTGCCCGACGGCATCGACTTCAACACCGCCGCCGCGATGATGCTGCAGGGCATGACCGCGCAATACCTGCTGCGCCGCACCTGCACGGTGAAGCCGGGCGACACGATCGTGGTGCACGCCGCGGCCGGCGGCGTCGGGCTGATCATGTGCCAGTGGGGCAAGCACCTCGGCGCCAACGTGATCGGCGTGGTGTCGAGCGAACCGAAGGCGGAACTCGCGCGGGCCAACGGCGCGGCACATGCGGTCGTCGGTTACGACAAGCTGGTGGCGGAGGTGAAGCGCATCACCGGCGGGGCGGGCGTGCCTGTGGTGTACGACAGCATCGGCAAGGATACGTTCGTCGCCAGCCTCGACTGCCTGGCGCCGCTGGGGCTGATGGCGAGCTTCGGCAATGCGTCCGGGCCGGTGCCGCCGGTCGATCTTGGCCTGCTGGCGGCCAAAGGCAGCCTGTACCTGACGCGGCCGAGCCTGGCGACCTACACGGCGAAGCGCGCCGACCTGGAGAGGACGGCGCAGGATTTGTTCGACGTGGTGCTGAAGGGCGCGGTGAAGATCCGGGTCAACCAGACGTTTGCGCTGAAGGACGCCGCGGCGGCGCATGTCGCGCTGGAGAGCCGGCAAACGACCGGGAGCACGGTTCTGGTGCCGTAGCGGCGCGACCAGCGACGCGGGGGGGGGTCGCTGGGCGTCTCATCATCGTCTCGTCTCGCGTTGCAGGACGGTTCGTCTCGCCATGCGAGAGAGCCGCCGTCTCGCGCGCGTCTCGTTTCGCTGTGCCTGGGATTCCGGTGCCGCGGCGCGAACCGGCCGTGTACCGCGTCTTGCCAGCGCGGCTACGGCAGTGGTGGTGGATCGCCTTGCGGCTTGGCTGCCTCGCCCCCCGGCCACATCGTCCCATATGCGTTAAGATAGCGCCGCACCGCTGCCTGGATTCCCCGTGGGCCGGCCGTGACACAAAGGCAGCGAACGCTTTGGCCGTGCTATCCTAACGCCTATGCCACGTCGCCCGCGGCCACGTCGTCCCCGGCCACGTCGCCCCCGGCGGCCGCCGCAGCCGCCGCCGCGCGTTCCGCCGCGATCTCCGCCTCCGAGCGCCACCCATAGCGGGCGCGGCGCTGCTCCGGGGTGAGCGTCTCCCATTGCGGGTGCTTCGGCGGCGGCTTGATCACGCGCCAGGACGGGTCGTACGGGTGGTCCGGC
>DASXFW010000343.1:0-15816 GCA_036489395.1 Acetobacteraceae bacterium | reverse complement strand
CTCGTTCGTGACGAGCTGCCGGCAGCTCGTCACGAACGAGATTGCTTCGGCCAAGCGGCCTCGCAATGACAGGGAATCGACGCTACCGCACGCTTTCATAGACCACCATGTCCGACCCCGCTTGCACGAAGCCGCCGCATTCGCGCATGCCGATGCCGCCAAGCACCGTGCGTGATGCAAAGTTGTTCGCGCGTGCCACCGCGACGATGCGGTTCAGTCGCGCGTCATCGTGGCCGTAGCGCAACGCCGCACCAGCGGCTTCCCGCGCGAGGCCGCGGCCCTGCGCCTCCGGCCACAGCGCGAAGCGTAGCGCGACGCCCCGACCATCCGGCCGCTGCTCCAGTCCGGTGATGCCGACGAAACGACCGGCCTCGTGAACCGACCAGATGCCGAAACCGTTTTCCCCCCAGGCGCACACGTCGCGCGCCAGTTCGGCCTGCGTTTCCGCCATGCCACGCGTGCCGCCGAGCATGACGGCGAACACGCGCGGATCGGCCTTGATCGCGGCGAGGTCCGGCAGGTCCGCCCCGTTCACCGGCGTCAGCAGCAGCCGCGCGGTGCGCAGTATCCACCGCGGGCTCATGGGCCAAACTCGAAGGCAGGATCAGGTGCGGTAGCCCGGATCGATGGTGTCGAGCAGGCGAAGATACGCGGGCCACTCAGCCGATGCCCGCCCCCTGTCATGGCCTTGGTACTGCGACGCGACGTGGTCTGCGACGTGCGCGGGGATCTCCACCAGTTCGTCGCCGGTCGCCTGCATCATGAGCTGGATGCGCGCGGCGCGGACCAGGTTCTTCATCAGGTCGAACGCCTCGCGCGCACTGACGCCGACGGTGGTGATGCCGTGGTTGCGCATGATCAGCGCACGGTTGTTGCCGAGTGCCGCGGTGATGCGCTCGCGTTCGTCGAAGCTGTCGGTGATGCCTTCGTAATCGTGGTAGCCGACGCGGCCGTAGAAGCGCATCGCGTCCTGGCACAGCATGCGCAGCCCGCCCTTCAGGCCGGAGATCGCGACGCCCTCATCCGGGTGCACGTGCACGCTGCACACCACGTCGGGCCGCGCGCGCATCACGCCGGAATGCAGCGTGAAGCCGGGACGGTTGACGCCGGACCGCTCGTCCAGGTCATCGTCCATGCTGACTTCGACCAGGTTGGATGCGGTGACTTCGGTGTAGAGCAACTCATGGCGCTTGATCAGGAAACGGCGCGGATTGGCGGGGGAGCGCATGGCGGCGTGGTTGAAGATCACGTCGCCCCAGCCGTAATGCGCGCACAGGCGATAGACGGCGGCGAGATCGACGCGGGCCTGCCATGCGGCATCGACCTCGGCGGTGGATTGGGCGACGTTGGTGTCCATGGGGGTTCCCTCTCCTTATGTGCGTGCGGACTGTGTAGCGCGGGCGGGGGCGGATGCAATGGGCGGGGGGCGGGCGCAGCGGACGAGAACGGTGCGGGGGGGCATTCATCTGGAGGCACCGCGAATCGGTTCGCGGCGCGCACCCTTTGAGAGAGAGTTTCGCCCAAACACGTCGCGCATGTGCGATGGACGGGTTCCGTAAGTAAGAAAAGGTTCAACCGCAGATGCACACAGATGCACACGGATGCATCGAGGCGCGGGTCAGATCGGGGCAGACTTGCAGCGTCCTTCTTGGGTTTTTGTGTCCAGACCCGACATGCCGCTCGGTTCGATCTGTGTGTATCTGTGTGCATCTGTGGTTGAATATACTTTCTTGCCCACAGACCGGTCGGCGGTGGCGATGATGGAATGGGAGATCGTGCGGCATGGATCCTGACGCAATCCGCGCCTTCGAACACACGCGCTGGGAGGCCGCGGCACCGGCCTATGCCGCGTCGTTCGGTGTGGCGACGCGGATGTTTGCCGACGCGCTGCTCGATGCGGCGGCGGTGCGCGCGGGGACGCGGGTGCTCGACATGGCGTGCGGGCCGGGCGTCGTCGCGGGGATGGCCGCGTCGCGCGGCGCCGATATGTGCGGCGTAGATTTCTCCGCCGCGATGCTGGCGCAGGCGCGCGCAGCGTTTCCCCGCGTCGAGTTCGTGCACGGCGATGCGGAGGCGCTGCCGCTGCCGAATGCGTCGTTCGATGCGGTGGTGTCGAATTTCGGGCTGCACCACGTGCCGCGGCCGGCGCTGGCACTGGCCGAGGCTCGGCGCGTGCTGCGGCCGGGCGGGCGCGTGGCTTTCACGTTCTGGGCCGGGCATGCGGAGAACATCGCCTGGAAGCTCGTGTTCCAAGCGGTGCGGCGCTGCGGCGATCCGGCGGCCTCGGATGCGCCGCCGCCGGGGGGTGGGTTCGGGACGACGCAGGCTTGCCTGGATGCGCTGGCGGCGGCGGGGTTCGTCGATGTGGCGGCGCGGGTGGAGCACCGGGTGTGGCGGCATGCGGACGCGGCGGCGCTGGTGGCTGCGCTGCGGGCAGGAACAGCTCGGATGGCGGCGATGATCGAGGGGCAGGCGGCGGGGGTGTTGCCGCGGGTTATCGCGGAGATTGAGCTGGCGGCGGCGGGGTATCGCGATGCGGACGGGCTGGCGCTGCCGATTGCGGCGGTGGTGGCGGAGGGGATGAGGGAGGGATGATGGGGTGGTCGGGAACTGAACGATAAGATACCGCATGCTGTCTGCCGGCCGCGTCCCCTTCGGGAGATCGGACGGAGCTGCCACCGCGGAGGCATGAGCTACCGCCGCATCAACGTCAGCAGCCCCTGCAACAACTGCACGGGCGTCGGCGGGCAGCCGCGGATCACCAGGTCCACCGGCACCACAGCGGACACGCCGCCCACCACGGCATAGCTGTCCGCGAACACGTGCCCGTCCGCCGCGCAGTCGCCCACGGCGACGACCCATTTCGGATCGGGCGTCGCGCGCCAGGTGCGCTCCAGCGCCTCGCGCATGTTCTTGGTGACCGGGCCGGTGACCATCAGCACGTCGGCGTGCCGCGGGGAGGCGACGAAGCGCAGGCCGTAGCGTTCCAAATCATAGAACGCGTTGTTCAGCGCGTGGATTTCGAGCTCGCAGCCATTGCAGGATCCGGCGTCCACTGCGCGGATCGACAGGCTGCGGCCGAGCTTGCGTCGCGCCGCCTGGTCCAGCGTCGCGGCGAGCGCGGCCAGTTCAGGGTCTTCCGGCGGCGTGGGTTCGGTCAGCGGCTTGCGCAGCCCCTGGAGCAATGTGTGCAGCATCGTTACAGATCGTGTCCGGAGTACGAGCAATTGAAGCTTTTGTTGCAGAGTGGGAAGTCGGCGACGATGTTGCCCTCGATCGCGGCCTCCAGCAGCGGCCATTGGAACCAGGACGCGTCGCGCAGATGGCAGCGATCGATGCGGCCCTCGTTCACGCGCAGCCAGACCAGCACGTCGCCGCGGAAGGCCTCGACCAGAGCGATCCCTTCGCCGGGGCCGGAGGACGCGTCTTCTACCGACGCGCAGGCGTCTCCCGGCGGCAGCGCGCCCAGCAACTGGTCGAGGATCGACAGGCTTTGTTCGATCTCGCGGATGCGGACCCAGACGCGGGCGTTGACATCGCCTTCGTGGAGCACCGGCACGTCGAAGCGCAGTGCATCGTATGGCGGATAGGCAAGGTCGCGACGGGCGTCGAAATCGCGGCCCGACGCGCGCCCGACGTGGCCGCCGGCACCGAAACGACGCACCAGTTCCGCGCTGACGATGCCGGTGCCTACCGTGCGGTCCTGCAATGACGCGGTTTCATCGTAAAGCTTCACCAATGGCGGCAGGCGCATGCGCACCGTGGCAACCAGATTGCGAAGCCGCGCGATGCGGCTTGCGTCCAGATCGGCGGCGACCCCGCCGACGACGATGCGGTCCATCATCAGTCGGTGGCCGAAGCAGGCGTTGGCACAACGCAGCACTTCCTCGCGCAGTACCGCGCAATGGGCGAGCATGATGCCGAACGCCGCATCGTTGCAGACCGCACCGAAATCGCCGAGGTGGTTGGCGATGCGCTCAAGCTCCGCCATCACGGCGCGCAAGGCCGTGCCACGCGGCGGCACGGCGATGCCGAGCGCCGCTTCCACGGCGCGGCAGAACGCGAACGCGTAAGCGACGGTGGAATCGCCCGACGTGCGGCCGGCGATGCGCAGCGCGCGCGGCACCGCGGCGCCGGCCAACAGCGCGTCGATGCCTTTGTGCACATAGCCCAGGCGTTGCTCGAGCCGCACGACGGTTTCGCCATCGGCGGTAAATCGGAAATGGCCCGGTTCGATAATGCCGGCATGCACGGGCCCGACGGGAATCTGGTGCAGGCCGTCGCCTTCAACGGGCAGGAACGCATAGGCCGGCGGCGGATCGCCCGACCAACGTCCGTGATCCAACCAGGGGCGCGTGTCCGGCAGTCCGATCGGCTGCAAGCCGAACAGGTCGCGCAGTGCGCGCTCCAACCGGATTGCCGGCGCATGCACGGCGCCGACCGAGGGATATCGATTATCGGCACATTCAAGGCTGAGCACGATCACTTTCGGCTCGTCCGGCTGCAGCACTGCCATGTGCACGCGGCCGGTTTCGCCCCAGACGCTAAGCAGCGTCAGCTCGCCGCCGGCAAGCAGATCGGCGGCATGTCGCCAGGATTCCGCATCGACGACGTAGCACGGCCAGGGGTGATGGCCTTCGATACGGCGTCCGGCAGAGAGGATAACATCGAGCGTCATCGGTTCAGCCCAGCATCGCCGCGACGTGCTGGAACCAGGCGACCAGCGGCCCGGGCAGCCAGATGCCGGCGATCAGTACCAGCGCGAGATGCGCGAAGATCGGCACGTATGAGGCTTTCACCGGCCCCGTCGGGCCGCGCGGTTCGCCGAACGCAATGGCGGTGACTCGCCACAGCAAGGCGCCGAACGAGACCAGCAGGCCGATCACCACCAGCACCGCGAGCACCGGCTGGCGGGCAAAGGTGGAGCTGACGACGAGGAATTCGCTGGTGAACACGCCGAACGGCGGCAGGCCGGCGATCGCCAGCACGCCGGCGACGAGGGTCCAGCCGAGCACCGGGTGGGTCTCGGTCAGTCCGCCCATGTCGGCGATGCGTTGCGTGCCTTTCACTTGCGCGACGTGGCCGACCGAGAAGAAGATCGCGGATTTGGTCAGGCTGTGCATGGTCATTTGCAAGAGGCCGGCGAAATTGCCGAGCGGGCCGGCCATTCCGAAGGCGAACACGATGATGCCCATGTGCTCGATCGAGGAATAGGCAAACATGCGCTTTATGTCGCGGCGGCGGTACAACATGAAGCCGGCGAAGATCAGCGACAGCAGGCCTAACGCGATCATCAGCGGGCCGGGGGCGATGGCGCCTGAATTGGCGGACATCAGCAGCTTGAAGCGCAGCAGTGCGTAGAGTGCCACGTTCAGCAGCAGGCCGGAGAGGACGGCGGAGATCGGCGTGGGGCCCTCGGCATGTGCGTCCGGCAGCCAGGCGTGCATCGGGGCGAGGCCGACTTTCGTGCCGTAACCGAGCAGCAGGAAGATGAAGGAGATGTTGAGGAGGGCTGGATCGAAGGCGTGCGCGCCGGCCAGCAGGCGGGTCCAGACCATGGCGTTCATGCCCTCACCCAGGATGGGGCGGGCGGCGAGATAGACCAGGATGGTGCCGAACAATGCGAGGGCGATGCCGACGCTGCCGAGGATGAAGTATTTCCAGGCGGCCTCGATCGCTTCGTGAGTGCGGTAGATGCCGACCATCATCACCGTTGTTAGCGTAGCGAGCTCGACGGCGACCCACATGAGGCCGATGTTGTTAGAGAGCAGCGCCAGGTTCATGCCGACCAGCATGAGCTGGTACATGGCGTGGTAGAAACGGAGATAGCGCGGGGTCAGGCGGCCGGTTTCCAGCTCGTGCGCGATGTAGCTGGCTGAGAACATGCTGGTGGTGAAGCCGACGAAGGTGTTGAGCAGGATGAAGACGATGTTGAGGTCGTCCACCAGGAGGTACTGGTTTGGGGCGGGGCGATGGAACAGGAGGGTGGTTGCGGCGAGAAAGGACAGCAGGCTGGCAGCGACGTTCAGGATCGCGGAGACGCGGTAGTTGGGGATCGCGGCGAGAAGCGCCGCGGCGAGAAGGGGGACGAGAAGGATGGCGATCATTGGGTGGCTCGACCTCGGCGTGGCGACGCACCGCCATCTGTCATTGCGAGGCGCGTACCCCCTGTCATTGCGAGGCGCGATGCGGTCCCCGGGCTTGACCCGGGGAAGCAATCTCGTGCGTGACGAGCCGCCTCGGCTTCCCACGCGGGAGATTGCTTCGACCCTTTGGGTCTCGCAATGACAGATGGAGTGGTCATCGCCTCTCCCCCCTGAACCGATCCAGCGCCGCCAAATCCACAGTGTCGAAGCGCTCGCGGATGCGGAACAGGAAAACGCCGATGACGATGAACGCGATCAGGATGGAGAATGCGATGCTGATCTCCACCACCAGCGGCATGCCCTGCGCGCCGGCGGCGGCGAGATCGACGCCGTTCTCCAGCGACAGGAACCCCACCACCTGACTGACGGCGTTGCGGCGCGTCACCATGATCAGCAAGCCGATCAGCACAACGGACAGCGCCAGCGCGATGTCCTCGCGTGCCACGGGGTTGGCGTGCGCGGTGACGGGCAGCATGACTTCCAGCGACAGCGCGACAAGGCCGATGCCGGCCAGCATGGTGATGCCGATGCCGACGACGGTCTCGATCTCGCGATGGATGCCCAGGCGGACGACGATGCGATGCAGCGCCCAGGGGATCATGATCGCCTTGAAGACCAGCGCGATGGCGGCGGTGATGTAGAGGCCTGGCGCGGTTTGGATATGCGCCTGCCAGGCGACGGCGCAGGCCAGCACGAAGGCGTGCAACGCCAGCACCCGCAGCAGCGCCGTCAGCCGGTCCTGGTACAGCATCATGAAGCTGCTCAGTACCAGCAGGCCGGCGAGCATGTGCGCGATATCGAAAGAGAGGCTCGGCATCACATCCCCTTCGAAACGAACAGCAGCAGCACGCCGAGCAAGCCCAGCATCAGCGCGGCGCCGAGAAAGTTCGGCACGCGGAAGACGCGCATCTTGGCGATCGAAGTTTCGAACACGGCCAGCATCACGCCGGCGATCGTCAACTTGAGCAGGTATGTGGCGAGTCCCACCGCGTAGCCGTGCGCCAGGCCGAACGGGACAAAGATGCAGGCGATCGCGGAGATATAGAGCAGCAGCTTGAGCGACGATGCCAACTCGATCATCGCGAGGTGGCGGCCGGAGTATTCCAGCACCATCGCCTCGTGCACCATGGTCAGCTCCAGGTGCGTCGCGGGATTGTCCACGGGGATGCGCCCGTTTTCCGCCAGCGCGACGATGACGAACGCCACCAGCGCCAGTGCGAGCGACACGCGCAGGCCGACGGCGGAGGACGCCATGAACGCGGCGATGGTGGAAAGCTGCGTCGAGCCGGCGATGATCGCGACGGACAGTACGATCATCAGCATGGCGGGCTCGGCGAGCGAGGCGATCATGACCTCGCGCGAGGCACCGATGCCGCCGAAGCTGGTGCCGATGTCCATGCCGGCGAGTGCCTGCATGAAGCGTGCGCTGCCGAGCAAGGCGATGATGGCGATCAGGTCGCCGGACCAGGAGAAGATCAGGCCGGTGTGGAAGGTGGGCACCAGCGCGGCGGCGACCCAGGTGAGGGCGAAGATCATGTAGGGCGCGACACGGAACACCCAGGAGGCGTTGTCGGCGAGGACGACTTCCTTGCCGAGCAAGCGGCGCAGGTCGCGGTAGGGCTGGATCAGCGACGGGCCACGCCGGCGTTGCAGGCGTGCCTTCACCTTGCGGACGAGGCCGGTCAGCGCCGGGGCGATCGCGAGGATCAGCGCCATTTGCAGGAGCTGGATAAGGAGGGCGGCGATCATGGCGAAGGTGAAGGCGGGGGCGGGGATAAGCGCGAAGGCAGGGGCAAGGGAAAAGAACCCCCTCCCCCTTTGAGGGGGAGGGCTGGGGTGAGGGGTGCGACACGTGAACGTAGGGGGCGTTCGCACCCCCCACCCCAACCCTCCCCCTCAAGGGGGGAGGGAGTCTTTGTCCTTCCGAACCCCCCAGCCTCTCGCTGAACCCTCATTGCCATAGCGCCAACGCCAGCAGCAGCAGCACCAGGGCGGCGAAGACGAACCCCAGATACCGGCGGATCGTCAGGAACTGCAGGTGGTTCAGCAGGTCGGCAGCGCGCGCCACTCCGCCGGCGATCGGCGCGTAGAGCGTTTCCCACACCGGGTCGTGGACCGTCTTCTCGATCCGCGCCGGCGCCATATCGCCCGGCGCCGGCATCGTCACCGTCTCAGACGTGCGGAACACCACGGTGCCGAACACACGGCGGATCGGCTGGGCGAAGCTGGCGGCGGTGTATTGCGCGGCGGGGCTGGCGTCGGGAAAGCCGCAATCCCAGGCGGGGCCACGGCGCAGTGCGCGTGAGGCGAAGCGGTGGATCGCCGCGGCGGTCAGCGAGGCGGACGCGGCGATGAAAACGAAGATCAGCAGGCCATTGTAGGAGCTGCGGCTCTCCGCCACCGGCACGATGGTCAGCCAGTCGAGCCCAAGCTGCGTCGGCATGTGCGCGCCGGTCAGCGCCTGCGCCACCGGGGCGAGCGCGTCGATCACCACCCCGGGCACGATGCCGGCCAGCAGGCAGATCGCCGCCAGCACGAACATCGCGGCGAGCGACCAGCGGTCCACCTCCACCGCCTGCGCCGCGGCGGTGCTGCGCGGACGGCCGAGAAAGCTGACGCCGAACGCCTTCACAAAACACGCAGCAGCGAGCGCGGCGGACAGTGCCAGCAGCGCGCCGTCGGCGGGGATTGCGACCTTCAGGCCCCATTGCGGCAGGTTCGGATGCAGCAGGATGGCCTGGAACGTGAGCCATTCCGATACGAAGCCGTTCAGCGGTGGTAACGCAGAGATCGCGGCGCAGCCGACCAGGAAGCAGAACGCGGTTTGCGGCATGCGGTGGATCAGGCCGCCGAGGTGTTCCATGTCGCGCTCGCCGGTTGCTGTCAGCACCGCGCCGGAACCAAAGAACAGCAGGCTCTTGAAGACCGAGTGGTTGAACACGTGGAACAGCGCCGCGGTCAGCGAAAGGGCGGCGGCAGTTTGCAAGTTGTTGGCGGCAAACGCCAGCGCCAGACCGAGGCCGATGAAGATGATGCCGATGTTCTCCACCGTGTGGTAGGCGAGCAGGCGCTTCAGGTCGTGCTCCATCAGCGCGTAGAGCACGCCGAGCACCGCGGTGATGCCGCCCAGCACCAGCACGACCACGCCGGCCCACCAGGCGGGCACACCGAGCAGGGTGAAGACGATGCGGATGAAGCCGTACACGGCGACCTTGGTCATCACGCCGCTCATCAGCGCGGAGACGTGGCTGGGCGCGGCGGGATGCGCGAGCGGCAGCCACACGTGCAGCGGCACGATGCCGGCCTTCGATCCGGCGCCGATGAGCGCCAGCACCAGCACCAGCGCGGCGGCCCACGGGGTGGGGTGGGCGGCCCGCATGGCGTCGAACGCGTAGCTGCCGGCAGTGCCTGAGAGCACGCCGAACGCAAGCAGCAGGGTCAGGCCGGAGAAAGCGGCCATCAGCAGGTAAATCAGGGCGGCTCGGGCGTTGCCGGGCTCGCGGTGATGCGCGAGCACCAGCGCCCAGGATGCGATCGACATCAGCTCCCAGGAGAACAAGAAGATGAAGGCGTCGTCGGCGATGACGACAAGTGTCAGGCCGGCCAGGAACAATGGGTAGAAGGGGAGGACGCGTTGCGGCTGGGGTTCGTGGCGGCCGTAGCCGATGGCGAACAAGCTTGCAGCGGCGCTCCCCAGGCCGACGACGACGAGGAAGAACGCCGACAGCGCGTCCAGGCGCATATGGCCGCCGATCCACGGCAGCCCGATTGGCAGGGTCTCGGCGGAGGGGGCGGCTGGGATGGACGCCGCGCCGGCGGCGAGAAGGACCAGGGAGATCAGCAGGGAGCCGCCATAGACGAGGCGTCCGCCGGATGGGGTGCGGGCGGCGGCGGCGCCGGTGATCGCCAGCGCGAACAGTAGGAGGACGCATGCCAGGACGAGGTCGATCATGCGCGAGGGCCGGCCAGGATCGCGGGGGGACGGAGCAGGCGGACGCCTCGGCCGCCGGCGGTGCTGGGGGCGTTTTCGGCGATCAGCTCGATGCCGGCCCGGTTCAGCGCGCCGATCAGCTTCATCAGGGAGTCGACATTGCCGCGGACGACGCCGTCGCTGGCCTCCATGCGCTGGATGGTGGGCAGCGACAGGCCGGAGAGTTCGGCGAGGCGGCGCTGGTCGATGCCCAGCAGGCTCCGCGCGGCGCGCATTTGTCCGGCAGTTATCATGTTTGAGACATCAATATCCAGACGTGAGCATGACTATTGGCATGATTCACCTGAACATTCAAGTCGGGGGTTTTCCGCGCGGCAGCGGTCGGCAGTGGCGGGATCGGGGGGTTGCTGCGCATTCCTGGTGGATGGCCGCAGCGGGGCTACCGCCACCGGATAACGATCCTGTGTGGAGCATAACCAATAGGGTATGAAATGTTGGCGTGTCGAGCCGAGAGAATCACGGCATCGCTCGCGAAGTAACGAGGATTTTCAGGATCATTCGGGGTGGCCAAGGGTTGCAGGCCGGTTGTATCGACGTTCCCGCTTGACTAACATATATCCGGGTAGTTATATATTATCCAGCCACCGCAGGTGATCGGCCGCCCATGCCGGAAGCTCACGATGTGATCTTCAGAACTCTCGCCGATCCAACCCGGCGGGCCATCTTTGAGCGGCTGTGTCGCGAAGGAGAGAAGACGGTGGGAGCGCTGACGGCTCGGGCCGGGATTTCGCAACCGGCGGTCTCAAAGCATCTCGGCGTTTTGAAGCAGGCCGGGCTGGTGCGCGATCGGCATGCGGGGCGCGAGACCCACTACAGCGCGCAGCTCGGCGCACTTGCCCCACTGATCGACTGGACCAGCCAGATGGCCGGATTCTGGCAAAGCCGGTTCGACCGACTCGAAGATTTGCTGAAAAGGATGGATCAATGAGCACGCCCGCGACCGAAACGCTGTCCGTCGTCGTTGAACGCGATATCCCTTATCCGCCAGAAAGAATCTGGCGCGCGCTGACCCAGCCGCACCTGATCGAGGAGTGGCTGATGAAGAACGACTTCAAGCCGGCCGTGGACCACCGTTTCACTCTTAGCGCGGACTGGGGCGCTGTCGGCTGCCAGGTCACGGCAGTCGAGCCGAACAAGACGTTGTCCTACACATGGGCGGCCTACGGCCTTGAGAGTGTCGTCACCTGGACCCTCACGCCGACGACATCGGGGACGCACCTGCGCATGGAGCAATCGGGCTTCCGGCAGGATCAGCAGAAGGCCTACCAGGGCGCCCAGTACGGCTGGCAGGGGTTCTTTGCCAACCTGGAGAAGGTCGTGGCGCGCATCGACTGATACCAGGTGCCGGAATGGCTGACTCTTCGGCCCACGCCCCCACCGTCATGCCGACCTGCGTCGGCATGATGGGACGGACATCGGAGCGTACGTCGCTCTTTTCGGCACCAGCCGCCGGCTGCTTTTTACGAACGGGATTGCTTCGGCCAAGCGGCCTAACAAGAAACAAGGTTCCCCCTCCCCTTGAGGGAGGGGGCCAGGGGGAGGGGTGCGTACATCCACCGACCGCGGATGTACGCACCCCTCCCCCAACCCCTCCCTCAAGGGGAGGGGGGAACCTACGTCAAGCGGCCGACGCCGTTTCATCCAGTCGCGGGTCGGCCCCGGCCGGTGGCCAACTCGCAATGACAGGTGGGGGTCAATGCGCGAGACACCGCCGGCCTACCTGATCTCGAACCAGATCGTCGGCTGTTCTTTGCCGTGTCCCGTTTCATAATGAATGAAGATCTCTTCGCCCGCCGCAATCTCGCGCAGTGCGATGACCGACATGGTGTCGTCCGCGGCATTCTTGCGATGCTGCGCATTGGGCGATGGCGAGTGGTTGTACACCGAACCGTAACCCAGTACGATGCCAGCCTGCTTTCCGTCGTCGCCCCAGCCGAAGTAATACTCGTTCAGCCTGGTGTCATCGAGTTTTCGCGCATCGGCTTCTGACAGGGCGATGACCGGACACACTTCGATTGTTTCGCCGGGCTCGAACCGGCGCGCGGCGAAAACGCCCCGGCCCCGGCCCAGGCTTGGCCCCACGCTCACGTTCGGTGCGCAAATCTGCATGGTCTCGTTTCGTTATCAGTGATGCGTTGCGGGTTCGGCCGGTCTGGCCCGGTCCACGACCCGACCGATCGCGAACCCTGCCGTCTGTGAGCCAGCACCCCGGCGTCATCCCACGGCGCACCGGGCATTCCAAACGTAGGCCACGGTCTGGCATGTCGCCATCTTGGCGCTGCGTGCCGCCACCGGCATAACCAGACGCGCCCATGACCCCCGCCATCGCCTCCGCGTTGCTGCCCCTGCTGCGTCGTCTCGATGCAGAGCGCGCGCATGACCTTGCCCTGCTGGCGCTGCGGCTTGGCCTGGCGGGACGCGACACCGCGGCCCACGACCCCGCGCTTGCCGTGACCGTGCTGGGCAAACGCTTCGCCAACCCGCTCGGCCTGGCGGCGGGGTTCGACAAGAACGCTGTGGCCGCGGCGGCGCTGATGCGGCTTGGCTTCGGCTTCGTCGAGACCGGCACCGTCACGCCCCGCCCGCAGCCCGGCAATCCGCGGCCACGCTTGTTCCGGCTGGAGCCGGACCGCGCCGTGATCAACCGCATGGGGTTCAACAACGCCGGGCTGGACGCGTACCGCCGCAACCTGGCGGCGCTGGCAAAGCGGACCGTTCCGCTCGGCGCCAATGTCGGCATCAATAAGGAAGGCGCCGACCCGGACCGCGACTACCCGGCGCTGATCGCCGCCGTTGCGCCGCACGTCGATTACGCGGTGATCAACGTGTCCTCGCCCAACACGCCCGGGCTGCGCGACCTGCAATCCGAGGAACGCCTGTCCGCCATCCTGCGCGCCGTCGCCGCGGTGCCGGACCGGCCGCCGGTGCTGGTGAAGATCGCGCCGGACCTGGCCGATGACGGGCTGGCGGCGATGGTCGAGACCTGCGTCGCGCGCGGCGTGCAGGGCCTGATCGTCGGCAACACCACGATCTCCCGCCCGCCCGGCCTGCGTTCGCCGCACGCGCCCGAGGCCGGCGGCCTGTCCGGCGCGCCGTTGTTCGCGCTGTCCACCCGCGTGCTCGCCCGCGCGTTCCTGCTGGCGCGCGGCCGGCTGGTGCTGATCGGCGTGGGCGGCGTTTCCTCCGGCGCCGAGGCACTGACCAAGATCTGCGCCGGCGCCTCGCTGGTGCAGCTCTACACCGCGTTCGCGTTCGCCGGCCCGGCGCTGGTTCCGCGCCTGAAGCGCGAGCTCGCCGCCGCCTTGCGCGACGCGGGCTTCGCCGGCATCCAGGACGCGATCGGCAGCGACGCCGACCATCTCGCAGGAAGCAACTGAATGCAGCACCTCTCCGGCTTCGCCCCGCTGGCCGAGCGCTATGACGGGTTCGTGCTCGACCTGTGGGGCGTGATCCACGACGGCATCAACGCGTTCCCGCACGCCGTCGAGACGCTGCGCCAGCTTCGCGAGGCCGGGAAGCGCACGCTGCTGCTGTCCAACGTGCCGCGGCCGAACGCGGCGGTGCAGACCATGATGCGCGGCATGGGGATCGCGGACGCGCTGTACACCGACATCCTGACGTCCGGCGAGGCGGTGCGCCGCGCGCTGCAATCGCCACCCGATCTGTGGTGGGCCGAGCTGGGCCAGCGCGTGTTCCACCTGGGGCCGGCGCGCGACCTGCCGATGCTGGACGGCCTGCCGCTGCACCGCGTGCCTGCTCCGGCGGACGCGGATTTCGTGCTGAACACCGGCCCGGACGACCACCGCAATCCGTCCGACATGAACGAGTTCGAGCCGGTGCTGGCCGACTGCGCCGCGCGCCGCCTGCCGATGATCTGCGCCAACCCCGACCTGGAGGTGATCCGCGGCGGCGTGCGCGTGCTGTGCGCCGGCTCGCTGGCGGTGCGCTACCAGGAGCTAGGGGGCGACGTGCGGTCTTTGGGCAAGCCGGATCCGGCGATCTACCAGCCGGTGCTGGAGGTGCTGGGTCTGCCGCCGGACCGCGTGCTGGCGGTGGGGGATTCGCTGCGGACGGACATCGCCGGCGCGGCGGGCGTGGACCTGGCGGCGTGCTGGGTGCTGGACGGCATCCACGGCGCGGCATTGCGGGACGGCAGCGGCGGGTTCGATACGGCGCGGGCGGACGCGATGGCGGCGGAGGCGGGGGTGCGGCCGGTGGCGACGGTGGCAAGGTTCGAGTGGTGAGGGGGGCGGGAAGCCGTGGGGCGAAACGGCGCTCGGCCCGCTGAACCTGGGGGTGTTACGGTCGGAATCTCAGATGGACCCCAGATGCGTCAGAAGCCGGCGGCAGAACCGGGTCAGGCCGAGGTCCGGCGTGGATAGGTACGCCACGTACTCGGCCGGATCCATCGGCCTCCGCTTCAAGCTGTTCCGATGTCCCCGCAGGCCGCCCAGCACCTCGGCCTGCCCGTCGGCCAGCAGATCGACGCAGAAGCCATCCGGACGGACCTTGCTGAGCCGGTAGTGCTGGATCACCGCCGGAGCGAAATCCTTGATGTTGTGCGTGACAATGGTGGATGCCTTGGCCGTCACCGCGGTCGCCACCACGTGGGCATCCTTGCACTGCGCGGGCGTGCGGCACATCGCCTGGACGGCGTGGGTCAGCACCGGATCGGGCGCGCAACTCGCGGCCGGAAAGGCGCGCTGCATTTCGGCCTTGCGCCACTCGATCCTGTCCTGCGGAATCTGTAGCTTCGAGGCTGCCAGATTACGCGACCACTCCGCGTGAATCTCGTCCGACCAGATCGGCTCGAAGGCGCCTTGCTCTGCCAGCGATAGCAGCAGGTCGGTGAGCCGGCCCTGGAACAGAATGCAGGCGTCCAGGACGGCGACCGGCCTCGGCGGTTTGGTCAGAAGCCGTACTCCTCGGTGAGTTCGGTCAGGTTGGCCAGCGCCTTGCGGCGCTCCCGCGTCTGCCGCTCCGCCAGGGCCACGACTTCGGCACGCAAGAGCTTGTGGCGGCTGTGCACCATGCGTGGATGCAGCTCGCCCTGTTCGATCAGCCGCATGACGGATGGACGGGACATTCTAAGGATCGCGGCGGCATGGTTGGGCGTGATCTCATCCCCGTCGGCCGTGCCCCGCGGGGCGCGCATTTGTTGTGCGGATATGGCGTCCACCAGCTTGAGAAGCGGACGGACAGTCCGGCTGTCGGTCTTGAATGCGACCTGCTTGCCGGCGGCCCGTCCCTTGGCGGCCATCGACTTGCGCAGCTTGTCAGCCGCGCGACGGGCATTGGCCACGACGGTGGGGCTTACGTCGAGCTTTGGTGCGGCTGCCATGGCGGCTTTCTCCTGCTCTCCCATAGTTGGCAGAGAACTGATCCATCTGCAATGCATGCAGTATCTGAAGGACCGTAGCTGTCAAGGCGCGAGGCATGCGATGCGGCGCGGTCTGCCGGCGGATGCTTCGACCATATCCCGGTGATCGGCGGATAGTAGCGTTGGTGCGAGCACGCGATTCCGCAAGGAAGATAAGGTGGTTCCTCGCTGTTTGGAGTGGGTAGAAACGATCTCATGCTGGCAGCCGTAGGTCGAGCTTGCCGGCCAGTAGATAGACGATGGCGATGAGGTTGCGGCTTGATCGATAGCCGCGCGCCTTTGCCTTGGCGGCTTGCACC
>DASXFW010000214.1:0-20299 GCA_036489395.1 Acetobacteraceae bacterium | reverse complement strand
CCCTCCCCGCCATCCAGCGAAACAAACGGATTGCAAAGGCTATGCCTTTGCCGGAGGTCCAGGAGGCAGAGCCTCCTGGCGGGTTTCAGGGCGGAGCCCTGACCTTCCGCCGCTCACCCGATTGCCCTGGGGCGGGCGTCTCGTTGCCGGGCATTAGTCATCCGTTCACCCCTTGCGTGGTTTGCTTGGCCATCCCCAGGCGAGCCGATTCCATGGCCCCCCCGACCGCTGCACCGCAGGACCGCTGCCGCCTGGAACATCCGGTGTTCCTGCAGGTCGGGGATCCCGTGTTCCGCCGCGCCGAAACGGACGGCACGCCCGTCATGGTGCTGCATCTGGGCGACCGCGAGGCCGCCCTGCCGCTGCGCTCCCTGCAGCGGGAGTTTGGCATCGACGATGCCTCCAAGGACGGGCGGATGCTGGGGCTGATCGCGGCGTCGCTGGATTTCGTGTCCGCGCTGCGCATCGGCGACCGGCTGCCGGCGGAGGTGCTGACGGGGCAGGCGAGCTGGGAGCCGACCAAGCTGCATCACCGGCTGGCGATGGCGCGGTTGCAACTGCGCCTGGCAGCCTGGCATGACGCGAGCACCGGCGATGACGCCAGCCATACCGAAGCCCACGCCGTGCTGGCGGCCGCCGAGGAGGCGTCAGTGCAGCGGCAGGTGCAGAAGGCCATGTCCAAGGCCGCGCGCGCGCTGTCGCTGCCGGACACCGAGGCGGTCTCGCAATTGCTCACCGACCTGGCGAAGGAGCTGGCCTACATCGAGGCGCTGCGGGAAAAGCTGCTGCAGCCGGTGCAGACGATGGCGACCAAGCTGGGGCGGATGGCGCAATCGTGGCGCGGCGACATCTCCCAACTGGAGACGCTGACCCAGGTGCGGCGGCTGGCCAAGCTGGCGCTGGCCAAGATCGGCGAGCGGTTCGAGCAAGTGGATGGGCAGACCGGCGAGGTGATGGCGGCGCTGCGCAACCTGGAGAGCCAGCGCACCTTCATCCGTTCGCACCGCGACTGGCTGTACCGCACTCAACGGGCGTGGCAGCCGGTGCTGCAGGACTGGGAGACAGCCAGCTTTACGTTCGACGACCGGGCGCGCGGGCTGCTGGCGCGCACCTATCATTTCCTGGCCCCGCGCTTCATGTCGGTGACAGAATGGATGTCCAACGCGCGGGAGGATGAGCAGGGGGAGGGGGAAGGCCAGTCGCGCGGGATGGTATGGTAGGGGCCTTCGCGAGCAACCCATGGCGGCCGTTCCGCGTCGTGCACACGCCTCGTCATTGCGAGTTGGCCACCGGCCGGCGTGGCGGACCCGCGACTGGATGAAACGGCGTCGGCGGCCCGAGGTAGGTCCCCCCCTCCCCTTGAGGGAGGGGTTGGGGGAGGGGTCCCTACGTTACGAAGCGACCCCTCCCCCAACCCCTCCCTCAAGGGGAGGGGGAACCTTAGTTTCTTGGTTTCTTGTTAGGAGCGCCGCGACGAAGCAATCTAGGTCGGGGGAAAGGCCACGTGGCCATGCGCCTCGCACCGACAGCGTGCACCGGTCCCCCATATCGACGATCGGGGGGATGTTCGTCATGTCGTTGAGCCGCGATTTCGCGAGTTTCGTCGCCAGCCTGCGCTACGCCGACCTGCCGGCGGAGGTGGTGGACCGCGCCAAGGGTGTGACCTTGCAGGCACTGTCATCGGCGCTGGTGGCGCACGCGATGCCGGCCAGCCGCGCGGCGCTGGAGCTGATGCAGGAGGAGGAAGCCGGCGGCGGCGGCGCGGCGACCGTGCTGTGCAGCGGTGCCAGGCTGACCAAGGCCGGCGCGGCGTTCGTCAACGCCGAAATGATCCTGGCCGGCGGCAAGTGGGACACCTTCCGCATGCTGACCCATCCTGGCACCGCGATCATTCCCGCCGCGCTGGTTGCCGCGGAGATCACACGCTGCACGGGCCAGGAATTCCTCGTCGGCGTCGCCGCGGGTTACGAAGTGATGGAACGCATGGCCGCGGAATTCATCCCGACGGTGATGTCGCGCGGCTTCCACGCCGGGCCGGTGTTCGGAATCTTCGGCGCGGCGGTCGCGGCGGCGAAAGTGCAGGGGTTGAACGCGGACCAGGTCAACAGCGCGATCGCGCAATGCGTCAACCTGGCGGCGGGCAACCTGGAAGGCGCGCGCAGCGGCGGCCGTTCGCTGCGCGAGGGCGGCGCCGTCCGCAACGCGTTGCTGGCGGTTGCGATGGCGAAGCACGGCACCCCCGGCGGCGAAACGACGCTGGAGGGCGACGCTGGATTCTATCATGCCTATGCCGGCAACAATCGCGGCGAGCTGCGCTACAGCTTCACCGGCGCCAACCGCACCGAGCTTGGCCGGATCACCGAAGGTCTCGGCCGCGACTGGATGTTCCTGGAGACGCTGTACCGCATCTATTCAACGGCCGGCTACAACATAGCGCATGTCGATGTGACCGCGCGGCTGTGCGAAGAGATCGGTCTTGCCTATTCGGACATCGACCGCATCGAGGCGGTGGTGAACTGGTTCGAGACCGAATACCCGAGCCCGGCATTCCCCACACCCGGCAGCGACGGCCAGCCGCGGGTCGGCAGCACGCAGTATTTCTCGGCCTACGGCGCCGTGACGCGCGGCTACCCGATGCTGCGCGGCGCACAGCCAGGTCCGGGCGAAAGCGATCCGCCGGAAGTGCTGGACCTGATGCACCGCGTCACGCTGATCCCGACGGTGCGGCGCGCGTTGTTCGGTCCGCGCGTCACCGTGTTCACCAGGGACGGGCAGAGCTTCACGCGCGAAGGCACAGGCCGTGAGTTCATCTGGGATTTCGAGGAGGAGGCGCGGCGCATTCGTCCGGTTGCGCCGGGACTGGCGATCCCGTCCGCGCGGTTCGAGGAACTGATCGATACGTGCCGGAAGCTCGATCGCATCGATGGTGCGGCGGGGACGCTGATCGGACTTACGATTCCGCGGTGAAGGGCGAGGGAGCGTGGCGTGCCGGGTGCCTGCCGCGTTTCCTCTGTCACGTGTCCCTTGCGATGTTCCTTGCGATGTTGTGCGCCTCTCGCAATCCTGCGATGATCGTGTAAATCATCGGGAGGGCTCGCCATGACCGACACGTCCGCCCAGGCGCCGCACATCCACGGCTACCACGCACATGTTTACTACGACGCGGGTTCGCGTCATGTCGCAGAAAACCTGAGCGCGACGCTTGGCGCGGCATTCCCCGTCGAGCTCGGCCGGTTACGCGACGATCCAATCGGCCCCCATCCTGTTCCGCAATTCCACGTCGTGTTCAAGAAGCATGAGTTCCAGGACGTGGTGCCGTGGCTGATGCTGCACCGCCAGGGTCTCGATATTCTGGTGCATCCTCTGACCGACGACATGGTGGACGATCACACGGTGTATGCGCTGTGGCTCGGGGCGCCGGTCACGCTGCGGCTGGATACGATGCAGCGGCGTGGTTACGGCGAGGCATTGCTGCCGAGCGTGTAGTACTGTGCCACGCTGAACGTCTGTCATTGCAAGGCCGCTTGGCCGAAGCAATCTCCCGCAGGAGATTGCTTCGCCCAGGCGGCCTAACAAGAAACAAGGTTCCCCCCTCCCCTTGAGGGAGGGGTTGGGGGAGGGGTGCGTACATCCACGGTCGGTGGATGTACGCACCCCTCCCCCAACCCCTCCCTCAAGGGGAGGGGGGAGCCTACGTCCAGCCGCCGAGCCGTTTCATCCAGGGCGGGTCGGCCGAAGGCCGGTGGCCAACTCGCAATGACAGAACAGGGCCTCCCTCGCCTTACACCCGTTGGAACTTCACCAGCTTGCGCACGCGGCCCCACGTCCCGGGCTGCACAACATAAATGTCGCCGTGCGAATCGCCCCAGATGCCGTGGCAGGAGCGGTGGATCGGATCGCCCCAACGTGCGAGACGTTCGCCATCCAGCGTCAGGATGCTGACCATCCCGCTGTTGTGCTCCGCGATATACACGACATCGTCGTTATCGACGTAGAAGAACGCCGGGCCGATCAGCTCGGTCGGCCAGATCTCCAGCAGCTTGCCATCCTGGTCGAAAACCTGCACGCGGTCGTTCTCGCGGTCCGCGACCAGCAACCGGCCGCGCCGGTCGATCCACACGCCGTGCGGCAGATTGAACTGGCCGGGCGCGGTCCCCGGTTGGCCCCAGGAGAACATGTGCTTCGCGTCGGGCGAGAACTTGTGCACGCGCGCATTGCCGTAGCCGTCGCTCATGAACATGCAGCCGTCGGGCGCAAATGCGATGTCGGTTGGCAGGTTGAACGGCCCGCCCGAGTGGGTGACCTTCTTCCAGGCGACCGAGCTGAAATCGTCGGCCGGCACGCCGGTATCGGAGCGATGGCCCTTCTCGCCGACCGTCTGCAGCAGTTTGCCGTCGGCGGTGAATTTCATGAACTGCTGATGATGCTCGTCGGTCAGCCAGGCGAAACCCTGCGCATCGAAACGAATGGCGTGCGGGAATCGGAACATTCCCGCACCCCAGCTCGACAGGAAATTGCCGTCGCGATCGAACACCACGACGGGATGCCCGGACACGCGGTTGAAGCAATAGACGCGATCTTCGGGGCCGACTGTGACGGCGGCGGGCCTCATGTCCACATGCGCCGGCGCCTGCGCCCAATCCTCGTGCACCCGATAGCGGTGCCTGCCGCTGCCGACGATCGTTTCCATCGTTCCCTCCGCTATTTCAGGCCGACGATCTCCGCCAGCGCCTCCACTTGCTCCTGGTAGCGCGACACCGGATTCAGCAGCAGGTGATTGGCACCCATCGCGACGACTTCTTCCAGCCGCGCGCGCACGTGCTCTGGCGTGCCGTGAATGCCAGACGCGTCGGTGCCGGGCGGATTGTGATATACCTCGGTGAACCAGCGGTTCAGCTCGGCGCGCGCCACCTCCGGCCGATCATCGACCGCGATGAAGATGCGCTTCGACACGGGGAAATCAGCCGCATCGCGCCCCGCGGCGGCCAGTGCATCTCGCAGCAGCGGCACCGAGCGGCCGAATTCAGCGATGCTCGATCCGCCCGATCCCATCCATCCATCGGCCATCGACCCGGCGCGGCGGATCGCGTTCGGATGCCCGACGCCCATCCAGATCGGCAGCGGCCGCTGCACCGGTTTGGGCGACATCGTCGCGTCGTCGAGCTGATAGAATTGCCCGTGGTAGCTGGTCTTTTCCTGCGTCCACAGCGCGCGGATCACCTCGACCGCCTCGCGGAAGCGGCGGACGCGCCCCGCCTCGGGCACGGCGAATTCGCGATAGTGATGCTCGCGCCCCAGCCCAACGCCCAAAATCGCCCGGCCGCCGCTGACGTAATCCAGCGTCGCCCATTGGTGCGCCAGCATCATCGGGCTGTGTACCGCCAGCACCACCACCGACGCGCCGACACGGATGCGCGTGGTGACCGCCGCCGCATGGGTCAGCACTACCACCGGATCGAGGCACATCACGTGATCCAGCGTGTTCTCGGTGACCCACAGGTCCTGGAAGCCCAACGCCTCGGCGCGCTGTGCCACCGCGCGCACCGCCGTCATGTCGATCGCATCCGGCGAGCGATGCGGCAGCGACATGCCGAACGCGATACGGTCCTTCAACGCCATCGGACGGGCCTATACTTTTTCGATCACTTCCATCTGCGCGCCATCCGGTGCCTCGACGAAGCAGACATGCCGCCCGTTGTTGATCGGCAGCTCTTCCAGGATGCGCACGCCATGCTCCTTCAGCCGCGCCAGCGTCCCCGCGTAATCTGTGGTCTCCACCGCCATGTGCTCGATGCCGTAATGCTGCGCATGCTTCTGGCTGTCGATGATCGTGGTGATGTTGAGCTGGAGCCCGTGGAGATCGACCTGGACGCCGCGGCCGGGAATGTCGGCCTTCATCGTGGCGCCGAAATTGTCGATGTAGAACTGCGCCGTCGCCAGCGGATCAGGGGTCTTCAGGTGCACGTGCTGGACCGCGAATGCCATGTGCGTTTTCCTCCCTCGGGTGTCATGCGGCGGCAGCTTGGTCCTCGATCCTAAGGAACTCAACCCCGGGCATTGGCTTGCGCAGGGGGATCGCGTTTGCAGCAGGTTCCTTCGGGAATCAGACCCAGGCCCGTGCGGTTCGTTCTGCTGCAAGCTTTTAGCACGGAGGACGTGCGAGGGCCACGGAGCGCCACGGAGAGGCTTTCCCAGTATGGCACGATGCAACGAACGCCCGGGCCGGCGATAATTATCTACCGTATTCCGCGCTGATATATGCAGAGACGAACCGCACGGCTCCGTGGCGCTCCGTGGCCCTCGCACGTCCTCCGTGTTAAAAGCTTGCAGCAGAACAAACCGTGCGAACGTCACGGGCAGGAGCTCCTTGGACCACCCGGCCGCGCTTATACGCATTGGCCCCAAATGCAAACACCCTGTAACGTCAACGGCACGGGAATCCCCGTGCTCAACTCCGCATATCCATGGCTGATTGCAGGAACCCAACCCTCGGATCGAAACCATGACCGTTGCCCAGCGCCTGGCGAGCTTCCTCGCCGACACAAACGCCTCCGACCTGCCGCCGCAAACGCTCGACCATGCAGCCATGCTGATCGCCAGCACGCTCGCCAGCGCGGCCTGCGGCACCGGTCTGGAATCCGCCCGCGTCGTCCGCGAGCTGGCGCTCGACCGAGGCGGCCGGCCGGACGCGTCGCTCTGGTTCCATGCCGCGAGTCTGCCGGTCGCCGAGGCCGCGCAGGTCAACGCGTTGGCCAGCGACGCTGCCGCGTCCGACGACAGCGACCTGCGCAACATCGTGCACGCCGGCACGCCGTTGACCGCCGCCGCCCTGGCGATCGCCGAACGCGAGGGCGCGAGCGGGGACGCCGTGCTGCGTGCCATGGTGCTCGGCTACGAAGCGGCGGGGCGGATCAGCGCCGCGATCACACCCGGCTTTCGCGACCGCGGCTTCCACGGCTGCCTCGGTGCGGTGTTTGCCGCCTCAGTCGCCTCCGGCGTGTTGCTGCGGCTCGATGCGACGCAACTGGCGCACGCCATCGCCTTGTCGGCAACATCGATCGGCGGGTTGGCAACAGCGGCCGATACCTCGGTTGCGCGCGAGTATCACGCCGGACTTGCGGTGCTGAATGGGGTGAATGCCGCGCTCGCCGCGCTGCGTGGCTATCGAGTGGAACTCGCGATTCTTGAATCACCCAAAGGATTCTTCGAAGCATTTGGCGGTATCAATGGCGCCATTGCCGGTGCCGCCGCGCTGGATGGCCTGGGCGAAAGCTGGGACATCGTCACTGACATGGCGATCAAGCTGGTGCCCGGCGGCCATCCGCATCACGCGATCGCGGAAGCCGCGGGCAATGCCGCGCGCGATGGCAACATGGCAGCGGACGACATCGCCGCGATTGTCATCTCACGTCCCGGCATGACGGCGCTGCACGGTCCGCTGCATCCGGCGGATCTGATCGACATGGCCCACAGCCCGGCCTATTTCGCCGCCGCCGGTGCGGCGGATCGGGCGTTCGGGTGGGAGCATGCGAGTGCGGCGAAGATCGCCGACCCGGTCATTCATCGGCTGATCGACCTGGTGCGGGTTGGCGATCCACCGACGGATGCCGCGCGCTATCAACAGGGTGCTACTGTAACCATCACCACGCGTGAGGGGCGTGCAGCGACCAGCACGGTGCATGTGCCGAAGGGCGCCGGCACGCTGGGCATCGCCTGGAGCGACGTTGATGCGAAATACCGCACGCTCATGCCGAACAGCGGTCTGGCGATGGCGGCGATCGAGGAGAGTTTGGCGATCGTTCATGATTTCGGCCGACTGCGCGACGTATCCGAATTGGTTGCGTCGCTCTGTCGCTGATCGATGGCATTGACCAATGCGGCGCTCCGCCGTGCGTTCCGGGCGCCGGTCCTGCTCTACCATTGGCGGTGCGGATGGATTCTGGGGCATCGCTTCCTGCTCCTCATTCATACCGGCCGCCGCACTGGCCGTCGCCGCGAAACCATCCTTGAGATCATGGAGTTTCGGATCGCCCCTGACGAAATGGTCGTGATGAGCGGGTTTGGCCGCAATGCCGATTGGCTGCGCAACATCCAGGCGAACCCGCGCATCGAGCTCATGGTCGGCTCCAGGCGCTTCGCCGCCACCTGCCGTTTGCTCGATGCAGCCGAGGCCGCGACGGTGGTCGCCGGATACGAGCGCCGATGCCGCTGGCTTGGCCGCATCATACGCGCCGTGCTGACGCGTTTGCTCGGCTGGCGCTACGACGGATCGGAAGCGTCGCGGCGCCGGCTTGTGGCCCAGTTGCCGCTGGTCGCGTTCCGTCCGATCGCAGACCCGGGGTGACCGTGCCGCGCCGTCACACAACCAACACACGCTGCCTGCGTGACTCCACCCACTGGCCCGGCTAACAGGGCGCTCCCACGCCCAGCCGGAGCCGCATGTCAGCCACGATCCATCCCGCGCTGGCCACCGGCCGGCGTCTGCCGAATCTGTGGGATGCCGCCGCCATCGTGTGCGTGCTCGGCGCGCTGATTGCTGTTGCGCATATCGCCCAGGGCACCTTCGCGCCGATCAACGCACCGGGTGCCACGCATGTCAGCCTCAACCCGGCCCGGCTGCCGGAATACGCCGTGCGCACCACGCTGCGCATGTTCGCCGCGCTGGCCGCCAGCCTGATCTTCACCTTCACCTACGGCACCGCCGCGGCGAAAAGCCGCCGTGCCAGCCTGGTGCTGATCCCGCTGCTGGACATCCTGCAATCGGTGCCGATCCTCGGCTTCCTCACGTTCACCGTCGTTTTCTTCATGAACCTGTTCCCCGGCCAGGTGTTCGGCCTGGAGCTGGCGGCGATCTTCGCCATCTTCACCAGCCAGGCCTGGAACATGGCGTTCAGCCTTTATCAATCGCTGAAGACCGTCCCGGCCGACCTGGCCGAGGCTGCGGTCAGCTTCCACCTCACGTCCTGGCAGCGCTTCTGGCGGCTGGAGGTACCGTTCGCCACCCCCGGCCTGGTGTGGAACACCATGATGTCGATGTCCGGCGGCTGGTTCTTCGTCGTCGCGTCGGAGGCCGTGTCGGTCGGCAACAACACCTGGACGCTGCCAGGCATCGGCTCCTACGTCGCGCTGGCGCTGGAGCACCGCAACATCGCGGCGGTGGTCTATGCCATCGTCACCATGCTGGTGGTGATCCTGCTGTACGACCAGTTGTTGTTCCGCCCGCTGGTCGCGTGGTCCGCCAAGTTCCGCTTCGAAACCACCGCCGCTGCCAGTGTCCCCGATCCGTGGATGCTGCGGCTGATGCGGCGCACGCGGCTGCTGTCGTGGATCGGCCACTCGATCGGCGATATGGCGACGTTCCTGGGCGGGCTGCGGATGACGGCCGGCCCACGTCGCGCCGCCGGGCGCGGCCGGCCTTCGCGCGTGCTGGACGTGCTGTGGCTCGCCGCATTGTTCCTGGTGCTGGCCTGGGCGCTGCGCCGCGTCGGCGAGTTCACCGCCGGCGAGCTGGGCTGGGCGGATGTCGGCCAGGCCGTCATCCTGGGCGTGTTCACCATGATCCGCGTCGCCGTGCTGATGGTGCTGGCCAGCCTGATCTGGGTGCCGATCGGCGTCGCCATCGGCCTGCGCCCCGTCTGGGCGCGGCGCGCACAGCCGGTCGCGCAGTTCCTCGCCGCATTCCCGGCCAACCTGCTGTTCCCGCCCTTCGTGCTGGCGATCGTCTATTTCCACCTGAGCCCGGATATCTGGCTGACGCCGCTGATGATCCTCGGCACGCAATGGTACATCCTGTTCAACGTCATCGCCGGCGCCGCCGCCTTCCCCGGCGACCTGCGGGAGGCGGCGGACAATTTCCGCGTCGGCGGGTTCCTGTGGTGGCGCAAGGTCATCATCCCCGGCATCTTCGCCTACTACGTGACCGGGGCGATCACCGCCTCCGGCGGCGCATGGAACGCCGCGATCGTCGCCGAGGTGGCGTCCTGGGGAAACACCAGGCTCGTCGCGCACGGCCTGGGCGCCTACATCGCCGAGGCCACCGCTGCCGGCGATATGCCGCGGGTGGTGTTGGGCGTGATCGTGATGTCCGGCTTCGTCGTCATGTTCAATCGCTTGCTCTGGCGTCCGCTCTACGCCTATGCGCAACGGCGGCTGTCGTTCTGAGGAGACCGGCATGGACACCATCGCCACCCACGCCATGCCGACCCATGCCGATGCGCTGCTGGAAGTGCGCGCGTGCCGGCAGGCCTACCATAAGGACGCCAACGCCGACCTGGTGGTGCTGGAAGACGTCGATCTGACCTTGCGCGAAGGCGAGATGGTGGCGTTGCTCGGCCGCTCCGGTTCCGGCAAATCGACGCTGCTGCGCATCGTGTCCGGCCTGCTGCAGCCGACCGCGGGGAGCGTACGGTGGCGCGGCGTGCCGGTGGTTGGCCCGACCGAGGGCGTCGCGATGGTGTTTCAGAGCTTCGCCCTGTTCCCCTGGTTGACGGTGCAGGAGAACGTCGAGCTCGGCCTGGAGGCGCGCGGCGTGCCCCGCGTCGAACGGGAAAAGCGCGCGGAACAAGCGATCGACCTGATCGGCCTGGGCGGGTTCGAGAGCGCGTATCCGAAGGAACTGTCCGGCGGCATGCGCCAGCGTGTCGGCCTGGCGCGCGCGCTGGTGGTGCACCCCGACCTGCTGCTGATGGACGAACCGTTCAGCGCGCTGGACGTGCTGACCGCGGAGACGCTGCGCACCGACCTGATCGATCTGTGGTCGGAGGGCCGGCTGCCGGTGAAGTCGGTGCTGATGGTGACGCACAACATCGAGGAGGCGGTGCTGATGTGCGACCGCATCCTGGTGTTTTCCTCCAATCCCGGGCGCGTGGCGCACGAGCTGGCGGTGCCGTTTCCGCATCCGCGCAACCGCCTGGATCCGGCGTTCCGTGAGCTGGTGGACGACATCTACGCGGTGATGACACGGCGGCCGCGGCCCAGCGCGACCGCGCCCACATCCACCGCCTCGATCGCCGTGCCGCTGCAGCGCGTCGGTACCAACCTGATTGCCGGCATGGTGGAGACGCTGGCCGGCGAGCCATATAACGGTCGCGCCGACCTGCCGGCGCTGGCGGCGTCGCTGCAGTACGAGGTGGACGAACTGCTGCCGCTGGGCGAGACGCTGCAGCTTCTGCATTTCGCCGTGCTGGAGGAAGGCGACATCCTGCTGAGCGAGGAAGGCCGCAGCTTTGCCGCTGCCGATACGGAGGAGCGCAAGCGTATCTTCGCCGCCGCGGTGCGCGCGCATGTGCCGATCATCACCATGATCCGCCAGGTGCTGGACCAGAGGTGGAACCACCGCGCGTCCGCCGAACGCTTCCGCGATGAGCTGGAGGACCATATGTCCCCCGACTACGCCGAGGATACTCTGCGTGCCGCCATCGCCTGGGGAAGATATGCGGAGTTGTTCTCGTACGACGAGGAAGCCGGGCAGTTCAGTCTGGAGGAAGTGGAGTAGCGGCGCGCACTGTCATTGCAAGGCCGCTTGACGTAGGTTCCCCCCTCCCCTTGAGGGAGGGGTTGGGGGAGGGGTGCGTACATCCACCGACCGCGGATGTACGCACCCCTCCCCCAACCCCTCCCTCAAGGGGAGGGGGGAACCTACGTCAGGCCGGCGACGCCTCGCGATGACGGTTAGTCGCTTACGACTTCGCGTGGCAGCAGGAATCCGCGTCGTCCTCCACATACCGTCCGGTCGGGGCGACATGTCCCGCCGCCTCGTAACGATCGTGGTGGCGCACCCAGTCGGTCAGGTTGCCGTTGGTCGTCTCGTCACGGCCCTTCGGCGTGATGTCGAGGAAATGGTAGGTGCCCAGGAACATCTCGCCGGCGCGGGCGTATTGCGAATAGGTATGGAAGACGTCGCCGGACGCGTCCTTGTAGAAGACGCTCATGCCGGTCATTTCGTCGCAGTTCACCGGCTGCATGGCGAAATTGTAGAATGCCGTGCCGGCGGCCAGTTGCTCGGGCGTGAACGACGCCTGGAAATCGTAGTTGAAGTCGCTGCCGAACGACGACACCCAGTCGAAATGCCAGCCCATGCGGCGCTTGAATGCCATGATCTTGTCCAGCGGCGCACGCGAGATCGCGACGTAGGTCACGTCGTGATGCTCCAGGTGCACCAGCGCTCCGTCAAGGTGGTCCGCGCCGAACGAGCAACCGACGCAGCCCTGGTCCCAGTCGGGCCCGAACATGAAGTGCTTCACGATGAGCTGGCTGCGGCCATGGAACAACTCCGCGAGCGAGATCTGGCCTTCCGGTGCCTGGAACATGTAGCGCTTTTCCACGCGCACCCAGGGCAGGGCGCGACGCTCCGCGCTGAGCTGGTCGCGCAGGCGCGTCAGCTCCTTCTCCTTGGCCAGAAGCTCGCGGCGCGCGGTCAGCCATTCGGCTTCGGATACGATCGGATGTTGTTGCATCGTTCAGATTCCTTCCCGTGATGCCGCCAGCCAGGCGGCGAAGCGTTCCATGCAGCTTGTCCAGCCGGTGAGATGGCTGTCACGCGCCGGGATCGATTCGAACCCGGTCTGGCGTAGCGTCAGCTTCGTGCGCTCGCCGAGCTCCTCCAGCGTGATCGTCACCAGCATCTCGTGGCCGGGATGCCCCTGGTCGTCCTCCCACGCGTAGGTGAAGACGATGCGTTCCGGCGTTACCTCGCGATACGCGCCGCGCCTGGTGAGCACCGCGCCATCCGGTCCGCGCATCGCCTGGCGATACGTGCCGCCCGGACGCGCATCCATCCGGCAGGAGACCGTGGTGAAGCCCTGTGGTCCCCACCACTGCGCCGCATGCTCTTGCGTGGTCAGTGCACGGAAGATCAGCGCGCGCGGCGCGTCGAATTCGCGGGTGACGACCAACTCCGGCTCACTGCCTGCGGCCACGCTTCGGCTCCTTGCCTTGCAGATCCTTCAGGTAGGCGTCGAGGCGGTCGAACGATTCCTCCCAGCACCGGCGGTAGTGTTCCAGCCACTCCGCGGCATCCTTCAGTGGTTCGGCGTGCAGCCGGCACGGCCGCCACTGCGCCGATCGGCCGCGCGTGATCAGCCCCGCCCGTTCGAGCACCTTCAGGTGCTTGGAGACGGCGGGGAGGCTCATCGAGAACGGCTCGGCCAGCTCGGTGACCGACGCCTCCCCGGTCGCCAGCCGCGCCAGGATGGCGCGCCGCGTCGGGTCGGCGAGGGCGGCGAAGGTGGCGTCGAGGCGTTCGGGCAGCATGGCCAGGGGGAGAACCATCCAGTTAATTAACTGAACGGTTCAGTAAGGCCCGCCCAGGCCGCTGTCAAGCGCCAAACGCGCGCTTACACCTGGACGAAGTCGCTTGCGCTGAACTTCCAGGCCGTCGCGCCGCTCGCGTCGATCACGCCTACCAGTGTCCCGCCGCCCGCAAACGATCCGTTCCCGCTATAGTACAGCGCCCCCGTATCCTGCTCATAGACGAACCCGCCGTTCCCGCTGTTCGACAGCGTCGTCGCCAACCGCTGCACGGCATTGCCGACATCCGCCAGATCGGTGCCGACCACCAGCGCCGCACCGCCCAGGTTGTAGGCGTTGCCCGCGAGCGTCGCGCTGCCGGTGGTGTCGAGCGCGATCCTGTCGCCCGCCGTCGCGTTGAAGTTCGTCACCGTCGTGCTGTTGCCGCTGCTGTCCTGGTCGAACACGAATTGATCCGCGCCGCTGTTGCCGGTGACAAAATTCAGGCCCGCGCCACCAATCACCGTGCTGGCATTGGAGCCGGTCAGTACGATGGTGTCGTTGCCGGTACCGCCGAACACCGTCTCGGTGTTGGTCACGGAAATCCGGTTGGTTGCGTTGGCCAGCCGCAGCGTGTCGGCGCCGGCACCCAGATCGACGCTGCCGTTGGTCACCGCGCTGCCGAACGTGATCGCATCGGCGCCACTGCCGCCCACCAGCGTGTTGACGTTGCCGACGGTGCCGGTGTTGCCGCCACCGGCCAGGGTCAGCTTGTTGACCCCGCCGCCGAGATCGACCGACATCGCATCGGTCAGTGCCGAGCCGAGCGTGATCGTGTCATTCCCGCTGCCGCCAACGATCGTCGCGGTGTTCGCCACCGTCGCCGTGTTGGTGAAGCTGCCGAACGTCAGCGTATCGCTCCCGCCGCCCAGATCGATCGACGCATTGGCTGCGGCGGTGCCCAACGTGATGGTGTCGTTGCCGCTGCCGCCCAACAGCGTGCCGATATTCTTTACGGTGCCGGTGTTGGTCGCGTCGCTCAGCGTCAGCCGGTTGGCGCCGGCGCCGAGATCGACCTGCATGGCCGTCGTCAGCGCGCTGCCCAGCGTGATGCTGTCGGTTCCGCTGCTGCCGGTGATGGTCTCGGTGTTGGCGATCGTGGCCGTGTTGGTGGCGTTGGCCAGTGTCAGCGCGTTGCTGCCGGCGCCGAGATCGATCAGCGCACTCACCGCCGCGCTGGCCAGCACCACGGTATCGGCTCCGCCGCCGCCGATGATCGTCCTGGCGTTGGCCACGGTCGCCGAATTGGTGCCGCTGGCGAAGGTAAGCGTATCGATGCCGGTGCCGAGCGACAGGCTGGCCTTCGCCACCGTGCCCGCCAACGTCACCGTGTCCGCGCCGGAGCCGCCGAGCAATGTGCCGACATTGCTGACCGTCAGCGTATTCGTGCCATTTGCCAGTGTCAGCTTGTTGACGCCGGCGCCGAGATCGACCGCTCCGTCCACCATCGCCGTGGCGAGAGTGACGCTGTCGTTCCCGGTGCCGCCAATGATCGTTGCGGTGTTCGCCACCGTCGCCGTGTTGGTGAAGCTGCCGAACGTCAGCGTATCGCTCCCGCCGCCCAGATCGATCGACGCATTGGCTGCTGCGGCGCCCAACGTGATGGTGTCGTTGCCGCTGCCGCCCACCAGTGTGCCGATGTTCTTCACGGTGCCGGTGTTGGTCGCGTCGCTCAGCGTCAGCCGGTTGGCGCCGGCGCCGAGATCGACCTGCATGGCCGTCGTCAGCGCGCCGCCCAGCGTGATGCTGTCGGTGCCGCTGCCACCGGTGATGGTCTCGGTGTTGGCGATCGTGGCCGTGTTGGTGGCGTTGGCCAGCGTCAGCGCGTTGCTGCCGGCGCCGAGATCGATCAGCGCACTCACCGCAGTGCTTGCCAGCACCACGGTATCGGCTCCGCCGCCGCCGACGATCGTCCTGGCGTTGGCCACGGTCGCCGAATTGGTGCCGCTGGCGAAGGTAAGCGTATCGATGCCGGTGCCGAGCGACAGGCTGGCCTTCGCCACCGTGCTCGCCAATGTCACCGCGTCCGCGCCGGAGCCGCCGAGCAACGTGCCGACATTGCTGACCGTCAGGGTATTCGTGCCATTGGCCAGTGTCAGCTTGTTGACGCCGGCGCCGAGATCGACCGCTCCGTCCACCATCGCCGTGGCGAGAGTGATGCTGTCGTTCCCGGTGCCCCCGGTGATGGTCTCGGTATTGGCCACGCTCGCGGTGTTGGTGAAGTTGCCAAGCGTCAGCACGTCCGTGCCGCCGCCCAGATCGATCGACGCATTCACTGCCGCGGTAGCCAGCGTGATCGCATCGTTGCCAGCGCCGGCAACCAGAGTGCCGACATTGCGGACCGTGCCGGTATTGGCGCCGCCCGCCAGCGTCAGATGGTTGGCACCGGCGCCGAGATCGATCTGCATGCCTGTCGTCAGCGCGTTGGCCAGCGTGACCGCATCGTTGGCACTGCCGCCGCGGATCGTCTCGATGTTCGCCACCGTCGCGGTGTTGGTGTAATTGCCCAGCGTCAGGCTGTCGTTGCCGGCACCCAGATCGATCGAGGCATTCGCCGCCGCGCTGCCCAGCACGATGCTGTCATTGCCGCTGCCGCCAATAATGGTCTGCGTGTTGGACACCGTCGCGCTGTTCGTGCCGTTGGCCAGCGTCAGCGTGTTGCTGCCCGCGCCGAGGTCGATGCTGCCGCCGGCGACCGTGGTTCCCAGCGCGATCGCATCCGCACCGGATCCGCCGGTCAGCGTGCCGACATTGCTGACGGTGCCGGTGTTCGCGGCATTGGCGAGGTGCAGCTTGTTGGCGCCCGCGCCCAGGTCCACCAGCATCCCGGTTGTCAACGCGGTACCGAGCGTCAGCGAGTCTGCGCCGGTGCCGCCGGTGATGGTTTGCGTATTGGACACCGTCGCGGTGTTGCTGAAATTGCCGAACGCCAGCGTGTTGCTGCCGCCGCCCAGATCGATCGAGTAATTCGCCGCGGCCGTGCTGAGCGTTATGCTGTCGTTGCCGGTGCCACCGAGAATCGACTCGGTGTTGGCGGTGGTCGCGGTGTTATTGCCGTTGGCCAGTGTGAGTTTGTCCGTGCCTGCGCCAAGGTCCACGGAACCCGCGGTCAGCACGGTGGTCAGCACGATCGTGTCGTTGCCTGACGTGCCGGCGATCAACTCGGGATCGGCGAACTGGCCGATATCGACCTCGACGATGCCCTGGGAAAGCTGCGACAGCGGAATCGCACTCGGCTCGTCGAAGCCCCACGGATTGAGCAATTGCACCATCGGGGTGCCGTTCACCGTGGTCAGGGTGTCGAACATGTAGGCGTGGTCGTTATACAGGCCGTAGGGCAGCGAGCCCGACGAGGCCGTGTCCATCACGATCAGATCGCCGGCGTTGGCGTAGCTTTGCAATTGCTGTGCGGTCAGCGACGCAGGCGCGGTCCATGTGGTGGCCTGGCCGACCAGTTCCTCCATCGCGATCATCGGATTGCCGCCATTGGCGATCGCGCTGTAGCCGCCATTCAGCGTCGCGACAGCTTTCTCCAACACCTGGACCCAGATTTCCTTCTGCCCGTTCAGTACATCCTGCGACGCGCCGTTGTTCACGGAATCGGTCGGGAACGTGTTGTTCACGGTCACCGAAGTCGGCGTGAAAGCGGTGGTGCCGTAGGTCGGCAGGCCGCCGGATGCCGCATCGTACAACGTGACGGTTTCGGTGCCGTCGGCGTTGACGTGGATCATGTTGGTGATGAACGACGAATGGAACAGCGCAAGCTCGCCGATCGAGGAGAGCAGGAAACAATCGCCGATCTGACCCTGGTTGATGTCATAGACGCTGATCAGCGATGAGGTTCCGGTTTCCTGCAGGTACAGCACCTGGGTCAGACCGACCGTGGTGGGAGCCGGGGACGCTGGTGCGGCCGCGGCAGCCTGGGCGGTGTTGGCCAGCCATGCTGGCGGCCACACCGGCGTTGCGGTGGACGGACTGGCGGTGGGCGAGGAGGCAGGGCCTGCCGGCGGGGCGCTGCACCCAGGCTGCGATGCGATTGGCAGTGTGGGTTCGGTCATCGTGCCCGCAACCGCCATGAGCGGCTCGCCACCGGCAAAAGCCTGCACCAACGCTCCGGAGAACGATGCCGATGCCACCGCTCCGCTTGCTGAGTATGTGGTGGCCGCCGGGTGCTTCGCCGGCGATGCGGCGCCGGAAGACCGTTCGTACCGTGGCGGCACGCTCGGTGGAACCGGCGGCAGGCTTGGCGCCATTGGGTTGCCGGCATCGGCAACGAAGCTCGAGGCTTCGAGTCCGGTCCCGTAGCCAATCCAGCCCGGGTCGGTCACGGCCAGGTAGATCGGCGTGTTGTCGCCCGGCGTCAGGGTGAACATCTGCGACGCTCGGATCATGACACTCTCGCGATAGGTCGCGGGGAGCGGCTAGGCCGCCTGGCGCGAATTTGCGGGGTCACGCGAGTTTTTCGCCGTGCTGCTACTGGGGCGGTGAGGGCTGGTGCCGGTCGCCTTGTTCGCTGAGGGCATTGAACCATGAATTTGTGAACGAAGAATGAACATGAGAACGAATCAGGGCTCCACCACGCGCGTAAGCGTCATCTGGCTGGCGGCACCCGTGCCCGCAGCCGCGCCCTGCCCACCGCCGGCAACCGCGCGTTGGCACTGAACCGGAAAGCGTCCATATAGTCCGCTGCACGAAGCGACCGCCCCTTCGGAGCATGCCGGAGGGAGACCCCATGCAGGGAAGACGGCGAGGCATGAAAAAAGAGGACTGGGAGATTCCGCCTAATCTACAGCCCGACCCGGACGACTATTCGTTCGACCTCGAGCGCGCGCTCAACGCCGTGGTGAGCCTGAAGACGTATGTCCCGCAGGACGCTTACACCGCGAACACGCTGGGCACCGAGCGTGCCGGTTCCGGCGTGGTGATTCGCGACACGGGTCTGATTGCCACGATCGGCTACCTGATCACGGAAGCCGAAACGATCTGGATCACCTCCAACAACAAGCGCGCCGTCGCCGGCCATGCGCTGGCGTACGACCAGGAGACCGGGTTCGGCCTGGTGCAGGCGCTGGGCCGGCTCGACCTGCCGGTGCTGGAGATGGGCGACTCCGACCGGTTGAAGGTCGGCGACCAGGTCGTGTTCGCCGCCGGCGGCGGGCGGCACCACTCGATCGAGACCCGGCTCGTCGGCCGCCAGGAGTTCGCCGGCTACTGGGAATACGTGCTCGACGACGCGCTGTTCACTGCGCCGGCACATCCGTTCTGGGGCGGCGGCGGGCTGATCGGCACCGACGGCAAGCTGGTGGGCATCGGCTCGCTGATCCTGCAGCAGGGCGACCGCAAGGGGCGGCGGCTCGACATGAACATGGTCGTGCCGATTGGCCTGCTGGCACCGCTCATGCAGGACCTGTTGACGTTTGGCAGGGTGAATCGCCCCGCGCGACCGTGGTTGGGTATGTATGCCACCGAATCGGACGACGCGCTGGTGGTCGGCGGCCTGGCCGACAATGGCCCGGCAGAGCAAGCCGGCGTGCGCCAGGGCGACCGCATCCTGGCGGTGAACGAGGACGACGTGCCCGACCTTGCCGGCCTGTGGCGCCGGGTCTGGGCCTCTGGCAGTGCCGGCGCCGAGGTACGGCTGCGCCTGCTGCGTGAGGGCGGCAAAGTGGGGCTGACGGTCCGTTCCGGCGACCGCGCGCGGTTTCTGAAGACGCCGAAGCTGCATTGAGCGAATGGATAGCCGCCCGCCCGTACCCAGCGCGTCGTGGCCGGCCCCCGGTCCGGCCATCCGCTTCTTCGTTCCGTACTGACTCGCATGGCCGCCGAGAACGCCCAACCGAAAGGTGAGCTGTCGCTGCGGACCGTGGCCATGCCTGCCGACACCAATCCTGCCGGCGACATTTTCGGCGGCTGGATCATGTCGTTAATGGACCTCGCGGCAGGCATCTCCGCCGGAACGCGGGCGAGGGGGCGCGTCGCCACCGCGGCGGTGTCCAAGCTCAGCTTCATCCAGCCGGTGAAGGTCGGCGATGTGGTCTGCGTCTATACCGACATCGTCCGCACCGGCCGCAGTTCCGTGACGCTGGAGGTGGAGACATGGGTGTTGCGGCGCGGCCAGGGCGACCGCACCCGCGTCACCGCGGCGGAGTTCGTGCTGGTCGCAGTGGATGACCACGGCAAGCCCCGTCCGCTGCCGCCTGCGACATAAGCCACCGGCCGCACCAAACGCCATCGTCCCAGTTCCATGTGCGACGCGATTCGGCTGCGCCCCATCGTAGGACTGGTCGGCCCGCCCTTCTCAGGCGGCCCGGCGATGCGGCTGCGCACTGAACGCTTCCAGCATCTCGCGGCAGAATGCGGGCAGGTCGTCCGGCTTGCGCGAGGTGACCAGAGTGCCGTCGCGGATCACCGTCTGATCCTCCCACCTGGCGCCCGCGTTCTGCAGGTCGCTGCGCAGCGAGGGCCACGACGTCATGCGATGGCCGCGCACGCCGTTTGCCTCGATCAGCGTCCACGGACCGTGGCAAATCGCCGCGACCGGCTTCCTCGCATCGACGAAATGCCGCACGAATGCCACGGCCTGCGGATTGATGCGCAGCGTGTCCGGGTTGGCGACACCGCCCGGCAGTACCAGTGCGTCGAACGATTCGGGTTGCACACTGTCGAGGTCGTGATCAACCGTCAGCATATCGCCCTTGTCGTGATGCTTCATGCCTTGGATCTGGCCGGATTTCGGCGCGATCACTACGACCGACGCGCCGGCCTGCTTCAAGGCCTTTACCGGCTCGGTCAGCTCGACTTGTTCCACGCCATCCGTCGCGAGTACTGCGATCTTGCGCCCGGTTACATTGGCCATGGTTGAATCTCCCGTCAGGTTCCAATGGGGATTCAACAGGCGGGGATGGATGCGGTTGCGTGCGCGGGGGCAATGGTCACCTGATGCAGGGCCGTAACAGTACTACTGGGCATCCACTTTCGTTGTCGGGCTTCCACTGTCATTGCGAGAAGCGAA
>DASXFW010000154.1:0-4748 GCA_036489395.1 Acetobacteraceae bacterium | reverse complement strand
AACAAGATTCCCCCCTCCCCTTGAGGGAGGGGTTGGGGGAGGGGTGCGTACATCCACCGACCGCGGATGTACGCACCCCTCCCCCAACCCCTCCCTCAAGGGGAGGGGGGAATCTACGTCAGGCCTTCGACGCCGTTTCATCCAGGGCGGGTCGGCCACCTACGGCCGGTGGCCAACTCGCAATGACAGAAGACGCGACCGTGCGTCGCAGGATGGCTCATGCACCGATCAGTGTGCAATCTGCTCCAGCGCAAGATCCCGCGTCGGCGGTCCGAGCGCCGAGATGACGCCGATCACCACCAGCATCGCGATGCCGACGAACACCGCCACCGCCGGCACGCCGCCGGTGTGCAGCAGGTAGCCGATCGCGAGGCCGGCGAACGCCGCCGACAAGCGGCTCCATGAATACACGAAGCCGATCGCGCGGGCGCGGATGCGGGTGGGATACAGCTCCGCCTGGTAGTTATGGAACGAGTACGACATCACGTTCGCGCACAGCGTGAACAACACGCCGAACACGATCAGCAGCGGCGGATCGTTCAGTTGCGCGAAGACCGTCATGCAGATCAGCATTCCCGCGGCACCGCCGACGATCTGCCACTTGCGTTCGATGCGATCGGAAAACAGCGTGCCCAGCAGCGGACCGAACGGGTTGGCGATGGCGATGATGAACGCGTATTCGAGGCTCGCGGTCACATGGATGCCGCGCGCGATCAGCAGCGTGGGCACCCAGGCGGCGAAGCCGTAGAAGCCGATCGTCTGCGCGAAGTTGAAGATCGACAGCATGATGGTGCGGGTGCGGTACGGCGGCTCGAACGCCTCGGACAAGGAGCCGGTGCTTTCGCCTTCCGGCGGCTCGGGTATTGCGGGCGGCAGGGGACGGCCGAGCTCCTTCTCCACGCCCGCCTCGATCATCGAGACGATGCGATCGGCTTCCTCGTTGCGGCCGTGCTTGGCCAGCCAGCGCGGGCTTTCGGGAATGCCGAGCTGCAGGATGAACACGATCACCGCGCCGACGGAGCCGATCAGCACGACCCAGCGCCAGCCATCCAGGCCCATCGGCTGCAGTGGCACCAACCGCCATGCCAGGAACGCGACCAGCGGCACCGCCATGTAGGTGATGAACTGGTTGGTCGAAAAGGCGCGGCCGCGCTCGCGGCGGGGGATCAACTCGGCGATATAGGCGTCGATGGTCACCAGCTCGATGCCCAGGCCGATGCCGGCGATGAAACGCCAGATGTCCAGGGCGAAGCCGGACTGCTGGAAGGCCATGATGGCGGAGCACACCATGTACCAGACCAGCGACCACACGAAGATGGTGCGCCGGCCCATGCGGTCGGCGATCTGGCCCAGCAGCAGCGCGCCGACCCACAGGCCGGCGAAGGTCGCGAACACGAACGTGCCGAAGCCGGCGACCGCGATCACCTGCAATCCAGCGAGCGGCCCGAGCGACGCCGCGGTGAACAAGCCGGACTTGATCATCCCCGGGGCGACGTAGCCGGTAAAGAACAAGTCGTAGAATTCGAAGACCCCGCCGAGCGAGATCAGCACGATCATCCGCCAGACGAACCAGGAGGGAGGCAACCGGTCGAGCCTCGCGGCGATTTCGCCGGTCTTGTTCACGCTAGCCATATATTCCTCCCACGACCGCCCGCGGGGCGGGTCAGACAACCAGGTTACGTCGAGGTTGCGGGGTATCCCGGCAAGTAGCGGGGCGGACAAGAGCGAGTGACGCAGACCCGGCTCCACCGTTTGGCATGGCAGGGGTTTGGCATGGCGGGATCACGACAGCCAGCGACGGCTGGCCATCGGCATGCGGTATGTTATAACGTTCCTCAGACCGCGCGTGTCAGGATGTCGGAGATGTCGATGGCCAACCAGGTGCAAGACGTGCGGACAAGCCGAGGGGTGCCGGCAGCCTGTTGCGCCACGCCGTTGCTTGTTCTCCTTCTGGTACTTCTCCTCACGCCGGCGCGTGCCGCCGACGCGCCGATCCCCATCGTTGCCGCGGAGAACTTCTACGGCGACGTGGCGCGGCAGATCGGCGGTCCGGACGTGAGCGTGCACAGCATCCTCAGCAATCCCGATCAGGACCCGCATTTGTTCGAGGTGAGCCCCTCGGTCGGCCGCAACGTCTCCGCGGCGCGCGTCGTGATCTACAGCGGCATCGACTACGATCCGTGGATGGCGAATCTGCTGCGGGCCGCGCGCTCGGCGAGCCGGCAGACCATCGTCGTGGCGGAGCTCATCGGCCGGAAGACCGGCGACAACCCGCATATCTGGTACGACCCGCACACCATGCTGGCGCTGGCGGGGACCCTCGCCGCCGACCTGGAGGCCGACGATCCCGCGCATAAGGCGGCCTACCGGCAGCGCCTGGCGCGGTTCGAGGCGTCGCTCCAGCCGGTCCTGGCGAAGATCGCCGCGCTGCATGCGAAATACGCCGGCACGCAGGTCACCGCGACGGAACCCGTCTTCGGCTACATGTTCTCTGCCCTCGGCATGACGGTGCGCAACATGCCGTTCCAGATGGCGGTGATGAACAACACCGAACCGGGCGCGTCGGACGTCGCCGCCTTCGAGAACGACCTGCGCACCCGCAAGGTCCGGCTGCTGGTCTATAACAGCCAGGCGTCGGACCCGATCGCCGCGCGCATGGAGGGCATCGCCAAGGCCGCGCACATCCCGATCGTCGGCGCCACGGAGACCGAGCCGCCCGGCAAGACCTACCAGGCCTGGATGATGGGCGAGCTCGACGCGGTCGATCGCGCGTTGTCGGAATAGGGCGATGAACGCCATCGAACTGCGCGACGTCCGCCTGGCGCTCGGCGGCCGCATCATCCTGGACGATGTCAGCCTGGCCGTCGGCGCGCGGGAGTTCGTCGGCGTGCTGGGGCCGAACGGCGCGGGCAAGACGACGCTGATGCGCGCCATCCTCGGTCTCGTGCCGCCAGGGCATGGCACGGTCCGCGTGCTCGGCCGCCCGGCGGCGCGCGGCAATCCGGCCATCGGCTACATGCCGCAGGTGCGCAGCGGCATCGCCAACCTGCGGCTCAGCGGCTGGGATTTCGTCGCCGCGGCGGTGAACGGCCACCGCCTGGGCCTGCCGATCCCCGGTCGGCAAGGCCGCGCCGAAGTGGATCGCGTGCTGGACCTTGTCGGCGCGCGCGACCTGGCACGCCGGCCGCTCGCCGAAACCTCCGGCGGCGAGCGCCAGCGCCTGCTGCTCGCACAAACGCTGATCGGCCGGCCGCGGCTTCTGCTGCTGGACGAACCGCTGATCAGCCTGGATCCGCACCACCAGCGCGCCGTCGTGGAGCTGGTGAAGGCGCTCCAGGCCGACCTCGACATCGCCGTGTTGTTCTCCGCCCACGAGCTCAACCCGCTGCTCGGCGCGATGGATCGCGTGCTGTACCTGGGGAACGGCCAGGCGGCGCTCGGTACGGTCGATGACGTGATCACCGGTCCCGTCCTGTCGCGGCTGTATGGATCGGAGATCGACGTCGTCCGCCTGCGCGGCCGCATCTTCGTAATGTCCGGCAGCCACGACATGGAGCACGACGAACACCGGCACGATGACGGTGCGCACGCGCACGATCAGCATCGCCACACGCACCATGCCAGCCATGCTTGACTACGACTTCATGCGCAACGCGTTCGCCGCGGCGACGATCGTCGCGCTGCTGTCCGGCACGGTCGGGTATTTCCTCGTGCTGCGCGGCCAGACGTTCGCCGGCCACGCGCTGGCGCATGTCGGCTTCACCGGCGCGACGGGCGCGGTGCTGATCGGCGTTGCGCCGCTGTGGGGCATGGTGGCGATGACCGTCGCCGCTGGCATCGGCATGGGCGTGATGGGGGAGCGGCTGGCGCAGCGCGACGTGGCGGTGGGACTTGTGCTGGCCCTGGCGCTCGGCTTCGGCCTGCTGTTCCTGCACTTCTACACGGCGTTCGCCAGCCAGGCGACCGCGCTGTTGTTCGGCAACGTGCTCGCGGTGGATGTGCGAACCGTGTGGATGCTGCTGGCGCTGGGCGTGCTGAGCCTGGCGGCGCTGGCGGCGATCTCCCGCCCGCTGCTGTTTGCCAGCCTGCAGCCGGAACTGGCCGAGGCGAAGGGCGTGTCGCTGCGGCTCTACGCCGTGGCGTTCCTGGCGATCGTCGCGCTGGCCACGGCGGAGTGCGCGCAGATCGTCGGCGTGCTGCTGGTGTTCACGCTGATGGTCGGTCCCGGCGCCGCGGCGCAGCGGCTGACGGGGGGGATCGCCGCGGGCGTGGCTCTGTCGGCGGTGCTGGCGCTGGTCGAGGCGTGGGGCGGGATCACGCTGGCGTTCTACACGGACTGGCCGGCCAGCTTCTGGATCACCGCGCTCAGCGCCGCGGTGTATCTGCCGACGGCGGTGCGGACACGGCTGGCCTGAGGCGCGGTCGTTACGGGAGACACGCGCATTCTGTCATCGCGAGCTGGCCACCGGCCGGCGGCGCCGACCCGCCCTGGATGAAACGGTCGCGGCCGGAGTGTAGGTCTCCCCTCCCCTTGAGGGAGGGGTTGGGGGAGGGGTGCGTACATCTGCGGTCAGTAGATGTACGCACCCCTCCCCCAACCCCTCCCTCTGTTCAGACCGGGGACATAGCTGACACATGTTCGGGGACATAGGTGACAGGTTGCAAGGGGCACAGCGCATCCCGCAGATCGATCTGGGCAATGCGCTGTGCGACGAAGATCACCTCCCACACGCCATCGGTCGTGGTCG
>DASXFW010000153.1:0-20967 GCA_036489395.1 Acetobacteraceae bacterium | reverse complement strand
TACTTCGCTGGATGGGCGGGAGGGGCACGCGACCGCGGCATGTGCGTCGCCAACGTTGGCGACGCACATGCCGCGGTCGCGTGCCCCTCCCGCCCATCCAGCGAAGTAACGGGTTCCAAGGGCAATGCCCTTGGCGGGGATCCAAGGGGCAGCGCCCCTTGGTCGGGGTCCGGGGCGAAGCCCCGGCCTTTCCCCCGTTTCCCCCGATTGCCCTGAACCGCCGCTGCCCCGCCGGTTGAAGTGATCGCCGCCGCGTGTTGGAATCGCGCCATCGCGCGGGAGGAAAACCATGACCATTGCCGCAGGACTGGCCGAACGCATCGCCGGCGTCACCTACGAGGCGCTGCCGCCGGAGGCGTTGCACTGGGCAAAGACCGCGATCCTCGACACGGTCGGCTGCACCCTCGCCGGCTCGACGGAGCCATGCGCGCGCATCGCCGACCGCGTCACCACCGGCGGCGCGTCGTCCGGCCCCAGCCTGATCTTCGGCACCGATCGCCGTGCGGCGCCACTCGACGCCGCGCTGATCAACGGCACCGCGTCGCACGCGCTGGACTACGACGACGTCAGCAACACGCTCGGCGGCCATCCGTCCGCACCGCTGTTGCCGGCGTTGTTTGCGCTGGCCGAGACGCGCGACACCGACGGCCGCGCGTTCCTGACCGCGTTTGTCACGGGCTTCGAAACCGAGACGCGCATCGGCCACGGCGTGAATTTCTACCATTACGAAAAGGGCTGGCACCCGACCGCGACGCTCGGCGTGTTCGGCGCCACCGCGGCGTGCTGCCATCTGCTCGGCATGCCGGTGGACAAAACCGCGATCGCGCTGGGGCTGGCGGCATCGTTTGCGTCCGGCGTGAAGGCGAATTTCGGCACCATGACCAAGCCGCTGCACGTTGGCCATTGCTCGCGCAACGGGCTGCTCGCCGCGCTGCTGGCGGCCGATGGATTCACCGCCAATCCCGGTGCGTTCGAGCACAAGCAGGGGTTCCTGACGGTTTTCAACGGCGCCGGCAATTTCGACGCGGACGCGATCCTGCGCGACTGGGGCTCGCCGTGGGACATCGTCAATCCTGGTGTCGGGATCAAGCAGTATCCGTGCTGCGGCAGCACGCATCCGGCGCTGGATGCGATGCTCGCGTTGTTAAAGGAAAATGACGTGACGCCGGCGATGGTGGCGCGTGTCGATTCATGGACGCATCCGCGGCGGCTGGCGCACACCAACCGGCCGGATCCTAACAGCGACCTGGATGCGAAGTTCAGCGTGCAGTACTGTTTGGCGCGGGCGCTGCTGGAACGGCGCGTGGTGCTGGAGCATTTCGAGCACGACGCGTTCCGCGCGCCGGCGGTGCGCGCTCTGCTGCCGCGCATCCATGCCGCGCCGCATCCGGAAATGTCGATGGGCTCGTCAGAGCACTTCGGCGCGGAGGTGCGGGTGACGCTGACCGATGGGCGCGTGCTGTCGAAGCGTGTTGGGTCGGCGATCGGTCGCGGCACCAACGATCCGCTGCCGGTGGAGCTGCAGGAGGCGAAGTTCGTCGATTGCGCCTCGCGCGTTCTGCCGGCGGGTGCGTCGCGAGGGCTGCTGGCGATGCTGCGCGGCCTGGAGGGTGTGCGGCGGATTTCGGAGCTAACGGGCGCGATGGTGCCGCCCAAGGCGATGGCAGCGGAGTGAGGGTCCCCCCCTCCCCTTGAGGGAGGGGGAAAGGGGGAGGGGTGCGTCCTTCCGTGGTCCGGCGGACGTATGCACCCCTCCCCCTACCCCCTCCCTCAAGGGGAGGGGGGAGCCTTTGGCTTGCAACGACAGCTACGCGCGCCCGCTTGCCTTGCGCCCCATCTCCAGCGCGGCATACGACGTGGTGGGCCCGGGCATCAGCCAACGAAACCCCATCTCGATCAGCTTCTCCACATTCTTCGTGTCCACATGCGGATGCCCGCACGGCACGTTGTGTTCCTTGCAGATCGCCAGGATTTCCTTGATCGCTGAATCCACCGTCGGATGTTCGTACTGCCGCGGATAGCCGAGGTCCTGCGACAGATCGCCCTCGCCCACCAGCACCACGCCGATCCCCGGCACGTCCTTCAACATCTTCGGCAGATTGGCGATCGCGCGCTTCTCTTCGCACATGATCACCACCAGCACCTCGCCCTCGGGATTCAACGGCCAGGTATCCGCGCGCTTGTAATATTCCTGATCCGTCAGTCCCCAGTAGCGCGCGGCAGTCCGCGGCGCGTCACCGCGCTGGCCCGGCGGGTCATAGTACTTCGCCTCGCGCGGCCGAGGATAACGGCACGCCATCACCGCATTCCGCGCGTCCTCGATCGTGCTGACATGCGGCCAGACGATCCCGTACACCCCGATATCCAGCACCTGTTTCGCAATCCATTGGCTTTGCTCTCCGCCGTTCGGCGGAATGCGCACGAACGGCGTTACCGCCGGCGCAATGCTGCCCGATGTCGCGATCTGCCGCCGGTTCAGCATGTATTGCATGCAGTCGCGCAGCGCCTTGATGTCGTACGGATTGTGCTCCATCTCGAACACCACGCCGTCGAACGCGGTGGTGCTCATGTTCACCGCGTTGCCGATCTCGCCGGCGCTGAACGGCACGAATGTGGGCTTGCCGGATTCCAATGCCTTGATCGCACCGTTCAGGCGAGGGATTTCCATGTTGACGCTCCTCGTTTCAGGTCATTGCCGCGGCGAATAGTTCTTCCGCGCGATACGCTTTGGGGATCAGCCCTTGCTCCGCGGCGAACTGCACGCACAGGTCGATGCCGCGGCGATTGGCGGAAAGTCCGTAGGGCAGCACATCATCGCCGACGATCGGGGCCCAGCGCCGTTCCGCGCTGGGTTCGCGCGCGGCACGCTTCGCGGCGGAGAACACATCCATCAGCTCGGCTGCCAGCCAGTCATGTTCTGCCAGGAATTCGTTGCGGATGCACACGACGTGGTTGACCGGATAAGCGCCGGTGCGGCGATGCCAGTCTGCGGCTGCGGCATCGGCGTCGGGGATCACGGTGCGCACCGACGCGGGATCGAGCCCGGTCAACGCGATGCCGGCGTCGATCTCGCCCGCCATCAGCATCGCGGACAGATCCTGGCTTGGTGCGATGCGCTCCGAGTTCGGCGGATCGGCATATTCCAGCACGTGCGCGTCTTCCGCGGTGACCCAGGTCATCGAGCGGTGGTCCACGCCGTATTCACTCAGCAGGATGCCGCGCAGCCAGACACCGGTGGTTTGCGAGAACGCGCGCACGCCGATGCGCTTGCCGACCAGGTCAGCCGGGCCACGGATTGGCGAATCGCGGTGGCAGATCAGCGCGCCGTGGTGGAAGCCGCGCATCAGCACGATCGGCAGGCCGGTGATCGGCTTCCCGTACGCATGCGCCTGCGCCAGCGTCGTCAGTGCGATCTCGCACAGGTCGAAATCGAAATTGCGCACCATGCGGCGGAAGGATCGGGTGATCTGCGGCATCTCCTCGAAGTCGAGGCGCACGCGATCGGAGTGCACGCGGCCGTCCTTCAGCGCGACGGCGTGCGGGTAGGAAGCGATGGCGGAATGCAGGGTCAACGGCATGGCAGTGAGCTCCTCCCCCTCCCCTTGAGGGAGGGGGGTAGGGGGAGGGGTGCGCACATCTGCGGTCGGTGGATGTACGCACCCCTCCCCCTACCCTCGGTCCGCTTCGCGGCCCAAGCCCTCAAGGGGAGGGGGAAGGTTGTGTTTGCATCTGCCACCCTCATGACGCTTTCACCGTGGGGTAGATATCCGCACCGTAGAACTTGCGGAACGTCTCGATCTGATCCGATGGCGGCGGTGCGTACACGCATTTCTTCGACGTGAACCGGCCGCCCATGATGCGGTTCAGCTTCACCGCGGCCTCGCCCAGTTTCACCAGGTTGGTGATGCCGTTCAGGATCGGCACGCCATCCTCGGTTTCGTACACCCCGGCATGCGCGAGCAGCGCCATCACCACGCCGCCGGCGGCGATCACCACCTCCGCGCCGGCTTCCGTGTTCTTGCGCGCCGCTTGGTTGAACTGCGCCAGGATGCGCGCCTGCGCGTCCGGATTATCGAACCCCGGCCCCAGATCGGTGATCCGCTCGATCGCCATGCGGTTGGCGCCGGCGAAACGTTCGCGCAGTCCGTAGCGCGCGACGTTCTCGATGATGCGCGGCGTGAACTTCTCGTTGATCGTCACGAACGAAAAATTCGCACCCATCATGCACGCGACATGCATCGCCGACTCGCACAGCCCCAGCACAGGAATATTCGCGATCTCGCGCGCCTCCTGCAGCCCCGGATCCGCGATGTTGCCGATCAGGAACGCATCGAAACCCTCGCGCACGGCGCGGTGCACGTTCTTCAGCACCTCGCCGGTCTCCAGATATTCCAGATAACGGAACTGATCGCCGGTGCCGCCGATGTCGGTAATCCCCGCCACGTGGATTTCCGTATCCGGATCGCGCACACGGTCGAGGATCTCGCGCAGGACGCGCGGATAGCCGCCCCATTCGGTCTGGCGCGACATGCTCTGATACCAAAGGCGCATCCGGACTTCCTCCGCGCGGCCGTTGCCGCACGCGGATGCTACAAGACGGCTTCCCGCCCGTCGATTGCTACACCGGATGCCAGTTGTAGCGCTCGGCGAGCCATCGGCGCAGGCTGGTCAGCGCCGCGCCATTGGTGGCGACAGCCGACGTGGTGGCCGTGGCTTCCGGTCCGCCCAATGGCCGCACTGCCAGCGAATGCGCCATCGCCTGCACGTCCAGCGCGCCGGCCGCGTCGAGCCCGACCTGCCGCCACAACGCCACCATGTCGGCGGGCGTCACCGGCAACAGGACCATGTTGAATTCCAATTGCGCCGCGATCGCCGCTGCGCGCCATGCGTCGAACAACGGGCCGCCCGGCGCGGTGCCGCGGTGCATGGCATGGAATTCGGGGTAATTCGGCAGGTCCGGGAAAGTGGGACAGCGGACGAGGCGTCCCATTCCATCGATCGCACCCAGCGAGAACAGCGGCACGGCGCCGACAACCGCGAGCGTCCGGGCCCGCTGCGGCACACGGTGGCCGCGCAGCAGAATGCCATCCACGGCGTTGCGCGCGAACGCATCACGCAGAGAGCGCTCGTCCTCGAAGACGTGCACGAGCTGCGCGCGCTGGCCGAGCATCTCGATGCCCAGCAGCGCCGGCAGGTTCGGGCCTGCCGGCGTGGCCGCGGCGACGCGGATCACGCCGGCCGAGGCGAACGCCGCCGGACGGCCGACGACGACCGCGGGCGTTGTGCACGCCATGACCGAGACCCAGTGCGCGACATCGAACTTGGCGCGCGGGTCGCCAACCAGCCAGGCGGTCACCGCGTCGCCCGGCGTCAGCAGAACGGTGCGGCCGTCGGGGGTCACACGCACGTCGAACTGGTTGGCGCCGGTGACGCCGTCGGGACCGCCAACATCGTGCTGATGGATGTTGAGGCCGGGCGCCAGCGACTGTGCCAGGGCCGGCCGCACCGTACGCGCCCACTGCGCCATGCGGCCGCCGCTCGGGCCGGCCACCAGGATCGTCGCCCCATCCGGAAAGCGGACCTGATCCTCGGGGCGCGGCGCCGCGAACGCCATCGGCGCGGCCGACAGCGGGCCCGCCCGGCCGAGGATCGGCAGGCTCGCCAGCGCTCCCAGCACACGGCGCCGCTGCGGCGACGGCGGGGTATCGGTCATGCGGCCTTGTCTCCACCAGGCCCAGCGGTCAGCGAGCCTGCGACCTGTTAGCCCAGTGCCGCGGCGAGGCAAAGGTCGGGGGCTCTGCCCAGGGCAAAGGCCCAGCGCTTCACTCCTGGTAGGACACCAGCGCCTCGCACGGCACGTCCAGGCGTGCGCGGCCGTTCAGGAACGTGAGCTCGATCAATGCTGCCGCCGCGGGCACCACCGCGCCGACCTTGCGCAGCAGGGCGATGCCGGCGGACATGGTGCCGCCGGTGGCCAGCAGGTCGTCCACGATCACCACGCGCTGGCCGGGCTCGATGGCGTCGGCCTGGATTTCCAGGCGGTCGGTGCCGTATTCGAGCTGGTAGTTCAGGCCGATGACCTCGCCCGGCAGCTTGTTGCGCTTGCGCAGCATGATGAAGCCGCAGCCGAGCTTCAGCGCGAGCGGCGCGGCGATCAGGAAGCCGCGGCTTTCCAGGCCGGCGAGCACATCCGGCTGATAGGCACGCACGGCTTTGGCCATGCGGCCCATTGCGACCTGCCAGGCGTCGGCGTCCCGCAACAGGGTGGAGATGTCGTAGAACAGGATGCCTGGCTTGGGAAAATCGGGAATGCCTCGGATGTGGTCCTTGAGGTCCATGCGCCGGCGCCTCTCTGCGGGTGAGTGTGGATCGGGACGATGTAGAGCGGGCAGCGAGGCCTAACAAGAAACAAGATTGCCCCCTCCCCTTGAGGGAGGGGGGTAGGGGGAGGGGTGCGTTCATCCACTGACCGCGGATGTACGCACCCCTCCCCCTGGCCCCCTCCCTCAAGGGGAGGGGGGAACTTACCCGACACCAAAATGCCGCTTCAGCCGCGCTACCGCTTCGTCCAGCACCTCCAGCCGCTTGCAGAACGCGAACCGCGCGTAATGATCCGGCGCGTCCGGCGCATCGTAGAACGCCGATACCGGGATCGCCGTCACCCGCGCGTGCTCCGTAATATGCCGGCAGAACGCCACGTCGTCGCCGTTGAACCCAAGCGGCCGGAAATCCGTCGTGATGAAATAGCTGCCGTCGGTCGGCAGCACGGCGAGCCCCAACGCCGCCAGACCTTCCGCCAACCGGTCGCGTTTCGCCTCCAGGTCGCGTGACAGCGAGGCAAAATACGCGTCGTTCTTCCCCAGCCCGACCGCCACCGCGCGTTGCAGGTTCGGCGCCGTGGTGAACGTCAGGTTCTGGTGCGCCTTCGCCACGTTCGCGGCGATCGGCGCCGGCGCGGTGACGTAGCCGACCTTCCATCCCGTCAGCGAGAACGTCTTGCCGGCGCTGCCGATGCGCATGGTGCGCTCGCGCAGGCCGGGCAGCGTCATCAGCGGAATGTGCCGCTTGCCGCCGAAAATCAGGTGCTCGTACACCTCGTCGCAGATTGCGTAGGTGTCGTGCCGCACCACCAGGTCGGCGACGAAGCCGAGCTCTTCTTCCGTGAACACCTTGCCGCACGGATTCATCGGCGAGTTCAGCATGATCGCCTTGGTCTTCGGCCCGAACGCGTCGGCCAGCGCGGCGTGCGGCAGCGCCCAGTCCGGCGGCTCCAGCCGCACCAGTTTCGGAATGGCGCCCAACATGCGCACGACGGGAAGATACGTGTCGTACAGCGGCTCGATCAGCACGACCTCGTCGCCGGGGTTCAGCACCGCCATGAGGCACGCTGTGATCGCCTCGGTGGCGCCGGAGGTCACCACGACTTCCGTCGCCCAATCGATATCGAGGCCGTAGAAACGCCGGTTGGCGGCGGCAACGGCCTGTCGCAGCTCCGGCACGCCGGGCATCGGCGGATACTGGTTGCGGCCGTCGTGCAGCGCGTCAACCGCGGCCTGCACTACGTCGGCGGGGCCCTCGGTATCCGGGAAACCCTGGCCGAGATTGATCGACTGATGCTCCACCGCGAGCGCCGACATAACGGTGAAAATCGTCGTGCCGATGCCGGAGAGAAGGTTATTGGCGGGCTTCACTTTGCGTCCGGACTCCGTTGGAGGGGGCGCGAGTATGTGGCGATGGATGCGCGGGTTCAACCGGGTGAACCTGTGCGGGGCGAATCTGCGCGAGTTGAGTCCGCACTCGCCATGTCGCAGCTCCTGCGGCCAGCCCGACAGCCGTACCTCCCTATTCGCCAACGGGAATGCTATCGTGCCTGCAATATCCGCCATCGGAATATAGCGGCACGGCGAATGACGGATAAGTGTCTTTGGATGGCAAAAATTGGCGCCCAAAGTGTCGCCGGAGAGGAACCATGCCCAGCCACTTCACCCTGAACGTGTCGCTGACCGCGCAATTGCGCGACTTCGTCGATACCCAGGTCGCCTCCGGCCGCTTCTCCACCGCCAGCGAAGTCGTGCGTGCCGGGCTGCGGGCGCTGGAACGCGAGCTGCCGGAAGCATCCCGGCCTGCCGCCGGGCGGGACAATGCGCACCCAGGCTCTGGTGCAACGGCAACCGGCTCGCGCCCCGGGCATCGTTCCGCTGCAAGGATAATCACGTGACCGCCCCCGCCGCGTTTCCGATCGTCGGACTCGGCGCTTCCGCAGGCGGCATCGAAGCGCTGGAGGGCTTCTTTACCGGCGTTCCCGAGCAACCCGGCCTCGCCTTCGTCATTGTCACGCATCTCAGCCCCGAGCGGGAAAGCCTACTGCCCGAGATCGTCAGCCGCTACACGCCGCTTCCGGTCGAATCCGCCACCGACGGCGCAGCCATCGAGATCGACCACGTTTACGTCCTGCCGCCGGACGCCATCCTGAATTGCGTCGATCGGCATTTGCAGATCCACCGCATCGGCCACGATCGGCGTGAGCGCAAGCCGATCGACATCTTCTTCAGCTCGCTGGCCGCCGACATAGGGGAGTGGGCCGCCGGCGTCGTGCTGTCTGGCGGCGATTCCGATGGTACGCTGGGCATCAAGGCGATCAAGGAGCACGGCGGACTGACCCTGGCGCAGGTCAGTGACAGCTTCGGGCCGCATCATCCCGACATGCCGAACAGTGCCATCGGCACCGGCCTGGTCGATTTCGCACTGCCGGTGCACGAGATGGGCGCGCGGCTTGTCGAGTTCGCGCGCAGTACGCATCTGCTCGACAGCATTATATCCCCGGATGGCAAGCTCGTAGAGCATCCCGCACTCGGACAGGCCATTCCGGAAATTTACAGCATCCTGCGCAATCAGACCGGCCACGATTTCGGCGGCTACAAGGACAAGACGTTTCTGCGCCGGATGCATCGGCGGATGCAGGTGACCGGCCTTGCCACGATCGAGGCCTACGTCGAACGGCTGCGGCAGGATGCGGAAGAAGTCGCGGCATTGTTCCGCGACCTTCTGATCAACGTCACCAGCTTCTTTCGCGACACCGAGGCGTTCGAAACCTTGGCAACCCTGGTGATACCCACGCTGTTCGAAGGCAGCGGCGCGGACGACACCGTGCGCATCTGGGTGCCGGGATGCTCCACCGGCGAGGAAGTCTATTCGATCGCAATGCTGTTGCGCGAGCAAATGGACAAGCTCGGTGCGATGCCGCGGGTGCAGATCTTCGCGACGGACATCGATGAGCACTCGCTGGTCGTCGCGCGCGCCGCCCGGTATCCCGCGATACTGCTGGACGGTATGTCGAAGGAGCGGCGCAAGCGGTTCTTCATCGCCGACGGCGGAAGCTACGTGGTCACGAAAGAGCTGCGCGAGTTCTGCATCTTTTCGCCGCACAGCGTGATCCGCGATCCGCCGTTCTCGCGCATCGACCTTATATCGTGCCGGAACCTGCTGATCTATTTCGGACTGGACATGCAGGGCCAGGTCATTCCGACCTTCCATTACGCACTGCGGCCCGACGGCTATCTGTTCCTCGGCTCGTCGGAAAGCATCAGCCACTTCGCCGATCTGTTTGAGTCGGTGGACAAGAAGTCCCGGATTTTCCGCCGCCGGGCCGATGCCGGTCCCGGGGTACACCTGCCGCTGATGGTGGGTGCCGTGCGTCCGGGCAAGAGCACCGGGACGACGGCGCGGCGGATACCGCTGAGCGGGCTGGCGTTGCGCCAGGCCGTTGACGAGCAGGTGCTGGATCGCTTTGCGCCGCCGCATGTGCTGATCAGTCGCGATGGCGATGTCGTTTACTACTCCGCACGTACCGGAAAATACCTGGAGGCGGCCGCGGGCGTGCCAAACCGCCAGATTCTCACCATGGCCCGCAAGGGCCTCCGGCTCGACCTGCGCGCGGCCCTGCGTGACGCGGTGGAAACCGGCCGGGCGGTTACCAAAGACGGCGTCACGGTCGAGGGCGACGACGGCCGCGTCCAGTTTATCAACCTGACGGTCGAGCCGCTGCTGAACCAGCAGGGCAGGGACCCTTTGTTCCTTCTGCTGTTCATCGATCAGGGACCCATCCTGAGCCGCGAGGAAGCACTCAGCCGCGCGCACGCCGCCCAGGACGGCACGGCGCTGCAGACCGAACGGGAGCTGCGCGACACGCGCGAACGGCTGCAATCGATGATGGAGGAATACGAGACGGCGCTCGAGGAGCTCAAGTCCACGAACGAGGAACTGGTCTCGGTGAATGAGGAGCAGCAATCGAGCAACGAAGAGCTGGAGGCTTCCAAGGAGGAACTGGTTTCCCTCAACGAGGAGCTGCATACGGTCAACGCCGAGCTCACCGGCAAGGTGGAGGCGCTCGACCGGGCCAACAGCGACCTGGTGAACTTGTTCGACAGCACCGACATCGCCACGGTCTTTCTCGACCGGAAACTGGTCATCCGCAGTTTCACGCCGGCGATGGCCAAAGTGTTCAACATCCTGCCCACCGACGCGGGCCGGCCGATCACCGACCTGTCCAGCCGGTTCAGGCTGCCGGGCTTTGCCGAGGACATTGCCACCGTTTTCGCCGGCAGGGGGCCGGTGCAGCGACGGGTCCAGGATGGGCCGGCGCACTTCCTCATCCGGCTGGTGCCCTATCGCGACTCAGACCGGAAGATCGGTGGCGTCGTCATCACGTTTGTCGATGTGAGCAGCATCACGGAAGCCGAATCGCGGCAGACCGTGCTGATCGCCGAGCTGCAGCATCGCACGCGGAATCTGCTCGCCGTCGTGCAGTCGGTGGCGCAGCAGACGCTGGAGAAAGGCGAGGCACGCGATGCGTTCTTTGTCCGGCTTGCCGCGCTCGCCCGCGTGCAGGGGCTGATCAGCAACGCCACCGACGAACAAATCGAGCTGGGCGAGATTATTCGCCTGGAGCTGCGGGCGCACCGCGGTGCGGACAACCGGATCTCGGTGGATGGTCCGCCGGTTCGTCTTGGTGTGGAGCATGTGCAGACGCTGGCGCTGGCATTGCACGAACTGGCCACCAACGCCGTCAAATACGGGGCGCTCAAGGAGGATCACGGGCGGCTGCAGATCTCGTGGAGTATCGGACGCAATTCGGAGAACGCGCCGGTGCTGTTGCTGGAATGGCGCGAGAGTGGCCTGCCGCAGCCACCGGATTCCTCGAAACGCGGTTTCGGGCGGACGCTGATCGAACAGGCCCTGGTGTTCACCCTGCATGCAAAATCGGAGTTCAGCTTCCTGGCTGACGGCATCGTCTGCCGCATCGAGATGCCGATCGGCCCCGCACCAGACCAGAGCGCGCCGACTTCAGAAGGAGAGGCGGATGGCACCGAACACGTCGCTTGAGGGGCTGCGTATCCTCGTCGTTGAAGACGACTACCTGGTGGCGCAAATCGTTTGCGCGATGCTTGAAGACGCCGGAGCGACGATCGTGGGCCCGATCGGCTGGGCGAGGGAAGCGCTCGCGTTCATCGAAACCGGCGCCACCCCATTCGATCGGGCAATCCTGGACATCGACCTGCACGGCGTGAAGTCCTACCCGTTGGCCGATGCGCTGGCACGCCGCAACATCCGCTTCGCGTTTGCGACGGGCTATGGTGGGGGCGCGCTGGATCCCGCCTACCGCGAATTTCCCCGGTGCGAGAAGCCGTTCAACGAGCGCGCGCTGATCGGCGTGCTGGCGTAGTTCCGTGTTGGTGGGAGTAGGGAAGAGATAGAGAAGAGAAAGGAAGTCCCCCCTCCCCTTGAGGGAGGGGGTTAGGGGGAGGGGTTGATGCTTCACGTCTCGACCCCTCCCCCTAACCCCCTCCCTCAAGGGGAGGGGGGACTGCTTGCTCCTTACTCTTAATCCCAATCTTAGTGCGCAAATCCGAACAGCGCCTGCGCGTTGTGATGCAGGATGCGGTCGGCGACGCCATCGGGCAGGCCGATCCGCGCGATATAGGCGAATGTTTCGCGGTATGCTTCCCAATCCTGCAGCACCGGATAGTCGCTGCCGGTGACGATCTTGTCCGCGCCGAACGCCTGGCACGCGCAGGTCAGCGCCGCGCCCGACCCATAACACACCGTGTCGTACCAGAACTTCCGCGCGGTCACGCTCGGCAGCTCCGCCAGCCCGCCGAGATCGCGCACACCCTGCGTGTCCAGCCGGTTCAGCAGCATCGGAATCGGTCCGCCGAGATGCGGCACGATGAAGCGGATGTTCGGATAGCGGTGCGGGATTTGTTTTGCGATCATATGCGCCACGAACATCGCGTCTTCGACCGAATTGCCGATCGACGCACGGAAGCCCCAATCGTTGATGACGGGCGAACAAACGCCGGTCACCGACGGATGGACGAACAGGATGGCGCCGCGGCGGTTGAGCTCGGCGTAGATGGGCTCGAATTGCGGCTCGGCGATCGAACGCCCCATGCACGAGATGTTCATGTTCACGCCGACGCAGCCGAGCTGACTGAACCCCCGCTCCATCTCGCGCAGCGACGCGTCGATATGCGGCAGCGGCAGCATGACGTAGGACGCGATGCGGTTCGGATGGCGATGCGCCAGCGCGGCATAGCCGTCGTTCAGCAGATGCAGCGCGCGCACGCACTCGGCTTCGTCGGGCAGATAGGGCTGGCGGTGCGGCGAGAGGATCTGCTTCTCCACGCCGGCCGCGTCCATCAGCTCCAGCCGGCCCTGGATGTCGGTGGCGGAATCCGACACCGGGTGTTTCGCGATGCCCCGCTTTTCCGGCACGCCGATCGCCGGCCCGAAGCGGTCGCCCATGAAGTCGCTGAACGCCTTGGGGATGTAATGCGCGTGAACGTCGCAGATCATCCGCCGGTCTCCACCGGCGTGTCGGCGCGGCCGCCCCATTCGGTCCAGGAGCCGTCGTACACCGCGCCCTCGGGCAGTCCGGCCAGCACCAGGCCGAGCGTCAGGATGCAGGCGGTCACGCCCGAACCGCAGCTTGTGACCGGCGCCTTGCCCGCGTCCATGCCGGCGGCGGCGAAGCGGGCGCGCAGGGCCTCGGGCGGGCGGAAGGTGCCGTCGGGGTTCAGCAGGTCGGTGTAGGGCAGGCTGGCCGAGCCGGGGATGTGGCCGCTGCGCATGCCGGCTCGCGGTTCCGGCACGGCGCCGGTGAAGCGGCCGGCGGCGCGGGCGTCGAGCACGTATTCCGCCCGCGTCTCCACGTTGCGCAGCACGTCGCCGACGCCGCGCAGCTTCATGGCGCGGAAGTCCGGGCGGAATTCGGTTGGCGTTGGGGCGGACGGCTCGCCGGATTGGACGGGCCGGGCCTCGGCGCGCCATTTCGGCAGGCCGCCGTCCAGCACCGCGGCGTTGTCGTGCCCGAAGGCGCGCATCAGCCACCAGCCGCGCGCGGCGGAGGCCAGGCCCTTCTGGTCGTAGAACACGATGCGGGAGGCGTTGCCGACGCCCAGGCCGGCCATCAGCTTGGCGAAGCGGCCGGGCGTGGGGACCATGTGCGGCAGGTCGGTGTCCGTGTCGGCGATCTCGTCGATGTCGAAGTAGCGGGCTCCCGGGATGTGGGCGGCCAAGTATTCGGCGCGGCCGTCCTTGGGCTCGTTCGGTAGGTACTTCGTCGCGTCGAACACGACCAGGTCCGGCTTGGTCAGCTCGCCGGCCAGCCATTCGGTCGTTACCAGCGGTCCCATGGTTCCCCCCTTGTGCGTGTCGGGGCGGAAGTGTCGGCAGCGGCGGCGGGGAGTCAACCGCGGGTCGGTCGATAGCTACCAGCCCGATCCGGGGCAGGTTCGGTCGCGCCGGCACCGCGAGAGCCAGCACAAGGGCGGTGCCCATCCGAGCTGAAATGGCGTGGAAAAGGCCGGATCGGAAGGGAACCGCACGATCTAAGTACGGTGTTTCATAAATTCGGCGACGTATTCCGGAATCGCGGCTTGTGCGAAACGCAAGAAGCGAAGAATTGGAACCGCAAATAACGCAAAGAACGCAAATAGATATATCAGCACGGTTCATTTGCGTTATTTGCGTTATTTGCGGTTCCAATATTGTCTGCAGCGAGCACGCCAGGACCCAGCTTAGGGCGGCAAAAATGCGTCACGGAATTTACGAATCGCAGTACTAAGGCTGGCCGAATCCAAACACGCCGAAGAAGACCGCCCGGTGCGCGTGCAACCAATCTACAGGTGCCGCGCCGATCTTGCCGGCGATGACGGAGCGATCGAGCGTGGCCAGCTTGTCGAAGCGCACGAGCGAGGGAACCTTCAGTCCTGTCCCGGCCGTCGCGGCGATGGCAGCCATGTCGGGCCCGCCGCGCCGAATTGACGTGATGAAACACACAACCAGATCGGGACGGTGGTCATTGTCGCGCAACACCACCAAAGCCGGGCGGCGCTTGTCGTCCGACAGATCGGTGAACGGAAATCGCGCGAGAACGATGCTGCCGAACAGGAAGACTCAGCGCGCCGGTTCAATCAGGTCGGCGTCGGAGTAGAGCTCGGATTCCTCGGCCAGCCTGTCGCGACCCGTTCCGGCCTGCGCAATCGCGGCCATCGGGAGTTCACCGTCCGGCGTCACCTCGACCTGCACGTGCACCCGGGCATGCGGGGGAACACCGCGGCGAGCGAGTTCGGCCGACACCTGGCCAGCTTCGGCGTCGAGCACGATCTGTGCATCGCGGTTCCTTTCCTCGGCGCCAGCGTCGCGCAGGTGGGGTGTCCTGTGCAGCCGGCCGGTGGGGATGCGGCCCCTCAATCTCCCCCTGGACATAAGCATATCTTTATGTCATGAACCCAAGCATGGAAAACCTCCTCGTCGCGCTCCGCGCCGCCGCGGAGCCCACCCGTCTGCGCTTGCTGGCGCTGGCCGCGCGCGGCGCCTTCTGCGTCACCGAGCTGACCGAAATCCTCGGCCAGTCGCAGCCCCGCCTGTCCCGCCACCTGAAATTGCTGTGCGAATCCGGCCTGCTGGAGCGCGACCGGGAGGGCGCCAACGTCTGGTTCGCCCTGCCGACCGGCCCGGACGGCAATCTGGCGCGCGAGCTGGTGGCTCGGCTGCCGGCCGACGACGCCACGCTGGAGGCCGACCGCCGCCAGGCCGCCCGCGTCCTGGCCGAGCGCGCCCGCGTCGCCAGCGAACGCTTCCGCCGCCAGGGCGCCGACTGGGATGAGATGCGCGCGCTCGACCTTCCCGCCCAGGCGGTGGAGGACGCGTTGCTGTCGCTGATCCCGCCCGCGCCGGACACGCGGCTGCTCGATGTCGGCACCGGCACCGGCCGCGTGCTGGAGCTGCTGGCGCCGCGGTTCGGCCAGGGGTTGGGGGTGGACGCGTCGAAGGCGATGCTGGCGTTGGCCCGGTCCCGGCTGGCGCGCGCGGGGCTGACGCACTGCGCAGTGCGGCTGGCCGACATGTACCGGCTGCCGTTGGCGGACGCATCATTCGACACCGCCGTGCTGCAGATGGTGCTACACTACGCGGAAGATCCCGCCGGCGTGCTGGGCGAAGTGGCGCGCGTGCTGCGGCCCGATGGGCGGCTGATCGTCATCGATCTGGCGCGGCATGCGCGCGACGATCTGGCGACAAAGCTGGCGCATCGCTGGCCGGGCTTCGCCGATGCGGACATGGCGGGGATGCTGTTCGCGGCGGGCCTGGAGGGCGGCGATCCGCTGACTGTTCCGGGGCCGTTGGACATCCGCATCTGGCCGGCGACGCGACATGCCGATGCGGTCGTCGCTGAGACCTATGCGCTGGCTGTTTAGCGGAACGCGGCAAAGAAAAATTGGAACCACAGATGCACACAGATTCACACAGATTATTAACGTGGAGGTGCCACATTCCGTCATCCTCGCCACCGTCATCCCCGCGAAAGCGCCGCTTTCGCGGGGATGACGAAGTTATCTGTGTGCATCTGTGTGCATCTGTGGTTACAAAACTTAGCACGGCATCGAACGCCCCATGACCCGCCCGCATCTTCTCGACGCCTTACGCGACAACGTGCTGCTTGCCGACGGCGCCATGGGCACGCGTGTGCAGGCGCTGCCGCTGCATATCGAACGCGACTTCTGGGACAAGGAAAACTGCACCGAGGTTCTGAACCTTTCCCGCCCCGACCTGGTCCGCGAAATCCACCGCGGCTATTTCGCGTCCGGCTCCGACATGGTGGAAACCAACAGCTTCGGCGGTTCGCCGATCACGCTGGGCGAGTTCGAGCTCGCCGACCGCGCCTTCGAAATCAATCGCATCGCCGGCGAGCTCGCGCGCGAGGCGGCGGAGGAATTCACCGATGGCCGCCATCGCTGGGTGCTCGGCAGCGTCGGTCCCGGCACCAAGCTGCCGACGCTCGGCAACATTGCTTACGACAAACTTGAAGCCGCACTCGCCGAACAATGCCGCGGCCTGATCGCCGGCGGCGTCGATGCGATTTTGGTCGAGACCTGCCAGGACCCGCTGCAACTGAAAGCCGCGGTCAACGGCGCGAAGATCGCCCGCGCCGAGGCGCACAGCGACATTCCGATCTTCGCGCAGGTGACGGTGGAGACCACCGGCACACTGCTGGTCGGCCCCGACATCGCCGCCGCCGCCGCCGTGGTGAACGCGCTCGACGTGCCGCTGATGGGCATCAACTGCGCCACCGGGCCGCAGGAAATGGCGGAGCACCTGCGCTTCATGTCCGCCAACTGGCCCGGACTGGTGTCGGTGATGCCGAACGCCGGTCTGCCGGAACTTGTTGACGGCAACACGCACTATCCGCTCGGTCCGAACGATCTCGCAAGCTGGCTGGAGCGCTTCATCGCCGAGGATGGCGTCAACCTGATCGGCGGCTGCTGCGGCACGTCGGTGGAGCACATCGCCGCGCTCGATGCGATGCTGCGGCGGCGCGGTGCGGTGCGGCCGGTGCCGGTGGCGCGCAAGCCGGTGTGGGTGCCGGGTGTTGCCAGCCTGTATAACGCGGTGCCGCTGCGGCAGGAGAATGCGATCTTCGCAATCGGCGAGCGCTGCAATGCGAACGGCTCGAAGAAGTGGCGCGAGGCGCAGGAGAAGCACGATTGGGATAGCTGCGTCGCCATGGGGCGGGAGCAATTGGGCGAGGGTTCGCACGCGCTTGATGTGTGCACGGCGTTCGTCGGTCGCGACGAAATGTTCGAGATGAGCGAAGTGATCCGCCGCTTCACCTCGTCGGTGAACGCGCCGCTGGTGATCGACAGCACGGAAACGCCGGTGATCGAGGCCGCGCTGAAACTGCATGGCGGCAAGCCGATCATCAACTCGATCAATTTCGAGGACGGCGAGAAGCACGCGACGGATCGCCTGATCCTGGCGAAGAAATTCGGTGCCGCGGTGATCGCGCTGACGATCGACGAGGTCGGCATGGCGAAGACCGCCGCCGACAAGCTGCGCATCGCGCGGCGGCTGGTGGATTTTGCGTGCGGGAAGCATGGGCTGCCGCAGTCCGACCTGCTGATCGATCCGCTGACCTTCACCATCGCGACCGGTAACGAGGACGATCGCAAGCTGGCGGAATGGACGCTGGAGGGCATCGCGGCGATCCGCGCGGAATTCCCGGACATCCAGATCATCCTCGGGCTGTCGAACGTATCTTTCGGTTTGAATCCGGCGGCGCGGGCGGTGCTGAACAGCGTGTTTTTGGATCACGCGATGCGCTCGGGGATGAGCGGGGCGATCGTGCATGTTTCGAAGATACGGCCGCTGCATCTGCTCGCCGCGGATGAAGTGAAGGTTGCGGAAGACCTGATCTTCGACCGTCGCACCGAAGGCTACGACCCGTTGAAGCGCCTGCTGGAACTGTTCGCCGACCGCAAGCTGGCCGATGCGACGGTGAAGAAGCGCGCGGAAACGGTGGAAGGCCGGCTGAAGGACCGCATCGTCGATGGCGATCGCAAGGGGCTGACCGCGGAACTGGACGAGGCTTTGGTAAAACTCCCGCCGCTCGAAATCATCAACAACGTGTTGCTCGACGGCATGAAGGTCGTCGGCGAATTGTTTGGTGCCGGCAAGATGCAATTGCCGTTCGTGCTGCAAAGCGCCGAGACGATGAAGGCGGCCGTCGCCTATCTCGAACCGTTCATGGAACGGGTGGAGGGACAGGAGAAAGGCACCATCGTGCTCGCCACGGTGCGCGGCGACGTGCACGACATCGGCAAGAACCTGGTCGATATCATCCTGACCAACAACGGCTATCGCGTGGTCAACCTCGGCATCAAGGTGCCGCTGGCGGAGATGCTGCACGCGGCGCAGGAAAACCGCGCGCATGCGATCGGCATGTCCGGTCTGCTGGTGAAGTCCACCGTGGTTATGCGCGAGAACCTGGAGGAAATGTCGCGGCAGGGACTGGAGATTCCGGTGTTGCTCGGCGGCGCGGCGTTGACGCGTTCCTATGTGGAGGACGACTGCGCACGAGCCTACGCCTGCGGCCGCGTCGCCTATGCGCGCGATGCGTTCGACGGGCTGCATCTGATGGACAAGGTCACCGGCAACGCGTTCGACGATTATCTTGCGGCCGTGCAGGCGAAGCGGTCGGGGAAGCCGCGTAACACGGCGCGGACGCTGGGTCAGGCGGATGCGCGCGCGTTCCGGCCGGTGGATGTCGCGGCGGTGCGGGAACGACGGCAGCGGCTCACGCGCGACGTGCCAGTGACAGAGCCGCCGTTCTGGGGACCGCGCATTGTCGAAGCGGCACCGAAAGCGCTGGTGCCGTTCATCAACGAGCGGAGTTTGTATCAGTTCCAGTGGGGGTTTCGGAAACAGGGGCGGTCGCTGGACGATTTCCTCGGCTGGGCGAAGCAGGAATTGCGGCCGGTGATGCGCCGCATGCTGACGATCTGCGAGGAGAAGGAGATTCTGCGGCCGCAAGCGGCGTATGGCTACTGGAAGGCGGCGGGACAGGGGAATGATCTGGTCATCTTCGACCGCGACGGTGTGACGGAGCTCACGCGCTTCAACCTGCCGCGGCAGCCGAAGGAAGATGGCGAATGTATCGCCGATTTCTTCCGCGACGTGGACGATGCGGAGCGCGACGTGATCGCGTTGCAGGTGGTGACGATGGGCACGCGTGCGTCGGACGTGGCGCGCGAGTGGTTCGAGGAGAACCGTTATCAGGACTACCTGTATCTGCACGGTCTGTCGGTCGAGATGGCGGAGGCGCTGGCGGAATACGTGCACAAGCGCATCCGCGCGGAGCTGGGCTTCGCGGCCGAGGACGATCGCGACATGGAGAAGATGCTGTCGCAGGGCTATCGCGGGTCGCGCTATTCGTTCGGCTATCCCGCCTGTCCGAAGCTGGAGGACCAGGCGCCGCTGCTGCGTCTGCTGGGTGCGGAGCGAATCGGCGTGGAGCTGTCCGACGAATTCCAGTTGCACCCGGAACAATCGACCAGCGCGGTCGTCGTGTTGAACCCGCGAGCGAAGTATTTTTCGGTCTGATAATACCAGTCCGAAGATGTTGCCCCATACGCCGCGCCTGCGCCCCTGTCATTGCGAGGCCGCTTGGCCGAAGCAATCCCGTTCGCGACGAGCCGCCGGCAGCTCGTCACGAACGGGATTGCTTCGGCCAAGCGGCCTCGGAATGACAGGGGCGCAGGCGCTTCATCCACGGCGGGTCGGCTTCACGGCCGGTGGCCAACTCGCAATGACATGGACGGCTCCTCGCGCTACGCCTCCCCCTCCAGCGTCGTGCGGTGCATCAACCGCTGATAGCGATCCTCATCGAACGGCGTCGCACAGTGCAGCATGCAGCGGTTGTCCCACAGCACCGCGTCGTGCACGCGCCACACATGGCGATAGACGAACCGCTCGGCCGACGCGTGTTCGAACAACGCCTCGATCAACGCACGCCCCTGCTCCGGGTCCATATCCTCGACATCGCGCGACCAGCGGCCGACAAACAAAGACCTGCGGCCGCTGCGCGGATGGACGCGCACCAGCGGATGGAACACGTCCGGGCGGCTGCGCCTTTCCGCCTCGGTCAGCGGCGGCAGATGCGGGTAGTGAACGTTGTGCATGTCGATGCGGGAGAACCGCGCGCGGCGGCCCTCGATCTGCCGCTTCGTCGCCTCCGGCAGCGCGTCGTATGCGGCGTACATATCGGCGAACATCGTATCGCCTTCCTCAGGCGGAACGACGTGCGCGTACAGCATGGACGCGGCATTGGGGACGCGCTTGTCCTCGCCGTCGCTGTGCCAGCCCATGCCGGCGCGGCGCAGCCCGAGCGGCTTGCCGTCAGCCACCACGTTGCTCAGCACCATTACCTCGGGATGGCCGGGCAGGTTGAAATGCAGCGGCGTCATGATGTGCAACACGCCGAAGCGACGGGTCAGGGCGATATGTTGCTCCGGCGTCATGACCAGGTCGCGGAACACCAGGAAGCTGTGGTCGGACCACGCGTTCTCGATGCGGCGGAACTCCGCGTCCGGCAGGTCGTGCGACAGGTCCAGGCCGATGATCTCGGCGCCGAACCGACGCTGGATGGGGCGGATGTCCACGCCTGTTGTTGTGGCGCTGTTCATGGGCGTTCCCTGTCCGGTCAGGACGCGGCAGCTTCCCGCTTTTCCTTGCGGGGGACAACAGGGTTGTTGCCGTGGCGGAGGACAACAGGGTTGCCGCGCCGGCGCGAAACGTGGGCGGGCCCCCTGTCATTGCAGGCCGCCTGGCCGCAGCAATCTCGTTCGTGATGAGCCGCTGGCAGCTTCTCACGACCGGGATTGCTTCGGCCAGGCGGCCTAACAAGAAACAAGGCCTCCCCTCCCCTTGTGGGAGGGGTTGGGGGAGGGGTCGAGGCGTACAAATCGACCCCTCCCCCAACCCCTCCCACTGTTCAGACCGGGGACATAGCTGACACATGTTCGGGGACATAGGTGACAGGTTGCAAGGGGCACAGCGCATCCCGCAGATCGATCTGGGCAATGCGCTGTGCGACGAAGATCACCTCCCACACGCCATCGGTCGTGGTCG